>NZ_LAJX01000142.1 GCF_000963695.1 Methylocucumis oryzae
GTTATTGAGTATGCTATCAGGASRAMAAAAAAGTCCCGCGAGATTTTATTGGTGACTGGGTAAGTATTGCGATGTCGGCGTGTTATCGCTATGTATTGGATCAAGTCACGCCTTCTGATAGTGTCGATAATGCAGATGTCAGAGAAATCGATATTGAAAATTTACAAAACCATCAACACTTGGTTGAGCGGGCAGCAATACGTGGTTCATTAGATAACTTACAAACTTATCCGTGGATTAAACAGCGGTTAGACGACAAAACCTTACAGTTACATGGTTGGTGGTTTGACTTAGAAACCGGCGATTTATGGGCAACTAACGAAGATAATTCGACTTTTTTACCGGTACTTGATTAAGCGCTTATGCGTAAACCCGAACATATTGTTTACGGCACTGATGAAAAGCCGCCGCTACAAATTTTAGCGCTATTAGCATTACAGCAAATGTCGTTTTTAGGCGTTTATCTGGTTATTTCGCCGTTATTGGCTAGGCAACTAGGCTTAAACGCTGAGCAATCCATGCAATTAATCTCAGCGACGCTAGTCGCATCGGGGCTGGGCGTCGTATTGCAGACGCTACGTTATTATCAAATTGGCTCAGGTTATTTTTGTCCGTTACAAGCGACATCATCAACCTTTTGCCGGACTCGCATTGGCAAAAGCCCAGGGTGGCGTTGGTGCTGTGTTTGGTATGGTTGGAATCGTCGGTGTTGCGCAAATCGGTTTTGCTTTGTTATTTCAACGCTTGCGTAGCGTGTTTACGGTACAAGTAGCCGGTTTAGCAGTATTGTTAATCGGTTTAGGCCTAGGTTCTTTCGGTATTAAGTTAGTTTTGGAAATCGATTCAACATTAATAACGACCACTGAACATGCTTTGCTCTGTGTATTAACGCTAGGTACGATGATAGTGTTTAATGTCTGGTCATCGGGTTATTTACGCTTATTTTCTGCTTTTTTAGGCTTATTAGCCGGTTTTCTAGCCAGTTATTATTTGGGGGCGATTCCTGCAGAAGCCTGGGAGCTATTACATGATGCCCCTTTATTCTATTTACCTAAACCTATGCAGCTTGGTTGGTCTATTAACCTGCAATCGATATTACCGGCGATTGCCACCGGGTTATTTTTAGCACTACATGGCTTTGGTGCGTTAGTCGCAGCGCAACGATTTAATGATGCCGATTGGAAACGGCCTGATTTGAATTTGATTAAACAAGGTTTGTTTGCCGAAGGCTTAACCAATATTTTTAATGCGTTTTTAAATGGTTTGCCATTAACGTCTAGCGGTGGTGCAGTTAGTTTAGCGGCATCGACTGGTTGTACCAGTCGGTATCTAGCTTATGCATTAGCGGCGTTAATGGTCTTAATGGCGTTTATGCCTAAGGCGATTGTGTTTTGGCAGTTGTTGCCTTTACCAGTGATGGGTTCGGCGTTGATTTTTTTAGCAGCGTTTACGTCGTTATCAGGCTTACAAGTTATTGCATCTAGGTTGTTAGATAACCGTAAGATTTTAGCATTAGGCATAGGTTTAATCTTAGGTGTTAGCTATGAGCGTCTGCAAGCATCACAGTATCTGCAAGCATCACAGTATCTGCAAGCATCAGAAACCTTACAGCATTTGTTATTTTCTGGCGTCAGCTTAGGTGTGTTTGTCGCGGTTGTGTTATCGGCAGTGTTTCAAATTCGCAATCATACTCGCAGGCGTAAAAGCTTTGACGCTCAGCATAGCTCTATCGATGATGTGATTCGGTTTTTAGAGCTGCAAGGTAAAAGTTGGGGCGCGCGTTATGAAGTCGTGCATAGAGCCGAATATGCAACCTGGCAAGCATTTGAAATTTTAACCGAGCACGGTTTGTGCGATGTAACAACTGCTAATAACGATAAAATTGAACTCGAAACAATCTTTAACGAGTATACTTTTACCGTTATCCTTTATTACAAAGGCAAGGCGTTACCGATTTCAACGCACGCGCCTAGTCACGAAGCCATGCTGACCGATGATGGTGCAGTGACACAAATGGCCGGTTATATGTTGCATAGGCTGGCCGATCAAGTGCGCAGTCGTCATGACGGTGAGCGTTGCGAATTACGATTATTATTCAACGATTAAGAGACTATTATGCTTACAATTTCATCGGCGCGGCAGAATAACAGTTTAGTTATTTCGCTATCTGGACGTATAGACGCCGCCAGTGCTAAGGATTTAGAACAACAATGTTTGGCTTGGATTAGTGAAGGCCACACCCATTTAGTATTTGATTTTAGCGACGTGAGTTATATCAGTAGTGCTGCGCTGAGGGTGTTTTTATTAGCAGCAAAGCGAGTTGAACCTGCGCAAGGCTCGGTGCGGTTATGCGCGATGAACGCAACCTTACGCGATGTGTTTGATATTAGCGGTTTTAGTAAGTTATTTATGATTACCGCGACGGTCGCTGAGGCTTTATAGTCATTGCTATGAAGAAGACTCGCGCTTTGTTTTCGGCCTTGTTAGTCACGGTGCCGGTCTCTGTTACTGCCAGTACTGATGATACTGAGCTAGAAAATGAATTAAAGTTTTTAGCGGCAGAACGTCAAGTCGTCGTGACCGCCTCTAAGCTAGAAGAGCGCATTGATAAATCGGTGGCGACGACTTCGGTCGTGACGCAAGATGAAATTCGTCATATTGGCGCTAGAAATCTATTAGATGTGTTGCGTTTGATTCCGGGTTTAGGTATTACTCAAACCATGTTAGGCGTACGTGAAGTCGAAGTGCGCGGCGTGAAAACGTTATTTTCTGATAAGGTGTTGTTTATGTTAAACGGCCACCCGTTAGACCATAACTTAAACAATGCCGGTAGCACTTGGGTTTATGACGACTTGCCGGTCACGACGATTAAGCGTGTCGAAGTCGTGCGCGGCACAGGTTCGGCGCTGTATGGCGCGAATGCATTTTTAGCCGTTATTAACGTGATTACCGAAGACGCTAGCGATGTTAACGGCGTACACGCGACAGCGGGCGGCGGTAGTTTTGCTACTCAGCAATATCGCGCGTCTTGGGGACAAAAATTTGCCAATGGTGCAGAAGCGGTACTGCATTATAACTATGCCGATACTGATGGGATTCGCTCACCCGTGCCAGAAGATGTGTTAAGCCTACAAGGTCAGAACTCGTTAGCGCCAGGGGTTAGCGATTTAAGCGAAGGGCGTAATGATTTGGAATGGCGCTTGGGCTATCAGGATTTTAAGCTGGAAGGGCGTTATATAAAAAAACAAACCGGCGCGTTTATCGGGACTTCGTATGCGTTAAGCAATCAAACTGAGCAGAATTACGAGGATTATTTTCTGCAATTAAGTCGTCAATGGCGGTTGTTAGAGCAGTTAACGCTAGACACGCGCATTTATCACGACAGTTTTTCATTCGATAATTTATCGCAAGTGCAGCCTAACTATTTTAACCGCAATGCGTTAGTCGATAAGCGCACCGGCGGCGAGTTGCAAGCTAATTATCAATTGTCAGATAAGCAGACGATTATCAGCGGTTTTTCTTATACGACAGAAGAACAATTTGGCATTGTCGACCAAGCGGGTAGTTTTCCGAATCAATTAACAGACGTAGCAAGACCTTATGGTAAAGACCGCACTCGTCAACATTGGGGGTTGTATGCGCAAGACGTTTTATGACCCTTGGCCAGAATTAAGAGTCACGCTTGGTGCACGTTATGACGAATACAATGATTTTGGTGGCACGTTTAACCCGCGTTTAGGGTTTAACTGGGAGTTTATTAAAAATTATTCCGTGAAGTTTTCTTATGGTACGGCGTTTAGAGCACCTGCTTTTGGTGAGTTGGATTTAACCCATCCCTTTGTTTCGGGTAATCCTAATTTAAAACCAGAGCAAGTCGAAACCTTTGAAGCCGGGCTTATCGCTAAACCGTTCGCCGGATTAACCACGCAAGCTATTTATTATCATAGCTATATCTCTGATTTGATAACCTTAGTGCCGGGTACCATTACGCCGTTACATTATGACAATAGCGGTAGTGTCGTGTCTGAAGGGGTAGAGTTAGAAGGCCGTTATGATTTTAGCGGACGTCTACAAGGTAGTTTTATCTCGGCGAATGTTGCTATACAACAACCGTATCAAAACCATTTAGCCGTGTTTGATGTGCCTAGTGAGCGTGCTAATGTTCAAGTCAATTGGGCGGTTACCCCACATTGGAGCGTGTTTGGACATTTATTAGTTAAAAGTGAAACAACACGCGCACCGGGCGATAGTCGGGCGAATGTGCCTAGTTATGCCTTAGTGGATTTAAGCCTATTAAGCCATAATGCGTTTTATAAAGGTTTAGCGTTAAGTTTTAGTATTTACAATTTATTCGATCAAAAATACTTCGACCCTGCGCCCACCAGTATTCCAGGCGATTATCAACAAGCGTCGCGGGCGTTTTTTGGACAAGTGAGTTTTCGCTATTAGTCGGATTTTATTATGTTTGCAATCATCAACAAAGGCTTAACAGGCATAGCAGCGCTTAGGGTTAGCGCAGTTCCGCCCTTGTTAAAACCCTCTATCAAGCGCCGTTGCTGGCTACAAGCGTTAGGTTTAAGTTTGTTAATGCATACGTCAATCGCGGGCACCGTCAAAACGGTTTATTTTTATAATCCTGAAACCAGTGTCGATAATTTTGCCGCGTTAAAAACCGAATTTGATAGCTATTTATCGGGGCAAGGCGATTATAGTTTTCAACCGTTTAGCGAGCGGAAAACATTTGAGCAAATGTTAACCGGGCAAAATCAAGGCGTTTATTTGCTGTCTAGCTGGCATTATGCGCAGTTAAATGCAAAAACACCGTTATCGGCAATGCTTGTGGGCGTCGTGAAAGGCGAATTATTGCAGCGTAAAATTTTATTAGGCAAAGACATTGCTTCATTAGACCAGTTGGCTGGAGCAACAATTGCCGGTGCCGGTAGTGATGATTATTTGCGCACGCAATTGCAACAAATGTTAGCCACGCGTTATGCCGCATTAGCACCGAAAATTAAAATCTTAACCGTGCCTAAAGATATAGATGCTTTAATGTCAGTCGGATTTGGCATGGCGACGGCGGCGATTGCGTCGGAAAGTAGTTTTAACAAATTAGCGTTAATGAATCCTAAGCAGCAAGCGCAACTAAAGATTTTAGCCAGTGGCGAGAAAAGTTTTACCCTGATTGCTGCCGTGGCCAAGCCGCAACAACAAGAAGAAAAGCCGTTACTAAGCGTTATTGAGGCTATGGCTCAACAACCTAATGGTGAGAAAAAATTGAAAATGCTAGGACTCGATGGTTGGAAGCGCGTTGATGCCATAGACCCAGCTTTAGCTAAGCAACTAAGGTGATAGGCGGCGCACTATGACTAATCTAATATCATTGATGCAGCGTAGAGTAGGGTACGGACACTGTATTTTACGCATTACCGTGTGTTTATGCGCGCTAATACAGTGCTCAGCTCTTTTCGCGGCCAATCCAGCTAAAATTCTTATCGTCAACTCTGACCAAACTGTTTTGAAATATCAAGACGTAGAAAACGCATTCAAAAATCAGATGGGCGCATTTACTGCTCAGATGACCGTGTATGATTTGCCCGCTGATGATAATTTCGAGCCGTTAAACCAACTGATTAAAAACGAAAGTCCCGATTTAATTTATAGCATTGGCGCAAAAGCTACCAAGCTTCTGTGCAGTTTAGCGCTAATAAGCCGGTCTTGTTCTCTTCAGTGATTAATTGGCAACGCTTTCCACGCAGTCCTAATAATTATGGCGTAGCCAACGAATTATCGTTATCTCAAGAATTGTCGTTATTGCATTATTTATTACCGGCGGTGCGTAAAATTGGTGTGATTTATAACCCCAGTATTAATCAAGAGCGTATTAATCAAGCTCGCGCACAAATGGCGGAATTAGGTTTAACAATAGCCGAGCAAACGCTAACCGAGCCTCTGCAATTAGATGAGCTGTTACAGCAATTATTGCCAACTGTCGATGCGTTATGGCTGATTGCCGACCCTACTGTGTTAAGCGATAAAGACAGTGTAGAAAAAAGTGTTTACGGCAACTAAAGCACATAACAAACCGGTTTACACTTACAGTGATGCGTATACTAAGTACGGTGCCAGTTTAGTGGTTTCAGCCGATACAGCGACGATGGGTAGGCAAGCGGCAAACTTAGCTCAAGCGGTGTTATTGCATGAGCCGATTAAAGAACCTGTGCAAACCCCAGCAGGCTCACATATTACGTTAAATGTCTGTGAATTAGGCAAGCTTAATGTGTCGTATAACAGCGATGCGTTAGATGCGGTGAATCAATTATTGGAATGCCATTAGGCTCATGTTTAAACGCAAGCGAGGTATAAGCCCCGGCAACTCTTTTAACGCTGCTGAACAAGCGGCATTAGCACAGCAGCAAATGCCGAGTCCGTCTAATCAGCAACGACTTAAACTCAGGGCTAGTATTCGTTGGAAGTTATTAACCACTATGCTAGGTCTGATTATAGGTCTGGTAGTGACGTTGACAGCGCTGGAATTGGTGCTAACAAAAAAAATCGTTAGAAAGTGAGCAAGCTAAGCGCATAGAGTTAATCAAGCAAAGCCTTATCGAGCGTAGCTCAGCGTTATCAAATTTATTGCTGACTCAAGTCGAAAACGATGTCGCGGGATTTAATTTTTCCCATATCACTGAAAATCTGCACAATACGATTCAAGAATCGCCATTACTCGATTACGGAATTTTAATGAATGCCGAGGGTGTTGCGATTATCAACACTAGCCACCCTGAGCTACAACAAGAACGTTTACAAGACGCATCCAGCCAATATGCATTGGCGCAGCATCAGTTAACGCATAAAGAATATCCTGAGCTTAACGTCACGGAGTTTATTCTGCCCATTAATTTTGCGGACAAACCGTGGGGCGTGTTGCGTTTAGGTTTTACTATGCAAGAGTTAAAGCGTGAAATCGAACGATCTAAAGCTGATATTGAAGTAACCACTAGAGATTTGATTTTTTCTATGGCTGTGACTGCGCTGATGTTTGTATTGATTGGCTCAGGTCTAGTCTTAGTGATTGCTACGACGCTATCGCGGCCTATCACGCGTTTAACCGATGCAGTAAGAGAATTAGCACGCGGTAATTTTCAAACCGCAGTTGAGTTATTGGATGATAAGCCGCAAGGTAAAAAACAAGGTTTTCGTGCAGAAGGTGAAATTGCGCTTTTAGCACAATCATTTCTTGAAATGGCCGAAGAAATTCAACACTCTCACGCTAAACTGGCTGAATACAATCGAACCTTAGAAGAAAAAGTAAAAGCCCGTACGCTTGAATTAGAGCAAGCTAATGAGAAGTTGAAAGAATTAGACCAAATGAAAACTAATTTTTTATCAACGGTTTCACATGAGTTACGCACGCCGTTAACTTCAGTCATGGGATTTGCCAGAATTTTACAAAAGAAATTTGAAACCACATTATTTCCACCGCTTTCGCAATTAGAAGACAAAAAAATTCAAAAAGCGATGCGGCAAGTGATGGATAACGCGCAAATTATCGTAGACGAAGGGCAACGTTTAACAACGCTGATAAACGACGTGCTGGATTTAGCCAAAATGGAAGCGGGGCGTACTGATTGGGCTATGCGCGAGCTGGCTATTGCCGATATTATCGATAGAGCCACAGCAGCAACTACTGCGTTATTTGAGCATAAACCCGTTGTGTTGCGTAAAGAGTTGCCAGAGTCATTACCGTTATTTATCGGCGATAGAGATAGATTAATTCAAGTGGTTATTAATTTAATCTCGAATGCGGTTAAGTTTACCGAGCAAGGCAGCGTCACCTGTAAAGCCGAGCATATCGGTGACGAGTTAGTTATCAGCATTATCGATACGGGTTGTGGTATTAAACCGGAAGATCAAGCGTTAGTGTTTGAAAAATTCAAGCAAGTCGGTGACACCTTAACGGATAAACCTAAAGGTACCGGCTTAGGCTTACCGATATGCAAAGAAATTATAGAGCATCATGGCGGGCGGTTATGGCTTGAAAGTACGCTAGGTGTTGGCAGTATTTTTTATTTTTCATTAGCCTTGCCCACGACGTGCGCGACAGAATTTTTAGTGACGTCTAAAGATGGCGACGAAGCCAGTTTTGTCTGGCATAGCGATTGGGCGAGTTTAGATGCGGGGTTAATCGCTAAACTTGCCGGTAGGCAAAAGCCTGATGACGGTGTGGCTGATATTTTAGTCGTGGATGATGACCCTAATATCCGGCAGTTTTTACGGCAAGAACTCAGCGCGGAAAATTTTACGATACGCGAGGCGGGTAGCGGTGAAGAAGGTTTGACTAAAATCAAACAAGCAATGCCTGATTTAATTATTCTCGACGTCAAAATGCCGCATTTAAATGGCTTTGCTGTTAGCGCCAGACTGCATTCCGACCCATCTACTTTAGCGATACCGATTATTTTGCATACCATTGCGGAAGATAAACTGCTAGCAGAGCAATTAGGTATTGAATGTTATTTAACCAAGCCAGTTAAAGAGCACGAATTATTAGAAGCTGTGTATAGCGTGTTGAATAAGATTCATCGCAAAAAAATCTTAGTTTTTGACAGCGTAGAAGAGCGCAGTCAGCATTGGTTAACACAGCTTGTTGCGTTAGGTTATGACGTAAAATGGGCTAGTAACACTGAGCAAGCGATTCTGACTGCGATAGGCTTTGTTCCCGATTTAGTGCTTGCAGAGCAAAAACTAGCTGAAGAATGTGAACTGGTTAAACAATTGCGTTTAGCGCATGGCTTAGATAAGACATTTTTTACATTATTAAGCTAAACTATGAACCAAGATATAAAGCTCAAAAAATTATGCCAAAAAGGCCCTAGCGCAAAACTTATCAATGCGTTTTGTGCTATACATGGCGATTTAGCGGTTATAGATGCTGAAGGCTTGTGTTTATTAGGCGAGCTTCACGATTATCAGCGCGTGCCGATTTTATTTGAATCTGATCACGTTTTGGGTTGGGTCAGTGGTCGTCAGGTTGACTATGCCAAGGTTTTAGCGGGATTAATCGCTTATTGCGCGCAAAAAGAGGTCGAAGCAAAAGCGTTAGCACAAGAAACCTTGGCGAAGTATAAAGAGCTGACTTTATTGTATGAGCTTGGTGAAAAAATCGCCGCGTGTTTAGACAGTGATGATTTAGCTAAATTGGCTTTAGAAGAAGCGCGTCGTTTATTACCTGCGGCTTATGAATTAAGTTTAGCAGTGTTGTTGCATCATGAAGATAAACAGCATTTTCAGGTCGTAGCTAGTTTAGGCGAAATTTACCAAACAGGTCAGTTTATTACTGAAATAGACGGTATTAGCCAACAAGTCTTAACAACAGGTAATGCTGAAATTGTCAATTCAGTGCATCATGATCCGCGCTTTCAAGCTAATGCGGGCAACCTAGCCGGTATTGCATCGATGTTATGTGTACCGCTATGCAATCGCGATAAACGCCTTGGCTTATTAATGATTGTGAGTCCTGTTGTGATTCATTTTAGTGCGGGCGAAGCTAAGATTATTAACTTATTAGCGACTCAGATTGCAGTCGCGTTAGGCCGGGTACAGCTCATTCATGAACGCGTGGCGCAAGAACGTTTGCAAGAATCGTTAAAGTTATCGCGCAGCATTCAAATGGGTATGTTATCTACCGTATTTCCGCGTTTTAGCGAAGGCTATAACATAGACGTGTTTGCGTTTATGGAGCCTGCACGCGAAGTCAGTGGTGATTTTTACGATTTTTTTCAATTAGACGCAGATACCTTATTACTGGTGATTGGCGATGTTTCAGATAAAGGTGTGCCAGCCGCGTTATTTATGGTGATGGTTAAAACCTTGATACGCGCAATGGCTAAACATTATCAACAGCCAGAACAAATTTTAGCCGCTTTAAACCCAGAACTCTGTCGTGATAATGATGCGGCGATGTTTGTAACGTTATTCGTTGCGACATTGGATATGAAGACAGGTCTGTTATGTTACAGCTTTGCTGGCCATAATCCGCCTATGCATATACTCGCAAATAGTGACGTCGTGATGTTGACAGGGGATTCAGGTATGGCGTTAGGTATTTTTGACTTTGCTCAGTTTAAACAGCAAAGCCTAGTGCTTAAACCGGGGGATAGCGTATTACTGTACACCGACGGCATTAGCGAAGCGATGAACACTGAGCAACAGGCGTATGGTGAGCATCGTTTACAAGCCTTGTTAACGCGCTTGAATCAAGGTAATGCTGAACAAATGGTGCGTGGAGTACTCGATGATGTCAGCGCCTTTACGCTAGGTGCCGAACAATCGGATGATATTACATTATTAGCATTAAAATGGGCCGGGCAGGGTTAAACCTATGCAAGATACGAGCAACAGGTTTAATTATCAACTGGTTAATTCATTAGAGCAGCTACCTGAGCTTGCGGATGCCATAGCTGATTTTGGTATACGACAAGGCTGGACTGACGCCTTAATTATGCAAATCAATTTGTCATTGGAAGAGTTAATCGTCAATACCATAGAGTATGGTTATGCCAGCGGCAGTAGTGGATTGATTGAGGTTGTTATTACCGCAAACGCAGAGCAGCTTGTGCTTGATATTACCGATGATGCCGCACGCTTTAATCCATTTTTACTGGCAGAACCCGATTTAAGTTTGTCTGTTGCAGAGCGGCCTGTTGGTGGATTAGGGGTTTATTTGGTTAAGCATTATATGGATTTATATGAGCACCATGAGACTAATACCGGTAATCATATTCGTTTAATAAAATTTTTAACATAAGTGTCATGATAGACCGGTAGTTTATCGGGGGGTATAAATCATCAACTCCGAACTTGGTCGTTTTACATTATGTTGTCAAGTATTTTTTATCATTTCTAGTTAAGCAAGAGCGTTAGAATAGCGCATTTTTATCCACCGACATCTGTCCGTCGGCTGGTATCACTCGACCGATGAGGTTGGGTGTGGATTGAAACATGTCAATAATTTTCAATAACAATGAGGTTCATTATGTTAGCAGCAGTTGAAGAACGTCGCCCTATTCCAGAATTAGAAGCCATGTCGTTGCAAGCCGCCAACGCCTTTAGGCCATTTATGGGGGAAGACGGTTTTGATTTAGAGCAATATAAACAATTTCTAAACACCATGTTTCATTACACCGGGCGTAGCGGCGAAATGATTCAACATGCAGGCAACTTAGCTCATGATGACGTGTTAAAAACGTTTTTTACCCGCATGGTGAGCGAGGAAAAAGGTCATTATATTTTGGCGCAAGAAGATTTAAGAGCCTTAGGTGGGGACGTATCTGAAACTATCCCGCAGTCAGTGCTAGATTTTCACCACAACTGGTTTAATTTAGGCGACACGATTTATGCCTATTTAGGCGCGATTTATGTCTTTGAAAATATCGCTAAACACCTACAGCAAGAAGGTGTTGATATGTTTGCACGGTTAAATTTAAACAAAAAACAACGCCGTTGGGTGGCTGTGCATTTAGAAGCAGACCTAATGCATGGCGAAGAAATTATCGCTTTGTGTGCGCAATATTACGACCAAGACCAAGCGGCTTGCTTAAAAGGTGGTGAAGTGATGTGCCGTAGCTGGATTAATGTCTTTACGCAGTTTGGTCATGCCTGACATTTAACTTCATAATGCATTGGGAGGCTACATTGAATTCAG
Source organism: Methylocucumis oryzae (assembly GCF_000963695.1). Classification (GTDB taxonomy): domain Bacteria; phylum Pseudomonadota; class Gammaproteobacteria; order Methylococcales; family Methylomonadaceae; genus Methylovulum; species Methylovulum oryzae. The sequence goes on from NZ_LAJX01000142.1 coordinate 11,705, forward strand.
TAATCGACGCGTTCAATCTCTATTTTGAAATGATAAGCGCTGATACCGATGTGTTAAAACAAGAAGTGTACAAATTGCGTTATCAGGTTTATTGCCTGGAAACCGGTTTTGAAGACGCTAAACAGTATCCGTTAGGTCTGGAGTTTGATGAATACGACCCATATGCTAAACATTACCTGATTCGCCATCGCCGAACCGGTGAATATGCGGCAACGACACGCATGATTTTAGCTAATCCCAGTCGTTTAAATGCTGAATTTCCGTTAGAACGCTATTTTCAAATTGACGATTATTCAGTATTAGGCAAGCTCAACCGTAACCATTTAGGTGAAGCATCACGCTTATGTGTTTCAAAAACCTTTAAGCAACGCAAAAGCGAACTAACGCTACAAGGCATAGAAGATACCTCATTGGATTATTTTTTACCTGATGAACGGCGCGTGTTTCCACACATAAGCTTTGCGTTAATTGCTTGTTTAATAAAAGCTTGCGACGAAAATCATATCACACACTTTTTTGGCACGTTAGAGCCAGCATGGTTTCGTTTTTTATCAGCGGCGGGTATTCATTTCACCAAAATAGGGCCGTTAATCGATTATCACGGTATGCGCTGGCCTGGCTTGATAAAAAGTTTCAGACTTGCTAGACGGCGTTGCTGACAAAAAGCCAGAAATTTGGCAGTTGTTAACCGACAAAGGGCGTTATTGTCAAGCTACAGAAATTGTTTGTACTTAAAGTTTTTGTCTTGAGAACGCGTATATAGTTCAAACGGTCTTTATAGGGTGCGCTGTGCGCACCTTGATAACTGACGGGTTTGGCGGAGTATGGGTGATTTGCATATGACAACGGTGAGTCAGTTATGGCCAAAATGGTTGCACAGAAAAAATATTTAAATCCTTACACCGATTTTGGTTTTAAAAAATTGTTCGGTGAAGAAGGCAGTAAAGATTTATTAATTGACTTTCTCAATCAACTGTTACCCGATTATCATCAAATTGCGGAACTGAGTTTTAAAAAACCTGAAAAATTGCCTAGTACGCCCAAACAACGTAAAGCGGTTTATGACATTTATTGCCAAACCAAAGACGGGCAACGCTTTATTGTTGAAATGCAAAAAGCAAAAATGAACTTTTTTAAAGACAGAGCGTTGTTTTACTCAACTTTTCCAATAAAAGACCAGGCAAAAAAAGGCGCATGGTCTTTTGAATTAGTGCCGGTTTATTTTATTGCGATTTTGAATTTCCATTATGACGAGGCGGAAGAACTTAGAAAATTCCGTCGCGATGTGTGTTTAAAAGACCAAGATGGCGAGGTGTTTTTTGATAAGCGACATTTTAAATTCTTGCAAATGCCGTTATTCACCAAAACAGAAAATGAATTAGCAACGCATTTTGACAAATGGGTTTATTTTTTAAAGCATTTAGAAGATTTTGACCATATACCCGCTATTTTTAAATGAGCCTATTTTTCAGAAAGGGTTTGCAATAGCCGAATTAGCGCATTTAACCCCACGTCAATATGAGGCCTATTTAAAAAGTGTCTTGGAGTATAGCGAGCTGGATAATGTAACAGATACGGCTTTTAAGGAGGGTGAAATAGAAAAAGCCAAACAGATTGCTAGAAATTCGCTGGCAATTGGTTTGCCAATTGACACAATTGCACAGATAACAGGTTTAACTTTAACTGCCCTTGAAATTGAAAACTTAAAAGGCGCGGTGGCAAAATAAATACAGCGCACCATACAGCTATCTTATTGAAAATAAAAAGCTAATTATTGGTTGGGCAGTGGTATACAGCACGGGAACGAGAGAAAGGGTACGTTAGTACCCTTACGTGATAAAACGTTAGTGTTACTGTTAAATCTTTAGGATTAAGGTCGGTAGGCCGTCAATCACAGTTCATGGCGACTTTTATTTGCTGGACAGCGATGTGTAAATGCACTCAAATGTAGATGAAGTACTTAAACTGGTTTTCGAACTAGATGTGTAATAGTATAGAGCTGAGTTGATATAAGGTGCGAGCGCTGGGCTGCCGTCAGTTGATTTAAAATTAATTCGAAATGTTAAGCGACCTGGATTTTGACCGGGAAAAAGAGTAGAGGTTGATAATGTGTTGGCAGAAAAGGGTACCATTATTTCATTAAAACCCGATGGGAAGCCGGCAGGCGATAATTCCTGCATTAAGCTGCCATCAGATTTATACACTGTTATTTTGGTGATGGATATGGATTTTTTGGGATCGAAATTTCTAAATATAGTGCTTGAGACGGAATCTTCGTTATGATTCCCGTAACAACCTATCTCCCCAGACACCGCCTTTATAGCCTTATCGATAGCAAACACTTCAAACGCAGCAGACAAAGACGCCGCGCAAACAGTAGCCAGTAGTAGCTTTTTTAGCATACAATCTCCTAAACGTAGTGAATGATTAAATTCAGTGTGTAAGCGCGTAAGTGTTGACATTAACGTGCGAACGCCGATGATTTTAGTGATTCAATTCACAAAAAAACACCAAGTTAAACTAGGTATTTCCACAGTATGAGTGTTGCTCATGAAAATTAACGAGAAAATTCGCTTTATGCGCCAGCTAAAAGAGTTTTCACAAGAGGATATGGCAGAACGTTTAGGCTTGTCACTTAATGGCTATGCCAATATTGAGCGTGGCGAAACCGATGTGCAAATTTCCAGGCTAGAGCAAATCGCTGATATTCTTAAGGTGGACTTACTAGAGTTGCTGAGTTTTGGTGAGAAGACCGTCGCCTGTTTGGTAGGTAACAATAATTACCAGTTTAGCAATGTAGGGCAAAATAATAGTGACGCTAAAGAAGCCCAATTTGAAATCGAAAAATTACAACTCATCATCGAACAACAGCGCATGGAAATTGCTTATTTAAAGGAAATCCTTGCGTTAAAAAGTCAAAACGTCACGCAGGATTAAGTTAAGTATCTCGTGAGTGACAAGTTCTCTGTGTTTTTGAGCACAACAACTTATAAGGCATTGAAATAACCAATATTACTTTATGTTTTCCATAGGCTTATGATAACTTGCGACTGGCGATTAATTAAGGTTGCTCAATAATCTTACCCTATGAGACCCCTTCAGAAGGGGTATCTTCCATTTATGTTGTACGAGGTTCGATCAATAAGGTGTGCCATGCAAGTTACATTAGAAATCCCTGACCAATATCTCCAAGGCAAGAATCAAAGCCAAACAGCTAAACAAATCAAGCTCTATGCCGCATTACTGATGTTTCAATCCGGTCAGTTGTCACGCGGCGCCGCCTGTGAATTTGCAGAGGTGGATATTTACGATTTTTTCTTGGCATGTAAGCAGCATCAGATCAGTGTAATGACTACCCCCGTTGAATCCATAGAAGCTGATGTTTTGCGTTTTCAACAACGGAACATACATTGATTGTTATTGCCGATAGCTCTGCTTTAGTCGCTTTATCTATCTGTGACAGCCTCTCTTTGCTCGATATATTATTTGGCGAAGTCAAAGTACCACAAGCTGTTTACGATGAGGTTTGCATTGTCAATAAAGCGGAGTCCCAAGCATTACAAACCTACTTGGCTGGAAAAGTTTGTAATGTTACGACAAGAATTGCTATCGAAAAATCGAATGGGCTGGGTAAAGGTGAACTAGCGGCAATGAGTCTTTACAAACAACTATCTGCTGACTTATTACTCATTGATGATGCTAGAGCTAAAAAAAGTAGCCTATCTGAACAATCTTGAAGTAATGGGCAGTTTGGGTGTTTTACTTCTTGCTAAACAAAAAGGCTTGGTTGTCTCGATTAAACCGTTATTAACCAGACTCCGTTGTTCTGAAGTTTTCATTAGCGATAAGCTGTTAGATCAATTATTGGCAATGGTTAATGAGTAAACGTATTTGTAGTGTTAGATAAAACTGTCGAAAACACGTTGATGATCGCGCATATACGACGCGAGATTTATGCGACTTACTTTTTTTTCGACAGAGATCTGCATCTCCCGCTTCTTTTTTTTGTCGTGACTATAGCTGACTGATGACTATAGCTGCTAGCATTTTTATCAGTTAGAATTGAATGGCAAGCTGATTTATTCATGATTCTGGCAATGCAGCTGAAAGAGACCTAGAGCACCATCATTCTCTAATCCGGAAAAAACTCCTCAATCCACGATTTTTCTTCCTCTTCTTGCGCCGGTTTAGGTTCATTACCACAGTTAGAATAGCTGTGTGGTTCTGAGCCTTGGATATACGGGTAGGTCTTGGCGCTGGTGCAGTTCTTATTGGCTAATAAGCCAGAATAACGGTCTACCGATACCGAGATAATATTATCAGGTGGCGATAAAATTACCGGTTGGTTAGAGATTTGCTGCATTAGCGAGACCCAGACCGGCAATGCGCCCGCTGCGCCAGTTAAGCCTATGGGTTTATTATCATCACGGCCTACCCAAACCACGGCTAAGTAATCGCCAGTAAAGCCTGCAAACCAGCTATCTTTAGCATCGTTAGTGGTGCCAGTCTTACCGACTAGACCATAATCTTTAGGAAAAACATCGTAAGCCGCTTTACCTGTGCCTTCATGCATAACTTCTTGCAAAATCGTATTGACAATATACGTGGCCGCTGGGTCTACCGCTTGCTTGACGTTTATGGGGTAGCTTTGTAAGTGCTCGCCATTGGCTGCAACAACGGCTTGTATGGCTTTAATCGGCGTAGTAAAACCATCGGCCGCTAAAGTTTGGTAGATTTGCGCAACATCCATAGGCGTTAATGCAGTTGCGCCTAGTAATAAAGACGGGTACATATCGACTTCTTTATTCACGCCCATGTTTTTTAGCGTTTTAGCAGTTTTAACAATTCCGACATCCATGCCGATTTTAACTGTTGCAAGGTTATAGGATTTTGCTAACGCGGTATGTAACGGAACCCGGCCATGCTCTTTGTGATCGTAGTTTTTCGGTGTCCATTCGCTACCATTTTGTGCGCGAATCGTCACGGCCGTGTCATTAATAGGCGTAGTAATTGTGTACTTGTCCGGGTTTTCTAGCGCGGTTAAGTACACAACGGGTTTCATCAGTGAGCCTATCGGTCTAACGGCATCTAAGGCTCGGTTAAATCCACTCGCTGAATTTTCTCGGCCTGAAGCTAAGGCAACGATTTCGCCACTGTCACGTCGAGTAACCACGACGGCGGTTTGTAAATGATTTGCCTTAGGTAGTTTTTCTAGTTGTGCGAGCTTCTTAGCGACGGTTTTTTCTAGGGTTTCTTGCAGTTGGGTATCTAAGGTAGTGAATATTTTTAAGCCGTCTGAGGTTAAATCGTCTTCACGGTATTCTTCTTTTAACCTACGTTTGACTAATTCTAAAAATCCTGGATAACGATTACCGATTTGACGCGAGCGTGGGATGACGTTAAGTGATTTGGCTTTTGCTTCTTCGGCAACTTTAGCGTCTAAATAGCCTTCTTTAACCATTTCATCGAGTACTAAATCACGGCGTTGTTTGGCGCGTTCAGGATAGCGTCGTGGGTCGTAATCTGAAGGGCCACGTACTAGCGCTATTAACGATGCTACTTGCTCTAGCGGCAAGTCTTTTAGTGAATTACCAAAATAAAACTCGCTGGCTAAACCAAAGCCATGTACAGCACTCGCGCCATTTTGACCTAGATAAATTTCATTTAAATACGCTTCTAAGATTTCGTTTTTGCTATAGCGGAATTCTAAGATTAAGGCCATCAGCGCTTCTTTAAGCTTACGCTTTAAGCTACGCTCAGAGCTTAAATAAAAAATTTTTCGCTAATTGTTGCGTTATTGTGCTACCACCTTGCACCATGCCGCCCGCTTTGACATTCGACCAGATAGCCCGCACGATGCCGCGCATGGATAAACCAAAATGCTGATAAAACTCACGGTCTTCGGATGCTAATAAGCCTTTTATCAAAGCATCGGGCGCATCATTGAGTTTTATTAACACACGGTCTTCTTTTATTTTGGGGTAAAAGCTGCCAATTTGTACTGGATCCATGCGCACCAACGGAATGTCTTCGGCTTTTTTGACATCAGTAATGGCAATAATGCCGGCATCGCCAAACATTACGCGCATTAATAGCCCTTGCTGCTGGCTATCCCAAAACGTGAAGTCACGGGTTCTGACTAAAAACTGGTTACCGGTATGGAAATAAGAGCCATCAAATGCCAGTTTAGCGTCTTTGCGATAATGCAGTTGTTGTAATAAGCCTTCAAATTTAGCGGCGCTAATCGTGTGTCCTGCGTATAGCTCGACCGGGTTGGCATAGACATGAGCGGGTATCGCCCAACGCTTGCCTTCAAATTGCGTGCGAATACCATGATCTAAATACAGGATATA
>NZ_LAJX01000143.1 GCF_000963695.1 Methylocucumis oryzae
CAGCATAGCCACCACGCTGTTGACGGTACGTGACAAGACCAGGCCAACAATATCATCAGGTTTTAGGCCACTGTGTTGTAGACTGTGCGCTAAGCGGTTGGACTGACGTTCTAGTTCGCCATAGCTTAAGCGGGTCTCGCCGTCGATAAGCGCAATGGCGTTGGGTTGGCTTTGTGCCATCATGTGAATGCGCTGGTGGACATAGCTCACCTGTTCAGTACCGTCTAGGTATTCCATGCGATAGCTGACAAAGTCTTGATTCACCAAGGAATGCCAAGCAATAGGTTGCTCAGGCGCGGCTAGCAGTTCACTAAGCAGATGTTGGTAAGCATCGCTGAGTCGTTGAATCGTATTAGCGGCAAATAGCTCAGAGGCATAGGTGAAAAAACCGTTGATATGACCATGCCGGTCTTGTTGCGTGTCTAAGCTGAGGTCAAATTGCGCGGCACGGTTATCGAGCTGTTGAGATTGAATATGCCAACCATGAATGGCCAGCGAGTCCGTGATTTGCTGATGATTAACCAGAATTTGAAATAACGGATTTTGCCCTAACCGGCGTTCCGGGTTTATGGCATCAACCACGTGTTCAAACGGCACATCGGGATGCGCTTCGGCATCTAATAAACGCTGCTTGGTTTGGCTTAAGACACTGACAAAACTGTCTTGACCTTGTATCCGGCACACGAACACCACCGTGTTAACCAGATAGCCGATGAGCTGTTGCGTTTCTGGACGCTGTCTAGTCGCTAATGGCAAACCTAAACGTAAGTCGGTTTGGCCACTGTAGCGGTAAAGCAAAACGGCGAACCCGGCCAGTAACACCATAAACGGACTGGCTTGGTATTCCTGCGCTAAGGTAGCCAAGGCTTGATTAGCTGTTTCAGATAAGCTAAACGTGATGCGACCACCGGCTTGACGGGGTTGGTTGGGGCGCGGGTAGTCATAAGGCAGCTCGATGACCGGTTGTTCACCACTGAGCAAGTCTGTCCAGTACGCCAGCTGCTGGTCATAAGCGCCGGCTGCCGTCCAAGCGCGTTGCCAACGCGCATAGTCGGCATAACGTATTGGCAACTTAGCACGTTCAGCGCTAACACCGTTGAGTTCCGCTTGGTATAACTCAGCGAATTCGCTGAGTAATAAAGTCATACTCCAACCATCGGCGATGAGATGGTGTAAGACTAGATTGAGTTCGTAGTCGTGTTCAGCGCGTTTGATGACGACTAAGCGCCAAGCGGGTTGTTCAGCCAATGCAAACGGTGTTAATACTGCCGTTTCTGCTAAGACCTGCGCTTCAGCTTCGGCGTCAAAATGGTTAGTCAGGTCATGGTAAATAAATGGTAAATCACAGTCCGTCAGAATGTTGATAGACGCCAAGCCATCTTCAGCTTTGAATACACTGCGTAAGCTGTCGTGGCGCAACATCAGTGCAGTAAAAGCAGAGCGCACGGTATTGACATCGACATGACCGGTAATTTGGATAGCTCCGGCTATGTGGTAAGCCGTGTTAGCCGTGTCGAGTTCATGCAATACCCATAAGCCTTGTTGGAATAGGGATAACGGGGCTTGGTTATCCGCTCCCGTAGGAATAGGCAACGCCTTAAAATCCACGCCTTGTTGCCGTAATTTGTTATAAAACTGCTGTTGTTTATCCGGTGGCAACGCTAAAAATCGCTTAGCCAACGCTTCAGCGCTATTTGAATAAGATGTATTTATCATGCGTTCACAATAACCGTAAATGTATAGTGTTTAGTCGTAGGGTACGCTGTGCGTACCTTTTTTCATCGTTCCCACGCTCTGCGTGGGAATGCGCTGCAACCGCTCTGGCAGCGATGAAAACTTAATGGCAACGTGTACCCTACACAAAAAACCGAAAACTTGATTGTTTGAAGTCTCTACGCTTCCAACTCACTCAACCAATCACTCATGTCAGCAAGCTGGGCCTCTATAGGGTTAGAAGGCTGTGCTTTGGTAATAATGCTAGCCAGCTCCGCTAAGGTTTCGGCGCTAAATACCGCGCGTAAGGGCAAAACCACGCCTAGTTGTTCATGGACGCGAGCGACTAAGCGCGTAACCAATAATGAATGTCCGCCTAATGCGAAGAAATTATCAGTCAGCCCTATCTGTTCTATGCCTAGTAACTCCTGCCAAATGGCAGCTAATGCTTGTTCAATAGGGGTTTTAGGCGCTAAATAAATAGCGGTTTGCCAGTCAGGTTTAGGTAGGGCGTGCCTATCTAATTTGCCGCTAGCCGTTTTAGGTAAGCTAGGTAACGTTTGGATATGGGCTGGAATCATGTAATCCGGCAAATGCTGGCGTAGCGCAGACGCTAACGCGCTTTCATCTAGCGTCATGCGATTTGCCACCACATAAGCGATTAAGCGTCCGTCGTGAACAGTTACGGCGGCCTCGTTAATACCGGGTTGCGCTAACAACGCGGCTTCTATCTCGCCTAACTCTAAACGCTGACCGCGCAATTTCACTTGAAAATCCAGACGGCCTAAGTAGTGCAAAATACCGTCAGAATACCGTAGGGCTTGATCGCCAGTCCGGTACATACGTGTTCCGGGTTGGAATGGATTGGGCAAAAACCGCTCGGCAGTTAAGCCGGGGTTGTTTTGATAACCGCGCGCCAAACCAATGCCTGCGATATACAACTCGCCTGCCACGCCTGTTGGCACGGGGTTTAAATCTTGGTCCAAAATATGAATTTGCGTATTGGCAATAGGCTGACCGATAGGCACGCTTAAGCCACCGTCGTTACGACACGTCCAATGGGTCACATCAATGGCCGCTTCGGTTGGGCCGTATAAATTATGCAAACACGCTTTAGGCAGTTTTTGGTTGAAACGTTGTTGCAAATCCACGCTTAACGCTTCACCGCTGGCCATGACGTGCTTGAGCTTAGGCAATACGGGTAATGAAGGTTGGTTAACAAATTCAGCGAGCATGGATGGGACAAAATGCACCGTCGTTACATCATGAGCCAGCATTAATTCAGCTATACGGGCAGGGTCACGGTGCGCACCCGGTTCAGCTAAGCACAAACTAGCGCCCGCTAAAAACGGCCAGAAAAACTCCCATACTGACACATCAAAGCTAGACGGTGTTTTTTGTAATACGGTATCAGCAGGTGTTAATGGATAAGCTTGCTGCATCCACTGTAAGCGATTACGCAACGCTGCATGATGGTTGCCAGCGCCTTTAGGCCGTCCAGTAGAGCCTGAGGTGTAAATAACATAGGCTAAACACGCATCCAGCCTTGGTAAACGAGGTGGCATTACCGGCTGGTCGATTAAATCAAGCGTATCGACATTGATGCGGGGAATACCACTAGTTAATAACCACGCGGTTAACTGACTATGGCTAAGCAATACTTTAATCTTGGCATCTTCGGCCATATAGGCTAGACGTGCTGACGGGTAATCCGGGTCTAGCGGTAAAAAGGCAGCACCTGCTTTCATGACTGCCCATAACGCAATCACTAATTCAAACGAGCGCGGTAACATGACACCGACTATCGTTTCTGGCCCTACACCTAGGCCGCGTAAATAATGAGCTAAACGATTCGTTGCTTGCTCAAAGGCTTGGTAGCTTAAGGTTTCATGACCTAAGATTAATGCCGTCGCATTAGGTTGTTTAGCGGCAGTAATGCTCAGCCATTCCGGCACTAACGCGTCAGGATAAACCTGTGTGGTTTGATTCCAATGCTGTAATTCCAATAGTTCGTTGTTACTTAACAATGCACATTCCGCTAACACGTGTTTTGGCTGGGTTAATGCCGCAGTCGCTAAGGTTAAGAAATGCTCACACAGGCGAGTCATCGTTTCTCGCTTAAATAAATCTTCGCTATAAACAAACTGCCCGCGTATAGCACCCTCTTGGTCTTCTTCGGTGACTAGGCTTAACTCAAATTGCGCCACCGGATGCTCGCGTTGTAACAAGCTCACGCTTAAACCCGGTACCGGCGCTAATACGCGGCTATCGCGTTTTTGATGGTTTAGCAGCACAGAGAACAATGGATTACGGTTTAAATGACGCTCAGGTTTTAGCACTTCAACTAGATGCTCAAACGGTAAGTCGGGATGTTCTTGCGCACTAATCACCGTTTGCTTAACTTGAGCTAGCAACTCGGCTATTGTTAAATGTCCGTGGCATTGTGTGCGTAGCACTAAGGTATTGATAAAAAAGCCTAGCACTGGCTCGGTTTCTAAGCGTTGACGGTTAGCAACTGGTACGCCGACACATAGCTCCGCTTGTCCGCTATAGCGATACAACAGGCTATAAAATAAAGTCAGTAACACCATGAACGGCGTGGTGTTCGTGCTTAACGCCAGACTATGTAGCGCAGCGTTTTGTCGCGGAGTAAATGCAAAGGCCACGGCATCGCCACGCCCTGTCAATTCGCTAGGGCGAGGAAAATCGTAAGGCAACGGTATCGTGGATTGCGCATTCGCTATGTGTTGCCGCCAATACGCCAGTTGCCGTTTAGCTTCCCCTGCTGTTAGCCAGTCACGCTGCCAACGCGCATAGTCGCTGTAACGTATAGGTAAGTCGGCTAAGGTGAGCGACTCCCCTTGACTGAAAAAGGCATAACACGCATTGAACTCATGCAGTAATAAGCTCATAGACCAGCCATCGGCCAGTAAATGATGCAACGTGAGCCAAATTTGCCAAGCGTCATCGGCAAGCTTGACTAGGGTTACCCGCCATAACAAGCCCGTCAACGCAAAAGGGCGCCCTGCATCTTGTTGTGATAAGGTTTCAGCGAGAGCGCTAGGATTTTGTTCTTGGCTTAAATCATAGTAGTGAACTGGTAAGCTCAAACCAGTTAGCAGCTCCTGTTGAACTTGACCGTTATGCTCAACAATAACGCTGCTTAGCATGTCATGGCGTGCCATTAACACAGCAAAACTTTGCTCGACTGCGTGAGGATTCAGTGAACCCGTTATGCTAAGTCCGCCTACGATATGGTAGTTGCTCGTGTCGGGCTGTAGCCGCCGTAAAAACCATAAGCGTTCTTGGCCATAAGACAAAGGCGCTAAGCTGCTGACCTCACTACGCGGAATAGTTGATAACGCAGGTTTCACCTCTTGCGCCAACACAGTCGCTAAGTCAGCAATGGTTTGATTATCAAAAAGAATTTTAGGCGTCAGTTTAAAACCTTGTTTCCGCATTCTAGCAATGACTTGTAGGCTAAGAATTGAGTCGCCGCCTAAGGCAAAGAAATTATCAGTTACGCCTAGCGCATCGGTTTTTAATACGGTCTGCCAAATCGCCAGGATTTGTTGTTCTAACGCGTTACGTGGTGCGAGTCTTGCGCCAGGCTCAGAGCCTATCACTTGTTCGTGTAAGTTGCTTCTATGCTGTTTGGCTAACGAAGCTAACGCATTACGGTCTGGCTTGCCGTTGGCGGTCAACGGTAAGGCTGGCAAGACAATAAACTGCGCAGGGACAAGGTAATCGGGTAAGGTTGCTGTTAATGCAGTGCGCACATCAGCTACTGTTGCTCCCGCTTTTAACACCACAAACGCCAGCAACGAGATGCGGCCATCATCAGGGTTATGGTCGGCAATAACTTGCGCGGCTTGTATCATTGCCATAGCCTGCAATTGCCGGGTTACCTCATGTGGCTCTACCCTAAAACCGCGAATTTTAACTTGCTCGTCAATACGGCCTAGCCAAACCAAGCTTCCATTTACCTTCACGACCCGGTCGCCGGTACGGTACATGCGGTTACCGGCTTGATAAGGGTTAGGTAAAAACCTTTCTGCCGTTAAGCCTGTTTGCCCATGATAGCCACGCGCCACCGATGCACCGCCAATATACAATTCACCTGGCACACCGTCAGGGCATAAATTCAACGCATTATCTAGCACATACGCGCCAACACCGGGTAATGGCTGGCCTATTGCCGCGCAAGGCAGATTGTTTGGCGCTAGTTCGGTAATCGCTTCAGTGAGTACGCCTACCGTTGTTTCGGTGGGGCCGTAGTGATTAATGATTTGGCAATCTGGTTTTAGCGCTTGAATATCCGCCACTAAGTCCCACGCACAAGCTTCACCGCCTAAGATTAACAGGTGTTCGGGTAATACGTCGGCAGCCTGTTGTGCTTGTAATAAGCCGCGTAAATGATTGGGCGTAATTTTTAATACGCCAACCTTATGCTTTTGCATGGTGTCGGCAAAAAAGTCAGCATCGGCGGCTTGTTCAGGACTGATAACATGTAAACACTGACCTGTTGCCAGTGCAGTAAATACCACCGTGTGCGCTAAATCGGCGGCCGTGGTTGACATCATTGCCAACACCGCGTGCTCAGGCCATGACACGCGCGTCAATACCCCATGAACATATTGGTTTAAGGACGCGTGGCTGATGGTAACGCCTTTAGGCTTACCAGTAGAGCCTGATGTGTAAATCCTATAGGCGGCGTTTAGCGGTGATAATTTTGCTAAAGGCAGTGCTTCGGTAGTTTGTTCAGGCAGCTCAGTCACGGTTAACACGGTTAAGCCGTTTAAGTCGGGCACTGCGACAATAGGTTGTTTATCGTCGGTTAATGCCACAACAGCGCCGCTATCCTGTAACAAAAACCTCAAGCGTTCAGCAGGTTGGCGATAATCCAGCGGTACATAGACGGCGCCGACTTTGAGTATTGCCAGTAATGCCGTATACCAAGCAATAGAGCGTTCTAATAACACGGCAACGGCGCATTCAGGGCCAACGCCATGCTCAACCAAGCTAAGCGCCCAAGCGGTCGCAGTTTGGTCGATGTCAGCAAAGGTTTTGCTGCCCGTGCTATCGTTGACTGCCGTCGCAAAAGGCGTACGACTTACAGCTTGATGCCACGCATCGATAACGAAGTCCCAGGTTGGCTTAGGTGGACAATTGATAGTTAAAGGGTTATTCAATTTAACGTGAATATCGCCTACGGTGGCGGCTTCCGTTGTGATTAATTGCTTGAGTAACTCACAATAACGTTCTGCTAAAACTGCCATTGCACCCGGTTGCAACAGCGCTTGTCGGCCAGAAAACGTCAAATCTAACCCTTGCTCTAGCCGCACAATTAAGCTCAACGCAAAATGATTACGGCCACGTCGCGCAGATTTTATATCGTCAGCGATTTCATCGTCTAACAAGCTAATCTGTATGCTTTGCTTGGCTTCCCGCAGCACAGCATCCAAAGGATAGTTTTCTACGACTAAAATCGCTGAGAACAGCGGTTCGCCGTCAGCCAGTTCGCTCACGCGTTGAATATCAGCTAATGGCGTGGCTTCAAATTCGCGCAGTAGAGCGGTTTGGCTTTGCAACTCGTTTAGCCATGTTTTTAACGGGGCCGAGTCTCGCAGTTTTACTCGTAACGGCAAAGTGTTAATAAACAATCCTGCCATATCGTCTATGCCGGTTAAGCCAGACGAACGCCCGGAAACCGTCATACCAAAGACTATATCGGTACCTCCACCATGCCGTGATAGCAATAAAGCATAAGCGGCTTGTAACAAGGTATTTAACGTTATGCCGTTAGCTTTAGCGGCATGTTGTAACGCGGCAATATCGGCCATCGACCACTGTCGCTGAACTTCAACATAACGGCTATCGTCACCGGTGCTAATTAACGCAGCGAGTGGTAACGGCGTGGGTGTAGTAAAACCAGCCAAGGTTTGTCGCCAAAATTGCAATGCCTGTTCAGGCTCAGTTTTTGACAAATGCGCAATATAGTTACGGTAATCTGGCGCGGCGATTAACGAATGTCCGTGATAAGCCAGAAACACATCACGTAGCACCAGCCCCATACTCCAGCCATCCAATGCAATATGGTGGTGGCTCCATAATAACCACCATTCACGTTCAGCTATTTGGAATAAACTTAATTCAAAACCACGTTTTGCCAAAAAATCGAAGCCTTTGCTACGTTCGCGTTCTATACACGTTGTTAACTTCGCCCAACGCTCAGCGACAGTCATAGCGCGCAAGTCAGCCTCGAAAAGCTCCACTGTGCGATGAGCATGAATAACCGTTAGCGGTATAGGTTGGTCTTCGTAAAGATACGCTGCTCGTAACACTGGATGACGCTCTACAACCGCCTGCCAAGCCTGCCGTAATGCCGCAGTATTTAAATTACCGCGCAACACAAACACACGTTGATAAAAATACGGGTCATGCTCACCGGTTTGCAACGCATGAAACAAAATGCCTTGCTGCATAGGCGACAGCGGGTAAACATCGGTAATGTCGCTATGCTGCTGTAGCTGGTCTAATTGCGCTTGGCTTAGGTTGACTAATGGCACATCACACGGACTCAGTCTGGGTTTAGCGGTTTGGCAATGGTCTATAAGTCGCTTAAGCTGTTGCTTG
>NZ_LAJX01000144.1 GCF_000963695.1 Methylocucumis oryzae
TTTTACATACCCTCATTCCGGCATGGATTGCCGGAATCCAGTGCCATGGATGGCGCTCTTCAAGTCCCCCTGTGTTCTTGGCAATCCATGCGAGATGACGACCCGGAGACGAACTACGGTTCTCAAATTGGGCGGTCTATATAAAGGTACGCACAGCGCGCCCTACCTATCTAAAAACCGAAAACTTGAGCGTTTGAAGTATATCCACTGCCGGATTAGGTGATGAAGGTGGGGATGACTTAGGGTAGCGGGATGCCAATATATTGTCTGCTTTTGCAGGTAACTAGGTCATCATAATATTCGACTCCTAGCTCGTGATTTTTCACTACCACTTTGGTAACTTTAATGACGGTCTTGAAATTTTTTGTTGTCTGAAATGGCGGTTTTAATGATTTTTGCCGATGCATCCCTGAAATCTACGCTGGCCTTGATAATTTCTTGCTCGTCGTATGGGCTACGACGAATGAGGGTTTCCCCTTTAACGACCAGCGATTCGCTAGGAGGCAAGTATGCACCGCCATCAGATGCGGAAAAATGGTATTCAAACTCATGGTTGATGGTGTCTAGGCAATCAATAGTGCCTGCATAACAGTCAAATGTGGCTAAAAAACCGATTGCTAGGATTAAGTGGTTCAATTTCATTATGTTTTCTCCATTAAGTGGCTCGGTGTCATGCAGGATGACACAGGATACTTTAAGCCCATCGCAGTGAATGATTTGTTAACGACCTTGCCTCAACTGAAATTTCGAAAAAGGTTATGTGGTGAAAGCGAGGTCGCCGGTATACAGCGAGAGTGGAATATGGGATTAGAAACCGCATAGTTACCCATTCCGATAACAGCGTACCGGAACAGTGCCAAGAAATGCGGCAAATCGTTGCCGAGAAATCCCGTATTCCGTTTCATTCCATGTTCTCTGACCCCAATTTACTGACCCCAATTTAGGTAGGGTGCGCTGTGCGCACCTTTTTCATTACGGTAAAACCTATAACAGGCCTTGCATATGGCGGGCGGGTGGCACGGCGCCGTGGCTTTCTAGCGGGAAGAAACGGTTGCCTTGCTTGTCTTGCCACGAGAGCCAGCGCCACGCGCTGCCGCTGGCTTCGATGACACTGTTGTCTGGCGGCGACCACACGACATGGCCGCAGTCATTACGGAATCGTATGGCGGCATGGATGCGCAAACATTCGCCGCTGTTCGCGTCCCAGAGGCGTAGCGTGCCGTCATCGCCTGCCGAGAGCAGGCGGCGGCCATCGGGGGCGAAGGCACAGGCGTTAATCGAACCTTGATGACCTACGAAGACACGCAGACAATCGCTGCTGTCTGCGTCCCATAGGCGTAGCGTACCGTCAGCGCTCGCCGAGAGCAGGTGGCCATCGGGGGCGAAGGCACAGGCGTTAACCGAACTTTGATGACCTACGAAGACGCGCAGACAATCGCCGCTGTCCGAGTCCCAGAGGCGCAGCATATCATCATCGCCCGCCGAGAGCAGGCGGCCATCGGGTGCGAAGGCACAGGCGAAAACCGAGCCTTGATGCCCGGCGATGACGCGTAGACACTCGCTGTTGTCCGCGTCCCATAGGCGTAGCGTACCGTCTTCACCCCCCGACAGTAGGCGGCGGCCATCGGGGGCGAAGGCACAGGCGTAAATCCAACCTTTATGGCTGGTGAGGACGCGCAAACATTCGCCGCTGTCCGCATCCCAGAGGCGCAGCGTACCGTCGTCACCCGCCGATAGCAGGCGGCGGCCATCGGGGGCGAAGGCACAGGCCCTAACCCAATCTTGATGCCCGGTAAGTAGTGCCAAACGCTGCTGATGCAATATGTCCTGGCTGAATGGCTGGTTTGTCGTGATGCTAACGGTGAAGACTTGTGCCAAGTTGTCTGGCGCATCCTTACACCATAAAAATTGCGCCCGATACACCTGAGACGCTTGCCAACTGGCCTCAGTCAATCGGCTATGGCGGAAAATTGCGGCTGTTAACTGGCTGTGATTAAACTTGGAACGGCGTAAATCCGAGCAGTGAAATTCCGCCCAGTCCAGTTGCGCGTGACTGAAATCTGCGTGTTGTAAGTTGGTTTGGTGAAATTGGCATTCGCGTAAATCAGCGTCTGCAAAACAGGCGTGACCGAGGTCAAACGCGGAGGTGGTGAGCGGGGGCAGTTCCGGGTCGTAGCTTGTTGGGGCAGGCTTGCCGATCTGCCAAGCGCGTAAATCGGCGTGGCGTAAATCCATGCCATGCAGGTTAGGCACAGGCCAGCCTTTTTGGTGGGCGGTGATGGCGTAATCCAGTAATAGTTCGCTGGTTTGGGCTTGGTAAGGGCTGCGCCAGTTCCGCAGGGTCGTCAGTAACTGCGGGTCGTTGGCTTCGGCGAGCATTTGCCCCAGAAAATCTAAAGTTTCGCGGCTAGGCCGGGGCATGGCCCAGTGTTTAGCTTGGTTGGTGCGGATGGCATTGAGCAAATAATCCGCGAGAAAAAATTCCTGCATGGAGGTGTGGGCAAAACGGAAGCCGCAGTCTTGAGGTTGGTCGGCATCTTGTCGCGCTAAAAACGTCGCGGTGCGCAAATCTTCTTCGAGTTGGTCGGGGTGTAAGCGGCGGTAACGTGGCTTTAAATCCGGTTGGCTGTCTAGCCAGCCGTGCAACCAGCTTTCCAAATCGCCGACGGCAAACACGCGCCGCCCGCTTCGCCACAGTTCGGCGGCGAGGTGCGCGGCTAGGCGCATTTTGTGTTCGGGCTTGATGTGGTGTTTGCCTTTGTCTCGCTCCAGCCAGCGGTTGGCCATTTTCCGGTACAGCGTCACACCATAGACAATGCGCCCGGCAGCGCGGTCATTTTCTATCTCGGGGATGAATTCGCTGACCAATTTAAGCGTGTAAGGGCGGCTGGTGAGTTCTTCTAAGTTATGCACAGCGCGTAGGGTTTCCATCAGTCGTTCCGGGTCGGTTTCGGGCAGCGCATTGCTGAGGTAACGGCGGATTTGCTCTTCGTTAAACGGCAGCAATAACAAGGCTTGGTATTTTTCTGCGCCGTATTCGCCGCGCTCTTGACCGGTGAAGTGGCTTTTTTGTTCGTTTAAGGTGCGGAAATATTGGGTGCGGCACGACAATAACAGGCGCGGGCGGCGGGCTATGGAGTTTGGGCGTAGCCGGGCTTCGGCATCACTAAGCAGTTTGAGCAATTGGTTGGTGAAGGTTTGTCCGTCGGCTTCATTGAGTTTGACCAGCACTTCATCCAAACCATCAATAATCAGCACCGCGCCGTGGTCTATCAATTTGCTGATGGTGGCAAAATCATAACTTTCACCGTCACCGTCTTTGTGCCAGCCGCGTTGTATACATTCCTCGATGATGGTTTTTTGGTCGGGCACGGCTTTGTCCAGCCCGGTGACATTACGCAAGTCAAAATACAACGGTATCGGGCAAGCAGGATTATCTTGGTGGCGTTGATCCAGTTCCAAGGCCAGCCGCTGGCAGGTGATGGTTTTGCCCATGCCGTATTCGCCCAGCAACGCGAACAATTGCGGCGCGTTGGGGTTATTGGCCCAGGCCAGCAAATGCTCCAGCACATCCACGTTGTTTTGTGGCGTGTCTTGTTGGGCGGGCAGGTCGCGGTCTTTTTTGCAGGCTGGCAGGTGTGCCGTAAGGGCATCTTTCCAACATCTGTTCGGGAATGTCGTGAACATCTTTGATACCCATGTTATGGGCGGCGGGGATGGGCTTAGTTTTGTTTCTTGGCTGCGGGATGCCGCCAGTTTCTGTTTGATGGGTTACGGGATAAAGATTGCCTTCATCAAGCAGGGCTTTGACAACTTGTGCGGAGTTTCTTGCGGCTAGGGTTTGGCGCTGTGCTTTGTCTTTGCCTTTGTTTCCATCCCCCCAGTCACAAATGGCTTTGATGACAATCCAATCCACTTTTTTTGTCGTGTGCGGATGTATAAAGGCCGCTGCCTTCCATTTCGCCGCCGATGGCTTCTATGGCATAAATGGCTTTCAGGTTGTCGCGGTAATCGACGTTATCAACCAGTTTCTCGCCTGTCAGGATTTGCCCAAATTCCAGCTTGGGCCAGGGCGTATGTTGGCGTTGTTGGTTGGTATTCACTACCCTGACTCGGTTCAATAAAACAGGTGACGCATCCGGTGCGCTGGCGCGGGGGTTATCTTGCTGTTGGCATTGACCCGACCTAACTCGTATTGTCGCAGTTGAGTGGACACTAATACGTCACCTATCTTTTGCTTGTCCTCATTCATACCAAAGGCAATCCCAACCGCAATCACAGCGCGGGCTTGCCAAGCGCGGATGGCTTTTTCGGTCGTTTTGTTGGGTGGCTCCGACACCACCAGAGCCTTGTTCGCTGATGGCGTGA
Organism: Methylocucumis oryzae; assembly: GCF_000963695.1. GTDB lineage: Bacteria > Pseudomonadota > Gammaproteobacteria > Methylococcales > Methylomonadaceae > Methylovulum > Methylovulum oryzae. Next base: position 4,369 of record NZ_LAJX01000144.1, read on the forward strand.
ATAATTTTCATACCGCCATGTTCACCTAGCAGGTTATAGGTGATGCCTTCACGGGGTTCGGTTTTAGCTGTTTGGTTGCCCAGAAAGGCCTCAAGCACAGCATGGTGCTCATATTCGTTGAACGTCAATAACACGATGACAGGCGGGTTGTATGGCATCCCTAATTGACCAATCAGGCGATTTTGGGGGATGGCGTTCAGGTCGGGAGTGGGTTGGTGGCTGGGTGCGGCTGCCGGGCCTTCAAACCAAACCCAACGTTTATTGGCCCCGGCATTTTTGGTGGCGGTGATGTTCAGGCGTAACGGGTTGTTTTTAGCTTCGGCCTGCTCGTTAAAGTCGCTGATCAGGCGGTTGAGCATGGCGTTGGCACTGGCGGTTTTCGCCAAGGGGAATAGAGCTTTGTGAATGTTGGCAACATTCGCTCTGCCTTCTTCATTAAGTAAGTCAAGCAATGGGAAAGCGTTTTTGCGTACGGTTTCAGTCAGGTGCGTGCTTAGGCGTTCAAAAGCAGTTTTGGCGAAATAACGGTCAAGCGCGGGCATAGCGGCCTCCAGTCATAATCAGTGATGCTGAGTTTAAGCCGACTTTTAAATTTGGTCAAGTTTGTTATGCTTGATATAAGTTTGATAAGATTATTTTGTGCTGAGTAGCATGGGCAATGTAGTAATAAACAAAATATACTCTGAACGGTTAAGTTTTCGGTTTTTTTAAGTAGGGTACGCTGTGCGTACCATTAAAAAATCGTAATAAAATCAATAAAAAGGTACGCGTAGCGTACCCTACAGCGAGCTGCAAAAACCGAAAACTTAACCGTTTAAAGTATATGACCAACACCTGACGAATGTGCCAATCACATCCGTGCAGATTTTTGGAAATACTTGAAAAGTGTAAGTCGTGATACATTGGCTTGCCAAAATGAGTAAGCCTGAGTCAAGACCTGAATGGATAGAGGAGTGCTATGAATTTACTAACCGAGTTAACAACCCTACAACCGGCTATGCAAGCCTGGCGTAGACATTTACATCAATTTCCTGAGTTGGCTTATCAAGAGCAACATACGGCAGATTTTATTGCCGAGCAGTTACACAGTTTTGGCTTGACGGTTGATAGAGGACTAGCAACGACGGGCGTTGTTGGCACACTAACAGCGGGTAATAGCGCGAATAGCATTGCATTACGCGCCGATATGGATGCGCTAGCGATTACCGAGCAGAATACCTTTGCTCATGCTTCTAAACATGGCGGTGTTATGCATGCCTGCGGTCATGATGGACATAGCGCGATGTTATTGGGTGCGGCCTGTTATTTGGCTGAGCATAAGGACTTTAATGGTACGGTGTATTTTATTTTTCAACCCGCCGAAGAAGGTCGGGCCGGTGCGCAGCAAATGATAGCGGAGGGCTTATTTAACAAATTTCCGGCTGATAAGGTATTTGGACTGCATAATTTTCCTGGCTTTTCTGCCGGACATTTTGCGGTTAAAACCGGTGCGATGATGGCGGCTTTTGATTGCTTTGAGATTGAGCTATCAGGTAATGCAACTCATGCGGCTATGCCGCATTTAGGCCATGATGTGATTGTGGCTAGTGCACAGTTAATCACGAGCTTACAAACCGTCGTTAGCCGCTATCTAAATCCTATTGCGCCTGCGGTACTCAGTATTACGCAAATTCATGCGGGTCATACTTGGAATGCGTTGCCCGATAAAGCCGTGTTAAGAGGGACGTTACGCTGTTTTGACCAAACGATACAAATCGAGCTGATTAAGCGCTTGCAAGAGCTTGTTGCTGCGGTTGCGTCGATGTTTGAATTAAGCGCAACGGTGCGTATTAACCCTGAAAATCCAGGTTATCCAGTCACGGTTAATGATGAAGCTGCCACGGCGTTGGCAATCAAGGCCGCAACGGCTGTGGTGGGTAGCGCTAGCATTCATCAAGATATTCAACCTAGCATGGGTTCCGAGGACTTTGCCTTTATGCTACAAGAAAAGCCAGGTTGCTATCTTTGGTTGGGTAATGACCAGCCGGGCCATAGCAGTTGTTTACATAACCCGACTTATGATTTTAATGATGATATTTTAGTTGTTGGCGCGGCTTATTGGGTGCAGTTGGTGCGAGAAGCCTTAACGGCTTAATCGGTTTTAGTTGGATTTTGAAACAGCCAATGCGCCATTTTGTTGGCTTTGGTTTTTAAATAGCCAAGATTAACCGGATTGGCTTTGACTTCAATCGGAATACGCTCGACGACGTTAATGCCTAACTCGGTGAGGCCGTCGATTTTTTCTGGATTATTCGTGATTAAGCTAATCGATTTAACATTTAAGTCTTTTAGCATTAACGCGGCAATCGTGTATTCACGCTCATCAGCTTGGTAACCTAAATGCAAATTCGCATCCACGGTATCCATGCCTTGATCTTGCAGGTTATAGGCTTGTAATTTTTTTAATAAGCCTATGCCTCGACCTTCTTGGCGTAAATAAATCAAAACGCCTAAGCCTTTTTGGTTAATTAAATTTAACGCCATATCAAGTTGTTCGCCACAATCGCAACGCAGTGAGCCTAACACATCACCGGTGAAACATTCTGAGTGAATGCGTACAGGTACTTTTTCTTGGTCTCTGACATCGCCTTTTACCAAGGCGATATGCTCTTTATGATCTAGCGTGTTGCTATAGTAATGCAGAATAAATTCGCCATGCTTAGTTGGCAGCGGAGTTTTTACGACGTTTTCTAATTTTGCTTTCACTGCTATGGATTTTGCTCAAAACGGAATGACTAGACCATTTTAGGGCAAAAAATCGGATAACTTGGTATAAAAATGCAATGCTAAGTTGCTAGAACAACTTAGGTTTGGGTTGGTATTGAGATTTTAGTGTAGCGATTAAAATGTTGCATTGAAACATTATTGTGATTCATTGAGACGTATTTTTGAAACATCATGAAACGTTTTGCTGATAGTTGCTTTGCTTTACTTGTGTCGTCAGTATGTTTTGTAGGGCAACAAAAAAAGGGCTACCAACTTAAGTAGGGACAGGGCGTTTAGAGCGCAGGTGTCGGCAGCAGGGATGCTGCCGCCAAGCCTACAGGGATGTATTTACGGCGTCCTGCGCTCTGAATGTCCTGTTCCTACTTAGCATTGTCTCGTCTAAAGAGCATAGCCCAAAAAAGGCTTTACGCCAGTATTTGTCAAATCATTCTGTGCTAGCGGTATTTGGTTATAAATTATTAACTAAGATTGGTATTGCTTTTGCTTTGATAAATACATTAATACTAAAACAACGGAGAGCCACCATGATTTTTAAACAATTATTTGATAAAGAAACTTGGACTTACACTTATTTAATTGCTGACCCTAAAACGAAAGAAGCGGTATTAATCGATCCGGTAAATACCGAAATCGATAACTACATTAGTATGTTAAACAGCTACGGTTTAACGTTGAAATATAGTTTAGAAACACATGTTCATGCGGATCATATTACGGCTGGTGGCTTATTACGCCAGCGTTTAGGTTCGCAAACCGCCGTTAGCAGTTTATGTGGCGCACAAAATGCTGATATACAAATGCACGATGGTGATGTATTTGAGTTTGGTGACGGCGAACAAATCAAAACCATTGCGACGCCAGGACATACGCCGGGTAGTGTGTCGTTTTTGTGGCGCGATAAGTTGTTTACCGGTGATTCGCTGTTTATCGGAGGCTGTGGCCGCACCGATTTTCAAGGTGGTGATGCTGGCGCGCTGTATGACTGTATTACTCAACGTTTATTTACCTTGCCCGATGAAACCTTGGTGTATCCCGGTCATGATTATCAACAGCGTTGGGTAAGTAGCATTATGCAAGAGCGTACCACTAATCCACGCTTAGCCGGTAAGACTCGCGAGGAGTTTATCCAAATCATGGCGAATTTAAATTTGCCTAGACCGCGTTTAATCGATGAAGCCGTGCCCGCCAACCGTTATTGCGGCTTAGACGAGAATGAGCGGCAAGATGCTATTGCTAGACGCGATGAGGCAGGCAAGCCTGTACGCACCGAATACACGGCTCAGGAGTTAGTAGCTGAGGCTAAGCAGAAAGTAAAAGAGGTGGATGTGCCAACGGCTAAAGCACTCATCGCGGCAGGTAATATTGTGGTATTAGATGTGCGCGAACCGGATGAATATAGCGCAGGCCATATTGAGGGCGCGGTTTTATTACCTAGAGGAGTGCTTGAATTTAGGTATGGTGGTGTGCCGGAATTGCAAGACAAGGCCAAAACGGTGTTGGTGTATTGTAAAACCGGTGGTCGTTCCGCGTTTGCTACGCAAGCAATGGAGTTATTGGGCTTTAAAAATGTGTTGTCTATGGCCGGTGGCTTCGAAGCTTGGCAAAAATCTTGAGGATTTAGGTTGACTTGGATTAGTTTTTAGGCGAAAAGTAAACCAGGAAAATAGTAGGTTTTTTCCTGATACTTAAATTTAATATTGCTGTAAGTGTTTGGGCAGCATTTCAAAAAAACTAATCGGAGGATTTTATGACACAACACCATACGGTTTTAATTATAGGCGGCGGTGCGGCTGGCGTATCTATCGCTAATAACATGCGCAGACAAGATGCAACCATTGACATTGCTATCGTCGAGCCATCAGAGAAACATTATTATCAACCGGGCTTTACCATTGTCGGTGGTGGTGCTTATACGTTAAAACAAACTTTGCGCAATGAAGCGGATTTAATACCCGCATCGGTAAAATGGCATAAAGAGTATGCCGATAGCTTTTTACCAGAAGAAAATGCGGTGGTATTGCGCTCTGGGGATAAATTGACCTATGAGTATTTGGTGGTGTGTCCTGGCATCCAGTTAGATTGGCATAAAATTCAAGGTCTTGCTGAAACATTAGGCAAAAATGGCGTATGTAGTAATTACTCGCCTGATACGGTGGAATATACCTGGGAATGTGTTAAAAACTTAGAATCGGGTACTGCGCTATTTACTCAACCGCCTATGCCGATTAAATGCGCCGGTGCGCCGCAAAAAATCGTTTATTTAACCGCTGACCGTTTGCGTAAAAAAGGCATCTTAGATAAGCTCAATTTAGAGTTTTGTAATGCCGGTGGCGTGTTATTCGGCGTGCCTTTTTTTTGCGCAAGCCTTGGCTAAAGTTGTCGCCGATTACGGCATTAAAACTAACTTTAATTGTAATTTAGTCGCTGTGGATGGGCCGGCCAAAACCGCTACCTTTGAAGTCACTGATGCGGCGGGTGCTAAACAACAAATTACTAAAGAGTTTGCCATGTTGCATGTGACACCACCGCAAAGCGCGCCTGACTTTATTAAACAAAGTCCGTTGGCTAACGCGGGTGGTTGGATTGATGTGAATGAGAAAACCTTGCAACACAATCGCTACCCGAATATTTTTGGTTTAGGCGATGCTGCGGCAACCAGTAACGCGAAAACGGCTGCGGCTGTGCGTAAACAAGTCCCTGTGGTGGTTGATAATATTCTGGCACTGATGAAAAGCGCGGCGGTGCAAGAGGGTTATGATGGTTATGGCTCTTGTCCGTTAACCACGTCTCTTAATACCGTTATGCTGGCCGAGTTTTCCTATGGTGGCAAAGTCACGCCGTCATTTCCTCTATTAGACCCAAGGAGCAATCGTGGTATTTGGTGGTGGGGCAAAACCACCGGTTTTCCGTGGTTGTACTGGCATATCATGTTAAAAGGTTATCGCATTGATATTCCACACCGCGAAGCTTACGCAAAGAAATTTTTATCTGAATAAACTGACTAGCGGTAACGGCGGGTAGGGCTCCTACCCGCTACTCGCTAGGGGTTATGCTAACTCAAGGGCGAGTGTCTCATGCTAAATTCATTTAACCGCTCAACATTTTTGTTGGAGCATTTTCCTATTTTTACTTGGCTTAAAACCTATACCCGACAAGACGCGACTGATGATGTGTTTGCCGGGGTGATTACCGCGATTCTATTAGTGCCGCAAGGTATTGCTTATGCGGTATTGGCGGGATTGCCGCCGCAGTTAGGTTTATATGCCAGTATTCTGCCGCCGGTAGTGTATGCGTTATTAGGCACGAGCCGAGCATTATCGGTAGGGCCGGTCTCGATTGCGGCGATTATGATTGCCGGTGTATTAGCCGAGCCTGAAATTCAAGCACTTAATCAACCTGTTGTGAGCGCGTTAGTGCTGTCAGCACTTAGCGGCGTCATTATGTTATTTATGGCGATGTTAAAACTCGGTGGTTTAGTTAATTTTATTAGTCATCCGGTGCTGGCAGGTTTTACTAGCGGTGCGGCGATTTTAATTATTTTAAGCCAGCTACCGGCAATGGCGGGTTTGCCAGCGCCTCAGTGTGGTTTTAATGTTGCTTGTTACGCTGATTATGCGAGTACAGCCAATCCTTATAGTCTGTTTATTGCTGCTATGGCATTAGCCGTGCTAGTTATTTTTACCAAGCCGCTACCGTGGCTATTAAAAAAACTACAGGTTAAAACGGCATGGGTGACAGCGATTAGCAAGGGCGGTCCTTTATTAACCGTAGTGATTTCCGCCGTGTTAGCGCAGCAATTTAGCCAAGCGCAGCATACGGTGGCTGTCGTGGGTAAAATACCGGCAGGTTTACCGGAATTTCAGTTTAACTTTCTAAATTGGCCGTTAGCGCATTTGCTTTTGCCTTATGCAACGTTTATCGCATTGATTGCTTATATCGAAAGCGTGGCTATTGCAAAAGTGACGGCGAATTTACGTGGGCAAAAAATCGTACCGAATCAAGAGCTCATTGCGCTAGGTTTGGCTAATCTTGCGGCGGCCACAACAGGTGGAATGCCGGTTGCCGGTGGTTTTAGTCGTACAATGGTGAATTATTCGGCGGGTGCTAAAACGCAAATGGCGATGTTGATTGCCGCAGGTTGTTTAGCCTTATCAGTGATTTTCTTTAGCACTTGGTTTCAAGCTATTCCAAAAGCGGCGTTGGCGGCGATTATCTTAATAGCGGTGTATCGCTTAGTGCGTATCCGGCATATTTTGCATACCTGGAATTATGATAAAGCCGATGGTTTGGCAGAAGCCGCGACGCTGTTGGGTGTGTTAATTTTAGGAATAGAAGAGGGTATTGGGTTTGGTATTGTGTTAACCATCGCTAGTCAATTGCGCAAAGCCAGTCATCCTCATATCGCGATAGTAGGCCGTGTACCTGATACCGAGCATTACCGTAATATCAAAACGCCATAGTGTGGAGACTTGGCATCATTTGCTGCTCGTGCGTATCGATGAGAGCATTACGTTTGCTAATATCAGCTATATTGAAGAATTTTTAGAAGCAGAATTAAGACGGCAGCCTAATACTAAGCATGTTATTCTGATTTTTACTTCAGTCAGCGATATTGACACGACAGCATTAGAAGCATTAGAAATGTTTAATGACACGTTACGCTTAACGGGTAGAACATTGAATATAGCTGAAGCAAAAGGGCCGGTACTCGATAAACTCAGTAAAACCGATTTTGTCGAGCAGTTGAAACCAGGTAAAGTGTATTTCCGTACTGAAGAAGCGGTAAGAGCATTAGGTTAGTCATTATAACCTAGTGCTTTACTCAGGAATTAAATAGTACTAAAATAGTCCTCAATTTATTCATGACTCATTTTATGCGCTCACCATGTTAAAGCTTAGCAAATTTACCGATTATGCGACGGTGATTTTAAGTCTCATGGCTAAACAGCCATCACGGTTGAGAACGGCTATCGAAATTGCTGAGGCAACCCATATTGCTTTACCAACGGTTAGTAAGATTTTGAAACTATTGACGCAGGCGCAAGTGGTGATGTCAATACGAGGCGCAAAAGGTGGGTATCTTTTGGCAAGAGCGCCTGAACAGATTTCCATTGCCGCCATTATCAGCGCATTAGAAGGGCCTATTGCGTTAACCGAATGCAGCTTGTCTAAGCATTCTTGTGAACAAGCTTCTGGTTGCGGTATTCGAGCGAATTGGCACAAGATTAATCAAACCATACATCACGCTTTGGAATCGGTATCGTTAGCCGACTTAGCCTTGCCAGAAGAAATTTTAATCCCTGTTAGCAGTTTAACGCGCTAGCCAACTAAATAATTCTTTTTTAATTCAATACGTTCAACGAGTTTTTTATGTCAGCCACTGCGCAAGAAATTACTAATTTAATCCATCAAGACTATAAACCGGGTTTTGTGACTGAGGTTGAAACCGATACGTTTCCGCCCGGCTTGACCGAAGATGTAATTCATCAATTGTCTAAGATTAAAAATGAGCCTGAGTTTATGCTGGAGTATCGGCTTAAAGCGTTTAGGCATTGGCAGACTATGACTGCGCCAGAATGGGCGCAAGTCAAAATTGAACCGATAGATTATCAAGCGATTAGCTATTATTCCGCGCCTAAACGCAATGAAGACAAGCCTAAAAGCCTAGACGAAATCAATCCAGAAGTCTTAGCAGCCTATAAAAAGCTAGGCATACCCTTAGATGAACAAGAACGTTTAGCCGGTGTCGCAGTGGATGCCGTGTTTGATAGCGTGTCGGTGGCAACGACGTTTAAAGGTAAACTAAAAGAAGCGGGCGTCATTTTTTGCCCGATTTCCGAAGCGTTACGCGATTATCCTGAGTTAGTGCAACAGTATTTAGGTTCGGTTGTTCCACATACCGATAACTTTTTCGCTGCACTTAATGCGGCTGTGTTTACCGATGGTTCGTTTGTTTATATCCCTAAAGGCGTGCGTTGCCCTATGGAGTTATCGACGTATTTTAGAATTAATGCCGCTAATACCGGGCAGTTTGAACGCACGTTAATCATTGCCGATGAAGGCAGCCATGTATCGTATTTAGAAGGCTGTACTGCACCTATGCGCGATGAAAATCAACTCCATGCCGCTGTGGTTGAATTAATTGCACTCGATAATGCGCAGATTAAATATTCCACGGTGCAAAATTGGTATCCTGGCGATAAAGAGGGCAAAGGCGGCATTTATAATTTCGTCACTAAACGTGCCGATTGCCGAGGTGTAAACTCTAAAGTATCGTGGACGCAAGTCGAAACTGGCTCGGCGATTACTTGGAAATATCCTAGCTGTGTGTTAACCGGCGATAATGCGATAGGTGAGTTTTATTCCGTTGCGGTGACCAATAATTTTCAACAAGCCGATACCGGCACGAAAATGATTCATATCGGCAAGAATACGCGTAGCACGATTGTTTCTAAAGGCATTTCGGCAGGTAAGGCGCAAAACACGTATCGCGGCTTGGTCAAGGTCTTAAAATCCGCCGAAGGTGCCCGTAATTACACGCAATGCGATTCGTTATTAGTGGGTGACCGCTGTGGTGCGCATACGTTTCCGTATGTCGAAGTCAAACAACCCTCCGCACAAGTGGAGCATGAAGCGACGACCTCGAAAATTAGTGACGACCAATTATTCTTCTGCCAACAACGCGGTCTTTCGGCTGAAGATGCCGTGTCTATGATTGTAAACGGCTTTTGCAAGGAAGTGTTTAAAGAGCTGCCTATGGAGTTTGCTGTGGAAGCCCAGGCGTTGTTGGGGTTGAGTTTGGAGGGGGCGGTGGGGTAACTCGGTTAAAATACCACGTAAATGGAGTCTTAAGATTATGCAAATAGTTCGTGAAATACAACAGCATGTCGAGCAATTGCCGGAAAATTTACAAGCGGAAGTCTTGCGATACATTTTAAATTTGAAACAAAAACAACATGCGGTAAATATTACAGATGAAGAGGCTTTAGCAATTCATGCCAAGTTGATGGAACAATATGCCGATACTTTTACCAAGCTAGCACAATAAACGAGCTGTGTTTTTTATATCTAAAAGCTTGGCATTAACCATTCATCAGCAACAAATTGAGCGTTTTGGTGGTTCCTGTTTACTAAGAGATGAGGCGTTGTTAGAGTTGGCTTTAGGTGCAGCGCAACAAACTTGGTATTACACGCAAGATATTTATCAGGTTGCGGCACAGTATTGTTATTCACTAGCGCGTAACCATCCATTTGTGGACGGTAACAAGCGTGTTGCCGCTGCTTGTATGTTGGTATTTTTATTGGCTAATCAAAAGCAACCACTAATGAGTAATACTGAGCTATATGATTGGGTTATCCAAATAGCTACGGGGCAATTATCTCGGGAAGAGTTGGCGGCGTGGTTGATGAAACAATGTCAGTCGATAACAAGCTAGAAAATAAATCGTTTTATGCGAAAAGATGCTGTTTTGGCTATATTAATTAAAGCGAAACCAAAGTTGATGCAGCAATTTGGCATCGTACGTTTGGCTTTATTTGGTTCCACTGCTCGTGACGAAGCCAGCGAGCAGAGTGATGTGGATATACTGGTCGCCTTTGATGGTATAGCAACTTCCGAGCGTTATTTTGGCGTATTATTTTTTCTGGAAGACTATTTAGGTTGTACTGTCGATTTAGTCACCGACAAAGCCTTGCGCCCGCATTTGCGCCCATTTATCGAGCAGGAAGCGATAGATGTCTAAGAGTGTAAGGGAGTGGTATTTTTATCTGGATGATATGATTAGCTTTGCTGAAAAAGTCATTACTTATACCGACGGCTTTAACCAAACTGCTTTTACCAACAGTGGCTTAAACTACGATGCCACCTTGCGGAATCTGGAACTCATCGGCGAGGCCACCACGCATATTCCAGAAGATATACGCCTAGCCAACCCGCAAATTTCGTGGCGACAACTGATAGCCACCCGTAATAGGTTGATTCACGGTTATTTAGGTATAGACGACGATATTTTATGGAGCATCATTAAAACAGATGTGCCAAATTATTGGCTGAATTGCATGTGTTTAAACAAAAGAGCTGCTAAGTTTTATGAATGGTTCTGATGGGAAAAATAACGATGAATCAAATGGCCTAAAAACGAAGTGGCTTGTTATTACGCTTTGTTCGATTGCTTTAACTATTCTTGGATTCTATTTTAGTAATTTCCACGGTAGCCTGTCGTCCGATAATAGCGCATGGGGAACATTTGGTGATTATGTTGGTGGTATTCTCAATCCGGTTATTGCAGCATTTGCGTTTTATTTGATTGCCAGAACGTATGAACTACAAAAAAAGGAATTGAAAGCAACAAGGGAATTGCTGGAAATTTCAACAAAAGCACAAAAAGATCAAATTAAATTAGCGGCTTTGACTGCGCTGTTAGATTCAAACTTGGCCAGAATTTCTTTATTGAATGCCGAGAGAGTTACATTGTGGGATCGACTGCCTGCAAAATTTAAATCCTTTGTTGAAAATAGAGTAAAACCACCTGATTTTTTTGATGTGGGTGTTGAAGAGAGTAGGACTGAAGAATATTACCCTGTAATAAAAAGGATTCATGAAATTGATAATGAAATTAATATGATAGTTGAAAAAAATTCTATGTTAACGAAAGGTATAGAGGATCATATATCCTGACAATTATATAGGGTAGGCAATTCATTTTTGCCTAGCACTTATAACAGAAGTGCAAATCTGCTTTATCCTACAAAATTCAACAATAAGAGCGTAACGTGAAAACCCTGAATATCAACATCAGCGATTCAGACTTTATTAAATACAACTTACAGAACCAGGTATTGGTGTTCGGCGAGATGATGGCAAAAATTAACGTCCAATCGAAAATATCTTCAAGCAAAAAAGCTAAATTTGAAGATACGTCCGGATTTAGTTTTTGGCAGTATCGAGAAGATATGACGGATGTTGAACAGTATGTTAATGGGCTAAGGAATCCACGGCAGTAGAAGAAAGCCCAACATTTAACCGTAACGAGGTCTAACAATGAACTGGCAAGAAGTCTGCTCCAACCCGCATTTAAAAAACCTACCTTTTAAAATCGAGTTAAACGAATATGGGCATATCGTGATGAGTCCGATGAAAGTGTTGCACTCGTTGTTGCAAGGCAAAATTGAAAAACTTCTGTTGCACTTCACAAAAGGTGGCGAAGCGTTCCCCGAATGCGCTATTTTCACCCCTAAAGGTACCAAAGTCGCCGATGTGGTATGGGTGTCTGAGCAGCGTTTGCAGATTATTAAATATGAAACGGAGTGCTCAATTGCGCCGGAAATTTGTATAGAAGTCATGTCTGACAGTAATACTGAAAAAGAAATGCTAGAAAAAATGCAGCTTTATTTTGCGCAACACGCTGAGGAGTTTTGGTTATGTGACCAGCAAGGTGGGATGCGTTTTTTTGCCCCGAACATGGAATTATTGCATTCCGAAAAATTTCCTGATTTTCCTAAGAAAATCAATATATAAACTGTTTATTCTTTCTTTTACCTATAAAAAATCATTATGCTAAGCATTAAAGACTTAACCGTGAGTGTTAACGATAAATCCATCTTAAAAGGCATTAACCTTGAAATAAAACTCGGCGAAGTCCATGCGATTATGGGGCCGAATGGTTCGGGCAAATCGACGTTATCGCATGTGTTATCGGGTAAAGCCGGTTATGAGGTTACAGGCGGTTCGGTGCTGTATCAGGGTAAAAACTTACTAGATATGTCCCCGGAAATTCGTGCGCGTGAAGGTGTATTTTTAGCGTTTCAATACCCCGTTGAAATTCCCGGCGTCAGCAATGTGTATTTATTGAAAGCGGCACTCAATGCTGTGCGTAAGCATAAAGGCTTAGACGAAGTCGATGCGATGGATTTTTGCTGTTGATTAAAAATAAAATCAAAGCGTTGGAAATGGATGAGAAATTTTTGTATCGCGCGGTCAATGAAGGGTTTTCTGGTGGCGAGAAAAAAAACGTAATGAAATCTTACAAATGGCGGTGTTAGAGCCTAATCTATGTATTTTGGATGAAACCGATTCTGGCTTGGATATCGATGCGTTAAAAATCGTTGCCGATGGCGTCAATTCGTTACGTTCAGCAGAGCGTGCGTTTATTTTGGTGACGCATTACCAACGCTTGCTCGATTATATTAAACCCGATGTTGTGCATGTCTTAGCGCATGGCCGTATTGTTAAATCAGGTGGACCTGAGCTGGCCTTAGAGCTTGAAGAAAAAGGCTATGGTTGGTTAGACAGCGATAAGGTGGCGGCGTGATGACAGCAGCAAGTTCTTATACTCAGGCGTTACAAGGCGTTGCTGAGCAATTGCCGGGTGCTAGTTTGCCGTGGTTACAAACGCTACGCACCACAGGATTCACCGCACTGGTCACGCAAGGCTTGCCTAGCACGAGAGATGAAGATTGGCGTTATAGCAATCTATCCGCATTAACGAAAAAAAAATTTTAGCTTAGCACTGGCAGAGTCTGATACGGCAACTATTTCAAGTGCTATAGCCCGTTATAGATTGGCTGATGCTTGGGTTGTCGTGCTTGTCGATGGGCATTTTTGCGCCGAGTTGTCTTGCTTAGAGAGTTTACCGCAAGGCGTTGAGCTTAACAGTCTTAGCGACGTGTTGCGCATGAATCCTGATAGTGTTAAAGCGTATTTAGGTACGGCACTTCAAGGCAGTGAGCATGGTTTTATCGCGCTTAATAATGCAGGATTTAGCGATGGCATAGTGCTGAGAGTGCCTGCAAAACAAGTTTTAGATAAGCCTATACAATGTTTGCATTGGTCAAGCCAAGCTAATCAGTTTGTGTTAACTCGCACGATTATTATCATCGAAGCGTTTGCACAAGCGCAGTTTGTTGAGACATTTGCTGGCAGTGAAGCGAGTTACTTGACATCAGCGTTAACCGAAGTGTTTGTGGGCGAGAATGCCGGGTTAACCCTGTATAAACAGCAGTCTGAGTCAGAGCAGGCTTATCATTACGGTGGCATTTATGTGCAGCAGGCTGCTTATTCACGTTTTGCGCATCATAATTTTGCTTTTGGCGCGTTGTTGGCGCGCACGGATATTGCTTGTGCCTTAGAGCAAGCCGCAGATTGTGAATTGAATGGTTTGTATTTAGGCGCTAAACGCCAGCATATTGATAATTATACGCGTATCAACCATGCCAAGCCTTATGCGACTAGCCGAGAGGTCTATAAAGGTGTACTCGATGAGCGTGCACGCGGTGTGTTTCAAGGGCGCGTGGTTGTTGCTGAAAATGCGCAGAAAACGGATTCTGCTATGAGTAACCGTAATTTATTGTTGTCTGATGCGGCTGAGGCAGATACTAAACCCCAACTAGAAATTTATGCCGATGATGTGAAATGCAGTCACGGCGTGACGGTGGGACAATTAGACGAGCAGTCGGTGTTTTATCTTAAGTCGCGCGGCATTGATGAAAGCGCCGCGCGTAATATGCTGACGTTTGCGTTTGCTAATGAAATGGTAGCTAAAGTCACTTTAGCGGATTTGCATGAGGTGGTATTAGCTGAGCTGTTAGCTAAATTTCCACAACAAGCGATAAACCGTGCTTGGCTTTAACTCTGGGTTATACATAAACATCAACTTTATTGGCCGAGACGACGGCTGAATTAATCAGCGCTAACGCGGCTTGGCCTTGTTGTTTTTCGATGTTTTGGGCTTTTTCCATGACCGCAAAACTAATTTCATTAGCGGTTTTTTGTTGCGACATTTTGCGTGGCAAATGCTGCGATGGATGAGACGGAATCTAACATGGCGGTCTCCGGTAGTTAAGAATTAGCTATTAATACGTTAGCGGCTAATTGGGTAAAAGTTAAATTTAAACTGTGCGCGGCTAGTAATTTTTATGTTTTATTGCACGCCGATTTCTTGTTCAGTCAAATAACAACCTGGGTCTTCTGCCCAAACGTTACCTGAGATTTGCATCGCTCTAACACGGGTATTACCATTACAAATGCGTTGATAATGGCAGTCACCGCAACGACCTTGCAACGGTCTTGGCGATTGCTTTAATCCTGCCATAACAGGGTCAGAAATATCGTTCCAAATGTCTGAGAAAGGTCTTTGTTTAACATTACCTAAATGATAATGCCACCAAAACGTATCTGGGTGTACATTGCCTAAGTTATCGATATTGGCAACATTGACGCCAGACGCGTTACCGCCCCATTGTTCGAGTTTAGCTTGTATATGTGGGGCTTGCTCAGGGAAATGGCGACGTACCCAATGCAAGAAATAAACCGCGTCGGCGTCGTTATTGCCTGTGACAAATTCGCGCTCTTTGCCTGCTTTTAGCCAGTCGTAGCATTGGTCAAACATCAGCTCCATTGCTTGGCGCGTGCGCTCAAAATGCGCATCATCGCGGCGATTTTTATTACCACGCCCACCATAGTTTAAATGCGATAAGTAGAATTTATCGATGTTTAAATCATCCATTAACGCTAATAGCGCGGGGAAGTCTTGGTAGTTGTCCTGGGTTAGCGTGAAACGTAAACCCACTTTTATGCCACGCTCTAAGCATAGCTTAATGCCGTGCATGGCTTCGTCAAAAGAGCCTTTAACACGTCTAAATTCATCATGGGTTTGCTTAATGCCATCGAGGCTCACACCTATGTATTGGTAGCCAATGTCAGAAATCTCTGCGATATTATTTTCCGTGATACGTGTGCCATTGCTGGATAATGCCACATAAAAGCCTAGTTGTTTAGCGCGTTTGGATATGGCAAAAATATCCGGATGCAATAGGGGTTCGCCGCCTGACAAGATGAGCACCGGCACTTTAAAGGCTTTTAAATCATCCATGACCGTATAGATTTCAGTTGTGCTGAGTTCGCCTGGGAAATCAATATCGGCTGATGTTGTGTAACAATGTTTACAGGTAAGATTGCAACGCCTGATTAGATTCCAAATCACAACAGGGGCGCTTGGTTTACGCGCCGGTGTTAACGGGGTAGGCGCGATGAGTTCGCGCATATAGTGGCTGAGTCGGAACATTCGTTGTTTATAATAGTTATATTTTTAACGATAAGACAGAGCATTATTAGCGCTCGACCTCTTAACGCTTTGACGTTCAATTTTTGAAAAAAGCGATTGATTAAGCTGGGGATAAGGTTCTAATCAATCGCTAATCAAGTAGCTCGCTGCAGCGATGTTACGCTGAGACTGACAGGCCTTGGAAAGATGAGTCGCGGCCTGATTCACCATAAGCTTGAGCTAATTGAAAGATTTGTTTTTTCACTTGCTCGTCTTGTGATGATGCATTGTTTTGCTGAGTCTGTTGGTAAGCTGATGTTTCGGCTTGTGTCACCACGCCATCTTGATTCGTATCAGCCGGATCAAAAGATTGGCTGCTGTTACTGCTATCTGCATTCGTCGAGGGGGGCGGTGGTGGCGGTAAGCCTTGAGGGCCTCCGGATGCGGGTGAACCGTTGCTTGTTTCGCTAGTGGCGTCAGTGCTTTGTAAACGCAACCTGGGTGCCGGGCCGTCTAAATCAGATGCAATTTTTTCTACGCTAGCGGTGAATTCAGTTTTGCTAACTTGACCATTGCTATCACTGTCTAAGGTGTTAAAAACATCGTCAACATTGGTTTGTTGCGAACCGTTATTGTTTGAAAGTTTGTCGTAAGCAGCTTGCAAATCAGATTTTTCAATGAATCCTTGTCCTTTGCTATCTAACTTGTTAAAAGCGGTTTCCGCTAATTGACTAGCGTTAGGTTTACTGTACGCATTGTACAATGCAGAGGATGCTAAGCTGTTGCTTGTGTTAATGTTCATATTATCCTCGCTTGTTTGTTACTAACATACGGGTTTAAACATTCTATATCAGCTCACGGGATTGGTTTCAGCCGATATAAGTAAAGAGTTGTAAATAACGTAAGGCTGTTATTACTCCGTAGACTGTAATCATACGCTTTTTTTAAAGCCGTAAACATAATAATGTAATAAATCTAAACGACTTAGCACTTCTACGGCTAAAGTTTCGAGTACCGCACTGAGATTACTTAAGCGCTGCTTTTTAGCTAAAACGTCTTAAATAGGAATAGGTTGGCAACGTATTTTTGGTGATATTAGCTTCGGTGGTTACGGTAAAAGACAATGACTCGGCGAGTTGCTGGTAATGTTCTGCGCTAAATTGCAAATTACATTTGCCATAAAAACCAAAAGCGGGCAGTTTTATCCGGGTAACAGGCAATAAGGGCTTTGTAGCAATAAAGTCTGATAACGCTAAATAGCCACCCGGTTTTAGCACACGATAAGCTTCTTTAAAAAACTGTTTGCGGTCAGGAAAATGGAAAATACATTCCACCGCTAATACGACATCAAAGCTTTGATCGGGGAACGGTAATGCGCATGCATTGCCTTGTTTAAAGTCAATTTGATTGTCGCCTATTGGCAATACCGTTGCTCTGGCCCGTTCTAACTGGCGCTCATCTAAGTTTAATCCGGTTAAATTCATCTGCGCATAGCGTTCATTCATATGTGCAACGGTGCCACCAAAGCCACAGCCTACATCTAACACCGATAATTCATGGCTAACCGCGCCCGCTTGGCAAACCTGTGCGGTCAAGTTTTCTGCTGCAAGCTCAAAATCATCACTGTCTAGTGTGGCATCAGCCGGTTGCTCCCAATAGCCCCAATGTACATGACGGCCAAAACTTTTGGCAACATCTTCATTGCCTTCTTTTAGTACATCGAGCAAATAGTCAAAATAAGGTAAATGAACGGTTGGGCGGTTCGATGGTGGTTGAGATGGATTGGTATTAGGTTGCGTCATGATAATTTCTGTTGGGTGGTTAATGGGGTAAAAAGTCGTATATGAATGCTTTTGTTCGGGCACTTCCACAAGGAGTTGTTATGGCTAGAGTCCAAAACATGCTTTGCACTTCAGAACCGTTTGATAGCAGCGCTTTTGTAGTGGTTCCCTGTATTTTTAATCATACCCTAGGCAAGCCTATTCAATAACACGCCTTATTAGTTTATCAATGTTTATTGCCTTTTGGCTGAGAATAGTTATTATTCAGCCACGTGTTCATTTTTCCTCACTTCTTATGCAAGCGTTTATTCATCCGACTTTAAGCCATTTATTCCACGGAATTAAAAAATTTTCAACAGCGATGTTACGCGCATAACCCAGAATTAATGCGAAATCTGGTTGAGCAAGGTCAGCATCCTAACGTGTTATTAATCGCATGTAGCGATTCGCGCGTTGACCCAGCGTTGTTAATGGACGCGCGGCCCGGTGATTTATTTGTGTTACGCAATGTGGCTAATCTAGTGCCACCTTATCATTTAGACAATAAACTAGATGGCGCACGCTCTGCGATTGAATATGCTGTTCGTGATTTAGGTGTTGAACATATTGTTATCTTAGGTCATGCGCATTGCGGTGGTGTGAAAGCGTTATTGAGTATGCTATCAGGACAAAAAGTCCCGCGAGATTTTATTGGTGACTGGGTAAGTATTGCGATGTCGGCGTGTTATCGCTATGTATTGGATCAAGTCACGCCTTCTGATAGTGTCGATAATGCAGATGTCAGAGAAATCGATATTGAAAATTTACAAAACCATCAACACTTGGTTGAGCGGCAGCAATACGTGGTTCATTAGATAACTTAC
>NZ_LAJX01000145.1 GCF_000963695.1 Methylocucumis oryzae
GCCCTAGTGAGCTACTTTTTTWYTTTTTTGATGCTGCGCTCTGGAAACCATTTAAAAAAATTGGTTATCAGCGACTAGACTGTTGTGGTATTGATTGTAATAGGCGGCAATATCAATAGAAAAAATATCAGTATTCCAATAGCGATAACCTAACTCATAACTTATCACTTCGTCAGAAGTTAAGGTTTTGTTTTGATTAAACGTAAAAATTTGGGTATCTGTATCAAAGCCGACTTTAGCTTGATAGTCGGTAACTGCGGGCAATCTAACGGCTCTGGATATGCCAGTCCACAGTCTATGCTGTTTAGCTGCTTGCCAAAGCAAACGTAGCGACGGCTCATATTCAAAGTTGTTATTAGTGTGATGTTCAAATTTACTGCCTAAGGTAAGCTCAACATCATCATGTACTCGCCATTTGTCTTGCATAAAAATCGACAAGCGGTTGTTTTCAAATGTGCCAGGGCGATACTCCGTTTGAAAAAACTCGTTCAGCGGTGTTAATTCAACGAGGCTTAAACGATAGTTTAACCCCCATGTGAATTCATGCGCGGCATTGAGTGCTAAAATATGTTGGAAATCAATATCAATAATTTCACTTTGCAAGATATTTGGACTGGTCAAATCTTCTTGAGCGTGCAAGGTGTCGTAGAAAAATTGCGCAACCATGTGCGAAGCTAGCGATTGATTATAATTCCATTTCGCTAAAAGATTACCGCCTTGCTTTTCTACTCGGTTTAATACAAACGCATTCAGTTGCTGAGATTGTTGTGATGTAAGTGATTGATATTTAATGTTATTTTCATCGTACTGACCATAAAACATATCGCCTTGTAGCATGAGCGCATGTTGACCTTCGGCACTCGCCCAATCTACGCGAAAACCACCGCGTCCTGACGTCCATTCCTCTTCAGCGTCATAACCGAGCCGGTTGACAAAACTGTCGTCGCGTAAAAAATTTGCCATACACACGAGCCTGGCTTTGCTCGCTGAGCTGCCAGCCTTTACGCAAGGCCGCGCCGTATTTATCCCCGCCAAACGCCGTTATGTCTGACTCTTGGGTGTCGGCTGTATGCTTAGTAATAATATTAATCACGCCATTAACGGCGTTAGCGCCCCATACGCTGGCACCGGGGCCACGTATCACTTCAATGCGCTCAATATCATCTAGCACACGATCTTGTACATCCCAATACACGCCTTTATGTATTGGCGAATACAAGGAACGGCCATCCATTAAGACTAATAATTTATCAGCGACTAAGCCATTAAAACCCCGTGCAGAAATAGCCCAGCGAGTAGCGCTGATTCTAGCGACATGTAAGCCAGGCACCATGCGTAAAGCTTCGGGAATTGTTGTTGCGCCCGAGCGGCGAATATCGTCTTGTGTGATGACATAAGCCGCCGCTGCCGTATCGGTAAGCTGTTGTTCCGTGCGGGTGACGGAAACAACTTTGCTATTCATGAGTTCTTCTATGCTTAATTGCGCTAAGCCTTCAGTCTCGTCGGCATAACAGTTTGATAAATAACTGCTTAAACAGATGATGAGCAATAATAAGCGTAGAGTCAGCATGTCGATGTTTAGCAATAACGCAGTGGCTTTAACTTATTGATTGATTTGTCGGGTTAATTTTCTAGGGCCTAATACTGTTGTTTGCGTGCTATCTAAACACAGGGCTTCGACACCATAATCTTCGCTATTGGTCGCATTTTTTCTGACGACGAGTCCATAAGTCCCTGAACCATCGGAGCTATTAGAAATCCACGCAGATGAGGTCGATGTGCTTTCGCTATCAAATACTGTTAGGGTGGGATTGCTGTCTTTACCAAAACTGGCATAAACAACGGCGGCAGAATTAAAAATGGTGTTTAGGTCAATGACTCGAATTTTAGCTTCTGTTGTCCCTGATGGGCAGGTAAACGAATAGACATCAACCGCCTCTAGGGCCTCACCTAAACTACCTGTAACTTGTAACGCAGATGTCAGAGTAGGGATGGTGCTTAATGTTAGTATGGTTGTGTATTTAATGAGATTTTGCGGTAGCGTGATGAACATGATTGTTCTCCTAGCGTTAGTTAAGAGCAATCGCTAAGCAAGCCAGGGATTGCAGCGATACCAGTAAAACATACTCTAGCGCGTTCTTGTTAGAGGTGATGATAAATACTATGAAAAATTATGAAGAAAAATGAAAGTGAAGAGAAGTGCGTGTAATAACGTCTTTAGTGAATTAGGGTGGCCAACTTAAGACGGGGCAGGTCATTCAGAACGTATAGCGCCAGGGATGGTGTGTAATAGGGCAATGTAGGAGCAGTTGCCGAGGACGCTGTAAACACATCGTCCGTATTTAGCATTGTCCCGTCTAAAGTGCATAGCCGTGAATTATAGATAGGCATAAAAAAAGGGGGCCGAAGCCCCCCTATAATGAGCGCACCTCAAACTTGTCCGGCAGGTTTATTTTTGTTGAGTGAGGGGGTTAACACCTTAGGTGGCTCGATAACCTCACTTTTTTCCTGCTTGTTAATATTCATTTTATTCATAATTCCATCGTCTTTAGGCGGTTCAGGGTCTTTACCGCTCATCAACGCGTCGATTTGGTCTCTGTCGATGGTTTCCCATTTCATTAAGGCATCCGCCATTTTGTGCAAGATGCTAATGTTTTCCGATAAGAGAGTTTCAGCGCGTTGATAGTTCCTATCAATGACGGCACGAATTTCTTCATCAATTTGATGAGCGACATTCGCGGAAACTTTACTGCCTTGATAACCTGGATAACCCATAAATGGCGAGCCGTTATCTTCGCTATACACTAAAGGTCCTAAGCGATCTGAGAAGCCCCAGCGTGTAACCATGTTTCTGGCCAGTTCGGTTGCACGTTCTATATCGTTAGAAGCCCCTGTTGTGACTCTATCGCCACCGTAAATCATCAGCTCAGCAATTCTGCCGCCAAAAAGACTCGCGATTTGGCTTTCTAACTTGCGTTTGCTCGCACTGTATTGGTCGCGTTCAGGTAAGAACATGGTTATTCCCAAAGCGCGTCCTCTTGGCATGATGCTAACTTTATAGACAGGGTCATGGTCGGGTGATAATTCGCCGACAATGCAGTGACCGGCTTCGTGATAGGCCGTCAATAACTTATCGTCTTCACTCATCACCATAGAGTGTTTTTCCGCTCCCATGAGAATCTTGTCTTTAGCTTTTTCAAGGTCGCTCATGCTCACTACTTTCTTATTGGCCCTTGCGGCAAATAAAGCAGCTTCGTTGACGACATTAGCCAGCTCTGCACCTGAAAAACCAGGCGTGCCCCGTGCGATATATTTGACCTCTACATCAGCGGCAACCGGCACTTTTTTTGATATGAACATTTAAGATTTGTTCTCTACCGCGTACATCTGGCAGGCCGACATTAACTTGGCGGTCAAAAACGTCCTGGTCTTAATAAGGCTTTATCTAAGATGTCAGCACGGTTAGTCGCTGCGATAATAATCACACCTTCGTTGCCGTTGAACCCATCCATTTCAACCAATAATTGGTTTAACGTTTGTTCGCGTTCGTCGTTGCCTCCGCCGATACCTGCGCCACCGCGCTGTCTACCGACTGCATCAATCTCGTCGATAAATATAATGCAAGGCGCATGTTCTTTGGCTTGTGCAAACATGTCTCTCACCCGTGATGCGCCAACACCTACGAACATTTCGACGAAATCAGAACCTGAGATAGTGAAGAATTTAACACCTGCTTCACCGGCAATGGCTCTGGCGATTAAAGTTTTACCGGTACCTGGAGGACCAACCATTAAGATGCCGCGTGGAATTTTGCCGCCTAATTGTTGAAACTTCGCAGGGTCTTTTAAGAAATCGACTAATTCTGCGACTTCTTCCTTAGCTTCTTCACAGCCCGCAACGTCTGCAAACGTTACGGTCATTTTGTCTTCTTCCAGCATCTTGGCTTTGCTCTTGCCGAATTGGTTACCGCCAAGGCCGCCATTAGCTTGCATTCGCCGGGTGTAAATAATCCATACCGTGATTAATAGCAGCATCGGAAACCAAGAGATGAAAATCTGCATGAATAACGATTGTTGCGCAGGTGGCACGGTTCTAATTTGCACCTTATTGGTGAGTAAATCGTCAATTAGGTGCGGGTCGCCAGGGTTGTAGGTTTCAAAATGTTGCCCATCCATAGAGCGAATTTTGATAAGCGGCCCAGTGATTTCGACTTTGTCGATTAAGCCATTTTTAACTTTGACAATAAACTCAGAATACGACAGCGATTCTTGCATCTGTGGCGTAGCGTTCATTCGTTCGTAAATCATGTAAGCGCCTGTTAAGACAATGATCCATAACAGTGCATTAAAAATATGTTTTTTCATCTTCATCTCCTGATCTTCATAAAGATCACTTATATAACTTCACACCTTTAGTTAAGACATTGGTTAGCATGTTAATACAACGCCCCCCATCGCTGTTTTATGTTTATTGATAACTTGCAGTAAACACGCAAGATTAATGCCTAATCAATTAAAACATCTTTGTTGCTAAAAGTCTTTATGTCGGCGATCTGTTATAAGAAGCAGTGTAATTGGTTGCCGTAGTTTAATTTCATTTTATTAAGCGCCATGACTTGGATTTGCCGTACGCGTTCTCGAGTTAGATTCAGCTCGGTGCCTATCTCTTGTAATGTCGATTCTTTGTCACAATCCATACCAAAATGTGCGCAAACGATTTTGGCCTCGCGTGGATTTAGGCAGGTTATCGCTTTATTGATTAATTGCTCCAAATCGTCTTTAGCCATGGTTTCAAAAGCATGGGTAAACACATGTTGTTCAATAAAATCAATCGGGGAAAAGCTGTCTTCATCATCACTGGTGTTTTCCAGTGAGATTGCGGTTTGCGAGATAGTAAAAATTGTATTGATTTCGTCTTCACTGAGTTTGGTGTACTCAGCGATTTCTTGAATCGTTGGGTCTAAGCCTGTTTTAGCTGATAATTCAGTTTTGGCACGAAACACTTTATTAATATTAGCGACTTGTCCACATGGGATTCGCACGAGTCGCTCCGAGCGAGATAAAGACCTAGATATGGCTTGGCGTATCCAGTAGCCCGCGTACGTTGAAAATTGAAAGCCTAACCGGTAGTCAAATTTATCCACCGCTTTAAGAAGCCCCGTTTGCCCTTCTTGTACTAAATCGTCAAAGTCTAAAAAGCTGGATTTATATTGGTTGGCAATAAACATGACAAGCTTGGTATTAGCTTTGGCTAATTCTTGTCGGGTTCTTAACCATGATTGTTCGGCAGTTAATAACTCGGCGGCATATTCAAGCCTCATCGGCAAGGGTAGAAACAGAAAGTCTTGTTCTTCTTGCGAATAAGCATGATTGTCTAAAAAGTCCAGTAAGCGCTTTTTACTGAGTCGATGACGGCGTTTTTGTACAGCAATTTTTGCTTGTTGGTTGTTATGCTGATTTAACAGCGTGGATTGTTCGTGTTTATCGAACTGAACCATGTAAGCAATGATGTCAGTAATACTTGTTAAGTCATTAAACGAGTAAGGAAATTTGCTTAAGCTGTCGTTTGCAAGCGTATCGTCTGAGGGTTGTTCTGACGAAAACAAGCTGTGATAGTGTTTTCTGACTTCTGCTAACGATTGTCCTAAATCGGAATTTGCTACGGCTGAGTCATCGTCTGCATCATTGTCTGGCAATTTTTCATATTCGTTAAGCAGCCATAATGCGGTTACAGGGAAATGCGCTAGTGCGTTAATCAAGCGTATTTTATGTTCGTTAAGATCGCGTGCGATTTGAACGTTAATGTGTTCTGTGTTATCAGAACTACGAGGTTGTTTATCTATTCGGCTAGCACTACTACTATCTGTATTAGCATTGATACCGAATTCGCGTCTTGATAATTGTTCTGATAAATAAGCCATTACACCAATCCTTCCTCTTAAAGAATACGATGACACAGGATGTCGGTGCTACATACATCCCGACGAAATGATTATTTCGAAACTATGACAAATAAATAATTTAATAGTTTTTTACTCAGTAATTTATTATTTATTTTTTGTTTATTAATCATTTCGGGTCAATATATCAATGCCATTGGGTTTTGTCAACATATATCTTTACAAAAGTTGTACAAAATATTTTGTGGTTGTCTAAGTGTGCATTCGTTGGCTTTATGATTAGTAAATATGTTCGTGAGCAATATCAGTGGTTAAGAATTGCAAAATACTGTGCTGTTCATAAAAGTTTCCGTAAGCTAACAATAACTTAGCGTATGCAGCTTCGATTGATATGCCCCATAATATTTCAGCACCTGCTTGTTGTAAGTCCAAAGTGGTTTGATAACACGCCTCAGATTGGTAGGCGGGGGCGAGGTAAACAGGGATGTGTTGTGTTTGACAAAGTTGGACAAATTCTGTGAGTTGGTAGTGTTTACCAAATGCGCTACTCGTGCAAGCCGTGCCTGAGTGGTATAAGTCGTGTAAAACAATTTGAACAGTGTCTAAATTAATCGTGCGATAATCTAAGCCAGGGTAAGGTCTAATTAGTGTGATGGTATGAGCAAACTCAGCTTTTAATAAAAAGCGACTGTGGGGACGGTTTTTTTCTGTTAGTTGGGTAAAATGTCCATTTTCATAGCGCATATAGGCTTGATGACGGACACTGATAAAATCACTGCTCAACGGTAAACAACTCGCTAAACGAGTCGCTAAGTGAATCAGCATGGGCTGACCTGGATTTTGGTAGGCCACGTAGACGCCTGGTTGATTAATCTTCTTAATAAATTCTATGGCACAGATAAAGTTAGCTAAGCCATTAGCTTGGGGTTGTGTTAACGGTTGATGGCTAGATACGAGTAGCATTGGCTTGTTTACGTTGTGAAAATATAAACCAAGCAGTGCTGCCGTATAGCTTAAGGTATCCGTGCCATGCGTGATGATAACTCCATCGTATTCGTCCAAGTTTTGTGCAACTAGGGCGGTTATCAAGTCAGTCCATGCTTTAGGTGCTAAATTTTCACTGAGCAAGTAGTACGGTTGTAGTGTTGTAAACTGTAGGTTGTGTGCATCAACATAGTGTTGGTTAAATAATTCCAATAACAAAAAGGGCGTATTGTTGGAAGTGTTAATTGCACCTTTGTCAATACTAGAGCCTATCGTGCCGCCGGTAAAAACTAATAAAATTTTCATTATGTGTATGTTAGGAGAGTAAGAGTGGAAATTGCGCTCATTGCCGCTATTGCCAGTAATCGTGCGATTGGCGTAAATAATAAAATGCCTTGGCACTTAAGCGCAGACTTAAAGCGATTTAAGCAGTTGACGATGGGGTTTCCTATCATCATGGGTAGAAAAACCTTTGAGTCTATTGCTAAACCGTTACCTGGTCGAACCAATATCATTATCAGCAGAAATCTTAGCTGGCAACAACCCGGTTGTTTAGTTTTTACTAGCCTTGAGCAAGCTTTATTAGCGGCTGAACAGTTATCCGAGCGAGTGTTCGTGATTGGTGGTGCGACGTTATATCAAGCGTTATTACCGCAAGCATCGGTATTATATTTAACCGAGATTCAACAAGACTTTGCGGGTGATACTTTTTTTCCCTGATTGGCGTGGCCAAGAGTGGCGAGAAACTGAGCGTATTGATATTGATAATGACCCTTCGGTAAACTTTTCTTACAGCTTTGTGACATGGGTTAAAGCCGATAGCGTGCTTTGAATGCGGTAATATCTGGCTCCAACGTAAGGTAGGACAGGGTATTCAGGGTGCAGGACGCCGTAAATACATCCCTGTAGCTTGGTGGCAGCATCCTTGCTGCCAACACCTGCACCCTAAATACCCTGTCCCTACTTTATAGTGTGTAGCCTAAAATCTGAGCAAAATGCATAGAATCCGGTTAAAATGCCAGAATTTGACGTTAATTTTGAAACAAAGCAAGCGCTTGGTAGCAATCATGCAGACAAAATACAATACTGATGACTTAAGAATTTGCGGCATTAAAGAGGTCATTCCACCGGTGCAAGTTCATGATGAACTACCTATTACAGAAGCATCGGCGGCTACGACCCTAGCAGCAAGATCGGATATTCATAAAATTTTAGCGGGTGACGATGACAGGGTTTTAGTGGTGATTGGCCCTTGTTCTATTCATGACCCAGCAGCAGCGTTAGAATATGCTCAGCGCTTAAAAACGCTTAAAGATGAGTTAGTCGACGATTTGTTAATCGTGATGCGGGTTTATTTTGAAAAGCCAAGGACGACAGTGGGCTGGAAAGGGCTAATTAATGACCCAGATTTAGATTCAAGCTTTAATATCAATAAAGGCTTGCGCATGGCTAGAAAATTATTGCTCGATGTTAGCGATATGGGAATGCCTGCCGCAACGGAATACTTGGATTTAATCAGTCCGCAATACATTTCTGACTTAATCGCTTGGGGTGCGATTGGAGCGAGAACCACGGAAAGTCAAGGTCATAGAGAGTTAGCGTCGGGCGTTTTCGTGTCCGATTGGTTTTAAAAACTCAACCGATGGTACGATAAAAATCGCTATTGATGCGATTGGTGCCGCGATGAGTCCGCATCATTTCTTATCATTAACAAAAGCAGGACACTCGGCGATTTTTTCGACCACCGGTAATCAAGATGTGCATATTATTTTGCGTGGTGGTAACGATAGACCGAATTATGATGCGGTCAGCGTTGAGCAAGTTGCTCAGGGTTTAGTGAAAGCTGGCTTAAGACCTAATATCATGATTGATTTTAGTCACGCTAATAGTCTAAAACAATGCCAACGACAATTAATTGTCGGTGAAGATGTTGGTAAACAAATAGCTAGCGGTGACCATAGGATTATGGGCGTAATGATCGAAAGCCATTTAGTGGCCGGTAGTCAAAAAATTATCCCAGGTCAACCATTGGTCTATGGACAAAGTATTACTGATGCGTGTTTATCATGGGATGATACCGTGCCATTATTGAAAGACTTAGCTACAGCCGTACAACAAAGACGGCTAGTCGATAAAAACAGGAGTTTGCTTTAATGATGATTTATGTCAACGGTGAATCAAAGCAATATGCTGAGGCGATTACCGTGAGTGATTTATTATCGGATTTAAGTTTAACCGGCAAAAAAATTGCCGTTGAATTAAATAAAGAAATATTACCTTTTACCCGTTTTGCTGAACAAGTGTTAAGCGAGGGCGATTGTATCGAGATTGTCCATGCCATAGGTGGCGGGCAGCCTAGCGATGCTTTAGTGATTGCGGGCGTTTCCTATCAGTCGCGCTTATTAGTCGGCACAGGTAAGTATAAAGACTTGCAAGAAACGCAGTTAGCCATTGAAGCTAGTGGTGCTGAAATTGTTACTGTTGCGATTCGTCGTACCAACATTGGGCAACATCAAAACGAGCCTAATCTATTAGACGTAATTTCGCCTGAACGTTATACCATTTTGCCAAATACTGCTGGCTGCTATACTGCCGAAGAAGCCGTTAGAACATGCCGTTTAGCGCGTGAATTATTAAATGGTCATTCATTAGTTAAACTTGAAGTGTTAGCCGACCAGAAAACCTTATTTCCCGATGTTGCCGAAACCTATATAGCGGCTCAGCAGTTGGTTAAAGATGGCTTTGACGTTATGGTTTATACCAATGACGACCCCATTGCTGCCAAAAGATTAGAAGAGATAGGCTGTGTTGCCGTTATGCCGTTAGCAGCACCGATTGGCTCAGGCTTAGGCATACGCAATCCTTACAATATCTTAACGATTATTGAAAATGCTAACGTGCCTATATTAGTCGATGCAGGCGTGGGTACGGCATCAGATGCTGCGATAGCGATGGAGCTAGGCTGTCACGGAGTGTTAATGAATACGGCGATTGCGGCCGCGCAAAATCCAATTCTTATGGCAAGTGCAATGAAAAAAGCGATAGAGGCTGGCAGAGAAGCCTTTTTAGCGGGGCGTATGCCTAAACGTCGGTTTGCATCAGCGTCTTCGCCTATTGATGGATTGTTTTTTTAAGTGCTTGCAATGTGGTTCTAATGAATGTTGAAAATGGGGTAACGCTTAGGAAAATCCGTAGCTTTATCCGTAGGCAAGGGCGCTTAACCAGTGCACAAGAATATGCGTTAACCCATTATTGGGATATTTACTGTTTAGATTCTACCCAATCACACGATTTTAAAAAGGTTTTTGCCAATGACGCGCCGTTATTGCTGGAAATCGGCTTTGGTAATGGTGAAGCGTTAGCGAAAATGGCAGCTGATAATTTGGATAAAAATTTTATCGGCATAGAAGTGCATAAACCCGGTATTGGGCATTTGCTATTACTATTACAGCAGCAAGGCCTAACTAATGTGCGTATTTTTTTGTGACGATGCGGTAGATGTTTTACAAAAACAATTTCCGGATAACAGCCTTAGTGGGTTACATTTGTTTTTTTCCAGACCCTTGGCCTAAGAAAAAAACATCATAAACGCCGCATTGTTAATGCTGAGTTTGTTGAGTTATTAAGCCGAAAATTAACGCAAGGCGGTTATTTTCATGCGGCTACTGATTGGCAACATTATGCTGAAGCAATGTTGGTAGTTTTATCGGCGCAGCCCGATTTGTGCAATACAAGCTTGCAACAAGGTTTTGTTTCTAGGCCAGATTATAGGTTGTTAACGAAATTTGAACAACGTGGCTTACGCTTAGGCCACGGTGTTTGGGACCTGATTTTCACTAAGCGTTGCCATGACAACTAAACTCAAGCATTAACTCGGTTTATTCCGGTTTGTTTAAGGAGGTGGGTTTATGCATAATGTAGCTAGGTTGCTCTATCAATCAATATTTTTCCAATCAATATTAACTGAGGTTGACTAACTATGACTGAACTAATCGGTAGCGGGATTGAGCTAATGTTTGTGGGTATGGGCATTGTTTATGTATTTTTAGCGATGTTAGTGTTTGCTATTAACACTATGTCGGCAATTGTACAACGTTTTTTTTCCAGAGCCCCCGGCGGCATCGATTACTGTGCCTACAGTGAGTAACCCACTCGATAAAACAACCGTAGCGGCGATTACTGCGGCTATTCATCAATATCGTAGCGAGCATCGTTAGTTAGTCTTTCGCGCCAAAACGGGCTATGCACTTTAGGCGGGACAATGCCGTCCCTAATTAAGTTGGTAACTCAAAAACGTGTCAACGGGTGTGATGAGGGCGATAATACAGGTTTTCGATGTATCGGTTCGCTTGTAACCAACAATAAGTAGCGTTAAAAACGTAGCAAATTCAAGGATGCGGTGTGCAATCAATGCCATAACCGCTATGGTAAAGATTTACAGCTTAAAGAGATTCCAGGAGAAATCATCATGACCCAGAAAAAGCCCTTAAGTATTACCGAAGTCGTCCTAAGGGACGCGCATCAATCTATTTTAGCCACGCGTTTTCGCATTGAGGATATGCTGCCTATTTGCGCTAAGCTTGACGAGGTGGGTTATTGGTCTATCGAATCTTGGGGCGGTGCGACGTTTTGACGCATGTATCCGGTATTTAGGTGAAGACCCTTGGGAAAGATTAAGATTGTTAAAAGCAGCGATGCCTAATACACGCCAACAAATGTTATTGCGTGGACAAAATATTTTAGGGTATCGCCATTATGCTGACGATGTGGTTGAAAAATTCGTTGAGCGTTGCGTGGTTAATGGTATCGATGTTTTTCGCATTTTTGATGCAATGAATGATATGCGCAATATCGAACAGGCCGTTAAAGCCGTATTAGCTACCGGTATGCATGCGCAAGGTACGATTTCTTATACGACTAGTCCGGTTCATACTATCGATATGTGGGTTAGCTTAGGCAAACAAATCGAAGACATGGGGGCGCATTCGATTTGTATTAAAGATATGGCCGGTTTATTAAAACCTTATGATGCCTATGAATTGGTGACTAAACTTAAAGCTAACACTCAATTGCCGATTCATCTACACAGTCATGCCACAACGGGTTTAAGCGTCGCCACATTGATTAAAGCTGCTGAAGCGGGTATTGATAATGTTGATACGGCGATTTCGTCAATGAGCATGACGTATGGCCATAGCGCAACGGAAACCATTGTTGCTAGTTTAGAAGACACTGAACGAGCAACCAGTCTTAATTTAGTGTTATTAGAAGAAATTGCAGCTTATTTCAGAGAAATTCGTAAGAAATATGCCCAATTTGAAGGTAGCTTAAAAGGCGTAGACAGCCGCATTTTGGTCGCGCAAGTGCCAGGTGGTATGTTAACCAATATGGAAAGTCAGCTTAAAGAGCAGGGCGCGTCTGATAAATTTGACGAGGTGATTAAAGAAATTCCACGTGTGCGTGAGGACTTAGGTTTTATTCCATTGGTTACACCGACATCACAAATCGTTGGTAGCCAAGCCGTGTTAAATGTATTGAACGGCGAACGCTATAAAACGATTACGAAAGAAACGGCCGGGGTTTTAAAAGGCGAATACGGTGCAACGCCAGCGCCTGTTAACTCGGCCTTGCAACAGCGGATATTAAACGGTGAAGCGCCGATTACTTGTCGACCGGCTGATTTATTAGAGCCAGAAATGGCTAAATTAATCGCCGATGTGCAAGCCAAAGCTAAAGCTGAAGGTGTCACGTTAGCGGCGAACGTTGAAGAAGATGCATTGATTAACGGTATGTTTGCACAAGTGGGCTGGAAGTTTATTGCTAATCGCGGTAACCCAAGTGCATTTGAGCCAGTACCTACCGGTGACACATCAGCAAACACCAGCGATAGTATCAAATCAACCCCAGTTAATAGCGGGATTGAAACCTATGTGGTTAATGTCGATGGACGCAATTTTAACGTTGCTGTCGGACCTGGCGGCGCGACGCTGACAATAAAGCCTAGTTCGGACGGTAAAGGTAGTGATAACTCGGTGCATAGTTCGGGTGTTGTTGTTCATGCGCCTATGGCTGGGAACATATTAAAAATCCTTGTGACCGAGGGTAGCGAAGTAAGTGAAGGTCAAATTGTCGTGATTATGGAAGCGATGAAAATGGAGACCGAAGTGAGATCAAAATTTGCTGGGGTTGTGACTGCGGTACATGTTAAAGAAGGTAGCGCCGTTGCTGGCGGTAATGCCTTGATTTCGTTATAACAATTAAAAGAGAACGCTATGGATAATCTGATTTCATTATGGCACAGCACGGGGATTTATAATTTCACAAGCGGCCAAGCATTTATGATGTTAGTCGGTTTTGTTTTGTTGTTTTTAGCGATAAAAAAAGGGTTTGAGCCGTTACTTTTATTGCCCATTGGCTTTGGAGCAGTATTAAGCAATATTCCCGTTGCTGATATGGCGCAAGAAGGGGGCATTCTTTATTATCTTTACTTTGGCATTAAAGCAGGTATTTTTCCGTTGCTCATTTTTATGGGGGTGGGAGCGATGACTGATTTTGGTCCTATGCTAGCGAATCCTAAAACGCTGCTATTAGGCGCAGCCGCACAATTTGGTATTTTCGCATCGTTAATTGGTGCGCTCGCATTAAATTTAGTGCCAGGTTTAGAATTCACGTTAAAAGATGCGGCCGCGATTGGTATTATCGGCGGTGCTGATGGTCCTACGGCGATTTATGTGGCCTCAAAATTAGCGCCTGATTTATTAGGCGCGATTGCCGTCGCAGCTTATTCGTACATGGCATTAGTGCCGTTAATTCAGCCGCCTATTATGCGCGCTTTAACTACTGAAGCAGAGCGCAAAATTGAGATGCAGCAAATGCGCTCGGTGAGTAAAGCAGAAAAAATCGTGTTTCCGTTGATGTTGTTAGTGTTATCAGCTTTATTATTGCCGTCTGCAACACCGTTAATAGGCATGTTTGCGTTAGGCAATTTAATGAATGCCTGTGGTGTCGTCGAGCGCTTAAGCCAAACTGCGCAAAATGAGTTAATTAATATCGTCACGATTTTTTTAGGCTTGTCAGTAGGCTCTAAATTAAGCGCAGAAGCGTTTTTGCAAGCCGAAACCTTGGGTATTTTAGCGTTAGGTGCATGTGCGTTTGCGATAGGTACAGCGTCTGGCGTCATTATGGCTAAGATTATGAATCGCTTTAGTTCTACGCCAATCAATCCATTAATCGGCGCGGCTGGCGTTTCGGCAGTACCTATGGCGGCACGAGTAGCCAACAAATTAGGTTTGGAAAGCAATCCGCACAATTTCTTACTAATGCACGCTATGGGGCCTAACGTCGCTGGAGTGATAGGTTCAGCGGTGGCAGCAGGTGTGTTACTAAGCTTGGTTAAGTAATCCTGCTTAGTTAAATGATGGATAGAAGTCTTTTTGTTGACGGAGTGGATTTTTATCCGTAGCCAGTCAACAATCAAAGGAGGCTCTAAGGCAAAAGCCCATCATCCTTTCATTTGGCTTATTTTATATATTCCATTTGGAGCATTGGGTGGTTTTGTCAGTGTTGCTCTTACTTTTCTAGCGACGAAAAAGGGGTTATCCATAACAGAAGGCTCGTTGATTGTTGCTTCTCAGTTGTTGGTTTCCTGGCTAAAGTGGCTTTGGGCGCCTTTAGTAGACGTGAGTTTGAATCCCAAAAAGTGGTATCTTTTTGCTACCTCGTTTTCAGGGTTTGGTGTCTTTGCTATGGCTTCAATACCTTTAGGGCGCGATACGCTTTGGCTGCTATTAGTCATTATCGCTGCATCTAATGTCGTTAACTCAATTGTCGGCATGTCGGTTGAAGCCATGATTTCTTATCTGACGCCTAAACATGAGATAGGGCGGGTCAGCGCTTGGCTTCAAACGGGCAATTTGGGTGGGACTGGCTTAGGAGGCGCTCTTGGGCTTTTTCTCCTGCAAAATTTACCGCAGGCATGGATGTCTGGCGCAATTATGGGCGGATTTTTTTTACTTTGTTGCTTGGCTCTTCTTCCGCTTGAGCATGTTCCCCCCCATGTGACCAATCAAGGAGCGATAGAGTCAATAAAAACAGTTGCATCCGGCTTCTGGCAAATGGTGAAAGCGCCGGCAGGTGTGCTAGCTTCATTATTATGTATTCTGCCTATTGCAACGGGTTCCGCACAAGCAACGCTAACCCAGGCTGCTGTTGCAGCTTATTGGTCGGCAGGTGAGGCAGATGTGGAGCTTGTTCAAGGCGTGTTAGCCGGATTTTTTAATTCTATTGGCTGTTTTGTGGGTGGATGGGTGTGCTTACGCATGAATGCCCATAAGGCTTATGTGCTGTTTGGTATAGTCATGGCCTTCATTGCGCTTGCGATGGCGCAATCGCCTAATACAGTATCTATGTATGTTTTTTGGAATATTCTATATTCCTGGATTGTCGGAATGTCCTACTCAGCGTTTACCGCTATGGCTTTGACAGTGATTGATAAAGGGGCTGCGGCCACAGCATACAATGTATTTGCATCGCTCTCTAATTTTCCGCTTTGGTGGTTGGGATTGCTATTAGGATGGGTGGCTGATGAAAAAGGCGCAAAAGTAATGTTAATGACCGAATCAGCGCTAGGTTTAGTCGGAGTAGCGATTTTTATATTCGTCGAACGGAAGCTCAGCGCGCTCTTTTTCAACAGTTACTGATTAAGCTGGCATTGGGTTTGTAAATTAATTGCTCGGCAGGTTTAATATAGCGGCGTATAAAAATACGCCGCGCCGCAGTCTTCGCCTTTTGGGCAATCTTCACTATCAGCGCCTACGATTACGCGTTGACCATCATCAGATAACCCCAGTGCACTGCCGAAATCTCCACCTAAGTCGAAACCACCTGTTCCAGCAGTTGGGCTAGTAATTCGGCCTAGCTCTTGCCAATGTATACCTTGGCGTTGGAAAAAGTAGACCGCTCCACAGTTGCCTTGTGCGCAATCGGCATCAGACGTACCGACTGCTGCCTTTGTGCCATCGGCTGTTAACGCCAGGGTTTCACCAAAATAATTGTTTTCATGTCTGTCCAATGCGGTAAAGCTGGATTCTAATTGCAATAATTTGCCATTGCGT
The DNA here is from genome assembly GCF_000963695.1 of Methylocucumis oryzae. Classification (GTDB taxonomy): domain Bacteria; phylum Pseudomonadota; class Gammaproteobacteria; order Methylococcales; family Methylomonadaceae; genus Methylovulum; species Methylovulum oryzae. Next base: position 15,997 of record NZ_LAJX01000145.1, read on the forward strand.
CGGTATGAGAATACTGCACCGCAATTGTCGAAACCACCTGGACAATCTTGAGCATTATCTGCGTTATCTGCTGCAATTAAAGCGCGGCTACCATCTTGCGATAACGCTAAGGCATTGCCAAAGCGCGCGGCAAACCGTTGCTTAGGCAGCTTAATGACTTGTAAGCGCTGCCAGTCGTTATTTTTAAAGCTATAAGACCAGACGCTGTTTATGGCGCGATAACCGATTAAAGCTGTCAAACCATTTTGAGATAAGGCTGTTGTTGAGCCGAAAAAGCCCAAGCTTTTATCAACAGGTTGTGTGCCATTGAGCATCTTAACCAAAGTCCATTTGTTTTCTTGTTGACGAAAAAAATACGCCGCCCCGCAAATATCATCGATATCAGTGCAAGCTTTATATTCAGCACCTACCAATAATGTTTTGCCATCGCCTGATAATGCCAAGCTAGCACCAAATAATTCATCGTCTGTCACGGCTGGGTCGGTAACGATATGCTGTAAGCGCCACTGTTGATTTTGGCGCTGATAAACGGCAACACCGGAGCATTTGAAATAAATGTAATAAGGCACACCCCAAAAGAGATACGAATACGTCCCTGAAGCGCCCACGACTAAGGTATTGCCATCTTTAGATAAGGCGACAGTATTACCGAAGGCAGGGTCACTGGTACACAGTAAATCTTTAGGTCGTGATAGCGTTTGGCTGAACTGCCACTTATTATTGCTAAAAACGTATAGACTGGTTTTGCCATAAGAGCCGATTGCCATGACGTTGCCATTACCAGATAAGGCGACAGCGACGCCGCTATGCGTGAACGGTTTGTTCGATACTATAGAGGTATGGGGTTGGTCGCTAATGAGGTCAGCTTTTATCGAGCTGGTTATGAGTAAAATAACCATAAGACACACTTGTAGCGACCTATTGCTCATAAACAACCTCAGGGTAAGTGGAGACTATGAGGCAATGAGTTTAAATGCTAATCAGCTTAGTGTAAACGCTTTTATTGCATAAAAGCCAGAGTCATGACGGACTTTATACCATGTCCAGAAATCAATTAATCACTCTGAAAGTTTGTACAATATACGCCTACCAACGTAAGGCGGGACAGGAAATTCAGGGGGCATAACGCCAGGGACCCCGTGTAGTAGGAACCGTAGAGCAGTTGTCGTGGACACCGTAAATACATCCCTGTAGGCTTTGCGGCAGTATCCCTGATGCCGACACTTTTGCTCTGTCTCTGTCCTTTCTTACGTTGGTAGTCAAAATTATTACTGGTCTAATTGTTCTTTTGCTATTGTTGTTTTAGAGGGGGAGGTGTTTTTACACCATAACCCCTCATAAGAGAAACAAGTCCAACCCCAGCGCAACCAATTTAACAACACGACGGCAAGCCATAATGACCATGCCAGCATACAGAGGCGATAGACCATGATGGGTACCGATATTACGGTCGCTTGCGGTAAATGCGCGTCAGTTAGGTCTTGATACCAATTTAAATAACTGGCATAGGATTGGTTACCAGTAATGCGCATATCCGGTGTGCTTAGCAGACCTTGGGCAACAGCAGAAAATAACACGCCTAGTGAAATTAGCGTTAATACCACTAAGCCAATTTGTACAGCATTAAAATAAGGTAGCGCTTGAGTTTGTCGACTGCGCCAGCCTAATAAGATTAACCATATACAGACTAGCGCGCCTAAGCCTAACCATATTTGACTTAAGCCAATCCATAGTAAAAACCATTGCCATGTCGCTAATGGGGTTAAGCGAATTTTGCTAAAGCCATAAGCAATTAACATCAATACGACGAAAATACCCCAAAATAATACTGCGGGTCCTAAGCGTGGGCCAAAGCAAAACAATACCCAACGGTCTTCGGCCAAACTGACATGAATATTAGCGTTAACACTCGCTACGCCCATATCGACATCGGAGGTGGTTAATAAAGTCGTGATAGGTGTGTCTTCTTCTTGCCAATTAAGCGCTAATGCTTGCTTGCCGGGTGTAACCGGAAAGCTAAGCTTGCGGTCTTGTTGTCGTATAGGGTGGCTATCGCCGTTAATGGCAACCGACTGTAGACGCGCATGTTCCGGTAACACTATCGTGTGTTGACCACCTTGTGAGCTTAATACGTTAAATTTTAATTCCACCGTGCGAATGCGTTGACCTGGCGTAACGGTTAAATCGCTATGCTCAATTGTTAAGGTTGGGCCTGCAACCGCTTCAGGACGTGCGATATGTAAACTTAACGTTTCACCCGGCCACGGATGCCATTCGCGTAACCAGTGCTCGGAATGGTCTAGTCGCATCATGGCGATGCCATCGGTGTTGATATGCCAAATCGGGCTGACATCGGCGCGCCAGACTTCCAACCAAGCATCGGTTTTGGCGGCGGTAAGTGTTAATTCGCCGGTTTTTTCTAATACGGATTGCCAAGTAAAGCTTTCTTGTTGTGCGCTTAGCGCGACTTCGACGGCATTTTGTTTAACATGAACACCAGGGCTAGTTACCGATTCGCCCGGTAGTAGTGGCACGGATAATAAAATCGCTCCTGAAGCTGGCGCGACTCGGTTAATCGATGTTGTTACGCGCCAATCCAAACCTAACTCTAATTGGCGTTCAATTTTTAACAAAACTGGGGATAGTTGAAGGTGTTAAGGTCGGCACCGTGTTATCGACTTGGCGGCTACGGGTAAATTGCAGTTGTGTTTCGGCGATGCCATTATCGCGTAAGCCTTGCACATCCCAGTTACGTGCTTCTACCGTCGTATATTTAGGTTTTAACGGTAATGGCAGCGTAAACTTAGTTAATAACGGTGCCGGGCCTCGTAATTGTATTTGTTGAGCGCCGGGTGGTATTTGTAGCCATAGGCTATTATCCATTTTGACCATAGCAGTTTCCGACTTGCCATTCGTCAACACTTGATTAGGTAGCCATTGCTCAGCTTCGGCTGGTAACGGAATATAGACAGTTTCATAGGCATGTACCGTTAACGCTAGGTTTAGCTCAGTTTCATTAATGCTGACATGCATTTGTTGAATCTGGGCACAAGACGGTAAGCAATCTGGCGGTGTTTTTTCTTGTAAACGGCTTTTTAATTCGTTTAATAATTTTTCATCAGGAAAGTCAACAGCATAAATATTATTAGATGCCAAGCACAGCGGTAGTAATAATACGAGCATGGCTAGGTTTGCACCACCCGGCCAAAAACGTCGCCAATGATAGGTCGTTAAACCGATAAACATGTGCACGGCGAGGATAACCAGGCAAAGCACTCGTAAAAAGTTAAGTAGCTTAGTCATCAACGGTGGCGAGTACCATAAGTGCAGCGGTTGTTCGGCATCAACGCTGCCATGCCATGATAATTCAATCGTTTGCCAATGCCATTCCGGTAACCCAGGTCCTGTTTGTACATGCGCGGAGGGGTCTATGCGTTCGGTTTTTAAACTAGCGATAGGCGAGGCGGCAGAATAGGCTTGTTTAGCTAAGCGTTCTGCATATTGCCGACGTTTTGCGGGTACGGCGCTGTCACTCTCGGCGACGCCTTGTTGCATAGCCTCCTCTTGTTGAGCCGCATCTTCGGGCATAGAGCCTTTATCAGCCATGTCGTTAGCCGCGCCAACCATTGGCGGTTCTGTGGCTGGCATGGAAGCAGGCGCTGGTGTGTAAACGTTATCATCACCATAGCCAAATTCTAATTGCGGATATAAACCGGTGCGTACTTGGGTTACTATAAATGGCAGCGCTTGTACGACTAATAATAAAAACACGGCATAGCGATAATAACTTAGCCATTGGCGGATACCGCCTTGTTGTGGCAACACTTTTAACAACGCGGTAGCACCTAGGATATGCAACCATAACCAATGCGGCGCATCGGCTTCATGCCAAATTAAGGTTAACGTCACGAGTGCCATAACACCCCATGCAATACTCCAGATTCTGCTGGTGGCTAATGAAGCGATTAATACTAAGAATAAATCCAGTAACGTCCAGCGCGACACCCAACTTTCAGGCACATTATCAACGCCTGTTGCCGCTAACAAACGCCAACCCGGTGGTAAGTTTAATTCTGCTGTAACGCTTTGAAAGGTTTGCTCCCAACCTACGGCTTTAATTTGTTGAATATTGCCGTTAATTCGGCTATCGGCCGTTAAATTTAACAAGCCTTTGCGAACTTCTACGCCTTGTTTATTACTACCCGGTTCACGGGTAATCAACTGATTGTCACCTTCTAATGCTAATTTACCCAATTTAGTTTCGGGTAAGGCATTTAAGCGCCAACCACTGGTTAATTTGCCAGAAATCGTATCGCTGACGGTATAACCACCGCCGTCAAAGTCTAGCCATAATTTGCGCGTTAAGCTAAGTTGGTTAGGTTCGGGATTAGGGTCGCCACGCCGAATTAATTTAAATGTCATTGCTTGGCCTTGCTCAATACCATAAGCGGGCAAGGCTTTCCATTCGTCAGGTAATGTCGTTTGGCTTGCATCTAAAGCCGATACATTTTCAATTTCTACTACGCGTAAATCAGGTCTAGCATCGAATACCCACAGTTCAGATTGGGGCCAAATTGCGGTCTTTTCGTTGTTGTCGGTTTGTTGCTGAACCAGCGTTAATTCGCTTAGTTCAGCAGTGCTACGCGCATTAATATCGATTTCCCAATGGCCTGGACGAATTTGCAGTAGTAACCGACCATCGGTCTCTAATTTTGCCGGTAGTGGTGAGTTAAGCGCTAACGGTATAAAACCGTCTGGCAATACCTTAGCTAAATTCAGCTCGCGTTGATCACCTGATACGTCAAAAACCAGTCGAGTTAACAGCTCTAGTGGTACATCATCGGTGATTTTTCGATACACTTGCAAGGCGACATTATTTTGTTGGTCAGGTGTAGCTTGAGCATGTTCACTTTCCTTCAGCCAAATTTGCCCATCGCGTAACGTCGGCGTGGCAATATCGTGGCCATTAATATGTAATTTAATTAAGCCAATATCGTTAGGCAGCGCAAAGTTGTCGGGCAGATTATCCCAGATAAATTCGCCGGTAATTAAATAGTCGACAGCTTGTTTATCGGCCAGAAGCTTAATCATAGGTAGTCCATCTTTATCAATGACTAATGCCGTTTGTTGATTGACGCTAACGTTTAACGGCCAGTGTTGGTCATCACCTGGTAGCGTTATCCAACTGTCTTTATAGACTTTAACGCGAAAAGAAAATTGTCCACGCTTAGTGGTAAGCGCTAGGTCAACTGCACTAGGCCACATACAACGTTGCTGTTGGTTGTCGCTGTATAAAAATGGGCAAGTTAGCTCGATACGTTCTGGCGTAACCCAACTCAGCCAAGGCTTTAATGGTTCTGGTACGTGCTCAGGTTTAATTGGTTCAGCCCAGGTGGTAGTAAAAAATAATAAACCCAATAAACCAAGCCAATACATTAATATCGCCATAAATCCTCCCAAGTATAATGACTGTCTGTAAAAAAACAGATTATTGTGTAAGCATTCACGCCCCCTCCGAGTCTCCCCTAACTAGGGGAAGGTTGGGGTTACTGCCATCAAGTTAAGAGATAGATATTAGGAATCAAGTAATTAGATTTGTGTAGGTTGGGTTAGCGATAGCGTAACCCAACATTTAACGCTCCGATGTTGTCGGGTTACGCTATCGCTAACCCGACCTACAGCTGCAATGCGTTGTTACAAAAACACAATCGTAACTTCATGAATATTAATATTTATTCCTTAACTTAATGGCAGTGAGGGTTGTGGTAGGGGCTGAATAATTACATTATTGTTAGCTGTTAACCGCACATTTCGCACATACACCATGAATTTCAATCGCTTTACTATGAGCGCTAAAACCCGCTTGTTTAAATTCTTCGTTTAACACGTGCATGACATGTTGAGCGGTGCGTTCTTCAACTTCATGACATAGCTTACAAATTAACAGTAATTGCTCGTGCTTGTGATCGGAGCAACGGCAGCCGACAAAGGCATTTAAACTCTCAACTCTGTGAATTAAGCCTTGTTCGATTAAGAAATCTAACGCACGATAAATAGTCGCAGGTTTCGCAGCGTGTTGCAGCGGTTTGATTTTGTCGAGCAAATCATACGCTTTAACCGCTTTATGACTTTCCCAAATCAGCGCCAATACTTGTTGTCGAATCGATGTCAGTTGTACACCCCGTTCTAAGCAAAGCTGTTCGGCAGTTTTTAATGCTTTATGTACGCACTGCTGATGGTCATGGCTTGCTGCGGGCAGGTAGAAATCTCATTATTTTCAGGAGGCATAGTCATAACAAACAATCATGTAAAGGGCTTAATATTAACACGGCAATAGTAATAAATGAGTAACTCAGATATTATCTGCTTAGGACATTCGCTTATTGAGCGGGCCATCTAGTTTTTCAACTATAAGGAATTCACATGAAAAAAAAATTATTAATGGTTGCGTTAACCAGTTTACTTGCTTTAACAGCTTGTAGCGATGAGCAATCTAGCGATGACACACCAGTTAATGATATACAAAGCTCAAGTACTGCTAAACCAAGTACTGCTCCAGCTGTTAAACCTACTAGTCCTGCCGCTAGCTCAGAAGATTTAGATACGGATATAGAAGGCGAAATTAATAAAGATGAAATCGAGCAAGATGATGATTTCAAAGAAGACCCTAGCACCTACCAAACAGAAGACGAAGCCGAGTTTGACGAACCTATTATGGAAGAAGACGCACCAAGTAACGACGATACAAAAGTAGACTCACAACCTGAAGCCAAACCTGCGCCTAAAACTAATCAAACTGAACCAAAAACTCAAAAATAAAGGTGTTACTATGCAAGGCGATACTTTAGTTATTAAACATTTAAACACATTATTAGCCGGTGAATTAACAGCAATAGACCAGTATTTTATCCATTCGCGTATGTATGAAAACTGGGGTTACGCAAAACTTTATGAGCGCATTAGCCATGAAGTGCACGATGAAATGAGTCATGCGGATGCTTTAATTAAGCGCATTTTGTTTTTAGAGGGTACCCCTAATTTATCAGTACGTGAACCGCTAAACGTAGGTTGTGATGTTCCCGAAATGCTCAAGAATGACTTAGCCTTAGAACTGAGTGTCGTCACACAACTTAGAGAGGTGATGGCATATTGTGAGTCTGTGCGTGATTTTCAAACTCGAGAAATTTTGCTCAAAATGTTAGAAGACACCGAACATGACCATGCGCATTGGCTGGAACAGCAATTAGGACTGATAGAAAAAGTAGGTCTCGCTAATTACTTACAAACACAAATGGGCGGTCAGTCTAGCTGAGTGTTGCCGTTTTTTCGTTTTCGCAGGATAAACGAAGTAAACGATTACTCTGAACATGCAAGTAAAAATCTGCGCAAACAATCCAAGCCAAACAGGGCCGCTTGGGTTTGTTTGCGCTTAGTCGTTCCTGCAAGTCTGGTTCTGGCGGTAAACGAGCCGTGCTGAGCGGTAATAATGACGGTCGTTAATTCAACGCTGTAGTCGCTATTAATAAAAGTATCTCGTGTTTCAGAATAGCTTTGGCTTAATACTATATCGGCACCGCTATGAGCGAGTAAGGCATTGAGCGTTTCGGTTAAGGGTTGGCAGTCAGCTTGATACTGGCTGCTTAATAACCAGTTTGCCCCAGCGCATAAGGCGGCCATCATGCCCTGGCTAGCGGTTTCAATCAGCGCTAGGCTTAAGCCTTTTGAAGCCATTAATTGCTGTACTGTTGCGGCTAAGTCAGTGTCGTCATCGTTACCCTCAATGGTTGCAAAGACCGCCTCGCCCAGCTTGGCATTAATTTGATTCAGCAATGCTAAGCGTTCTAGTTCAGGATAATCCGGTGCGAATAATAATTTAGTTTGCACTTCGTTAAGCGCCGCTCTAAAGCCTAATTGCACAGTAGGTGGAATAACGATT
>NZ_LAJX01000146.1 GCF_000963695.1 Methylocucumis oryzae
TTATGAGTTAGGTTATCGCTATTGGAATACTGATATTTTTTCTATTGATATTGCCGCCTATTACAATCAATACCACAACAGTCTAGTCGCTGATAACCAATTTTTTTAAATGGTTTCCAGAGCGCAGCATCAAAAAAAGTAGCTCACTAGGGCTTGAAACCGCACTGGTATGGCGTCCTATCGACAAAGTACGCTTGCAGCTCAGCACCAGTCTGATGGAAATGGACATACAGTCAAAACGTAAAATTAATAATTTATTTATCAACACCACTAGCCGCGACCCCAGTTTTTTATACGCGTTTAGAAGCTCATTTGATATTACATCACAAATTGAAATGGATTGGTGGTTACGCTACACCAGTCCCGCATCAGGCATTTTTACCACGCAAGCTATTCCCAGTTATGTCACGCTCGATATGCGTTTAGCGTGGCAACCTGTTAAGCAACTAGAACTAGCATTTATCGCTAATAATCTTAACAACGACCATCACGCCGAATTTTATGATGCAGTCGCGCTTAATCCTTTGCATGTCGAACGCATGTTTTGGCTGCAAGCCCATGTAAAATTTTAGCGCGCACAGACTGCCGAAAGGACTGCTTGTGTTTAGCACTTTAAAAGCCTTACCTGGTTTTACCCTAGCCCTGCTAATGTATTTAGTAGCACCGACCGCTTATGAGCAAGGATTAGGCGAAGATACGTTGAAAGCGTTGTATAGTTACAAATTTGCGCTGTTTACCGATTGGCCGGTGACTAAACTAAATGACAGTAATAACACCTTTGGTTTTTGCATTATCGGCAGAAATCCGTTTGGTCAAGCGGCATTAGACACTATTCAAGATAAACCGGTTAAAAACAAACCAATACAAATCGAGGTATTTAACAGCGGCGTATTATCAGAAGCATCGTTAAACCATTGTCATATCGCCTATATCAGCCATTCAGAATCACAAAATCTGCCGACATTACTGAGCAGGTTACACCCTTTGCCGATACTCACCATTAGCGATATTAGCAATTTTTCCGCGCATGGCGGCATGATTACGTTGGTAAAATCAGGTGAACACATTCAATTTCAAATTAATCCCAATGCAGTAAATGAAGCCGGGCTAAGCATTAGCTCGAAAATCATTGAACTTGCGACCTTGGTTAACACAACACCACGTTAAAAGGACGCAGCGATGAAAGGATTACAGCAGTTATCCATTAAAACAAAACTCATAGCCATGATGATGCTTAGCGCGAGCATAGGCATTGTTGCGATGGCCGTCGCTATATCAATCAATGAAGCCGTGAGTATGCATCAAGATATTGAAGCCGAGCTGAGCACATTAGCTCAAATTATTGGCTCGCGTAGCACTGGCTCGTTAACGTTTAACGACCCAAAAACGGCTAACGAAAATCTACACGCCTTAGCGATCAAAAAAGAAATTATTTATGCGGCTATTTTTCAGGAAGAAGGCTTGTTATTTGCCGAATACACGACCCCAGCCATGCCTTATTTGATTGAGCAACACTTGATTAATCAACAATACACCTGGCTCACGCAATTACTGGCTTTAACCAAAACGAAACCTTTAACCGGCGTCATTACTGTTGTTAATGATATTTATTTTGAACAGCAAAAAATTGGCCATGTCGTTATTAAAGCCGATATGAGTCTGTTTTTAGCCAAAATGACCCGTTATCTCAATTGGGTCATTATTACGTTAATCGGTTGCTTTACGCTTAGCTTAGTCGTCTCCAGCCATTTGCATAAACTGATTTCGCTCCCGATTCTAAACCTACAAAAAGTCACCAGTAAAGTCGCCGAAAGCGATGATTATTCAGTCAGAATTACTAATAAAAGCGCTGATGAGCTAGGCCAATTAATCAATAGTTTTAATAGTATGCTGGAACAAATTGAAATCAGAGACCAAAAACTGGCCAAGTACCGCAAACACTTAGAGGGATTAATTGACGAGCGTACCGATGAATTAACTGAAGCCAATAATCGCCGTATTCAATGGTTAGAAAATATGGCTAGATTTTTAAAACATGAATTAAAAAATGCGTCTATCGGCATTAAAAGCTCGCTAGAGCTTATTCAGCGCCGCTCGCAACAGCCATCCATTAACGTCTACCTGGAACGCGCTAACAAAAGTTTAAATTATATGGATGTCTTATTAGCCAGTGTCAGCCATGCCAGCAGTTTAGAAGCGATGATATATAAAGAACCGTTAATCGCTGTCAATCTAGGACACATGGTTAAAGTACAAGTCGATGAATACAAATCACTGTTTCCTGAATATTGCATTATTGATGACATAGCATGTGATGCAACGATTTTGGGAAATTCAGACCGACTTCGACAACTGCTCGATAATTTAGTCAATAACGCGTTCGATCACTGCCTAAACGACACGCCTATTACCATTCGCTTACAGCGACAACACCTAAGCGTCGAATTATCGGTCGCTAACCAAGGCGTTAGCCTTCCTAAAGATAAAGAAAAAATGTTTGATCTTTTCGTTTCCTTGCGCGAAGCAGGACAATGGAAAAAATGATAATTTAGGTCTAGGGCTTTATTTAGTTAAGCTCATCGCCGAATGGCACGGCGGAGTTGTCCGTGCTGATGATTTACCCGATAACGACGGTGCTGTTTTTACGGTCACGCTGCCTATTCTGACCACGTAATGCTTCATGCTTTACTCAGTATGTTTATCTAGCCAGCGATACCCGGCAGAGCGCTCTGTTTTAATACAATCAAAGTCACTGTCAATATCACGAAACCGGGCGCGAATGGTTTTAATATGCGCAGTAATCGTATTCGGTTCAACGCAAATCTTAGCCGCCTGCATTAACTTATCACTGGTTTTAACTTCACCTGGATTGGCTACCAGCTCATAAAGTATCCAAAATTGCGTTAAACTCAACTCTAATGGCAGATTTTTCCATGTTGCTTTTAATTGGTTACGATCAACTTTAAGGCTGCCAAGCTCAAAAAGCATGGTGTCTTTCTTAACAGTTGGCGCTGCTGTTTTAACCATTTGTTCACCTTGGGTAATCACTTCGATGCGGTGCAATAACGCTTCTATTCTGACCATCAGAAACTTAATACTGGCATCTTTAGTGATGTAATCATCGGCACCTAAACGCAAGCCTGATATACGATCAATTTCCTCATCGCGTGATGTTAAAAAAATGATGGGTAATTTAGGCGCTAATCGGCGTAAATCTGAACAAAGTTTAAAACCACCATCCCGCTCTTCTTGCAAACCGACATCAAGAATCGCAATGTCTGGCAATTGTTGCTGAAAATAATTAATCGCATGTTGGCGAGTGCCGAAGACCACCACCTCAAACCCTTCATCCGCTAGAATTTCTGCATAATTGTCGCGGATGATTTCATCGTCTTCGACTAACGCTATTTTAATTGCCATAACTCTTTTAATCCCCCGTGACGGCTTGTTTAACTAATTACCAAGTTTCATAAAGCATCATTGATATTCATGCTTAGTTCATTAATGAAAGAACGAGCAGCTTCTCTTCATTTTCTTCCTAGGTTTCTTGCCAGTCGCTTCACCGAGAAACGCGTAAAGTTAGCACCAAGCCAAAGGTCCTGACAATCTATATCAACCCGATTAGCGCATTTGGCTTACCCATGCTAGGACTCAATAAGTTCAGCAGTTTTTACTTCAACAAACCGGAGAACTCAAATGAACAAAAACACATTAGCAAAACCCATTATCGCTTTGTCATTATTGTTTAGTTTAGCAGTTGCATCAAGCGCTCAGGCTAAGGCTACATTCAATGAAGTGGATATTTTAGACGGATTTATCGATGTGCAGGAAAACGGCGCCATCGGTGTCAACGATGATTTAAACAATGTTGTTTTATGGTGCGATGGAGCCATGCCGGTCAGAGTCGATATTATAGACGGCAAAGTCGATGTCAATGAAGACGGTATTGTCAACTTCGGCGATGATTTATCGAGTTGCGACTTAAATGATGAAGACACCGTAAACGGCGTTGCGGGCGTGCCTACCAGAAATCGAGTTGATATTGTCGATGGGATTGTTGATGTCGATCAAGATGGTAATCTTAACGAAATACTACAAGACGACTTACAAAACGTTCAGCTTTATGTGCCATAACTTTTGGTTATTTACTCAAAACACTCAACCTACTGAAAAACACACAGAATTGTATTGGCGGTTCAATTATTGCCCAATTGAACCGCCGAAATCAGGCAGTAAGTCAATGACTGCCAAACCTTGATGGGGTAGCCCATCGCTTTAACTTAATCGCCGTTTCACGGCAGGAGCATAGTATCATGAACTTACATACACTAAAATCATTAGCCACTAGCACTTGTTTAGCACTAGGATTATTTATAGCGAACTCAGCACACGCTGCGGTTCCAACTGTCGAATACATTGGCAAAGCAGCCATTACTAATTGCCCAACAGCATTGAACAGTTCACTGGTGTTCCATTCCGATAAAATTATTTTTATGATTGGCGAGGGCGTTTTTACAACCTCTGGCGACCACAGATTTTGCAGCGTTGGAAGCGTTACCGCGTTTAGTTGAACTAGATATTAAAGTGCGAGACAACCCAAACAATGTCGCCGACCTTAAAGGTAAAGTACTCACTTTTTTTAGGCGCAGCACCTAGCAAGGAAAATCGCGAGTTGATTAAGATTACTGATGTTGAATATACGGCTGTGGTTTGTCCAAAAAGACAATAAACTCGCTTAAAAAAAGTTCGGGTTGGTACGCCACGCACCAATCCGAACACTAGCTGCTCGCTTTAATTTCGACATTTTCTTTGACCATCTTGTCGTTAGCAAACAATCTCTGCTAACATCGAAGCTGTTTTGGGGATAACCCAAAGCATTCTAGGATTTAAGCACTCATGTGCTTAAGACAATTTTTATGAAAAGGGTTTACTGAGGAGCGAACAATGAATATGAAGCTGGTAAATGAAAAATTAACAACCTGCAAAAAACTAATGGCACTCGATAAATTATGCACATTAAATAAATTAACCGCCTTATCATTAAGCATAGGCTTATTAGCAGGCGTTGCCACTTTCTTAGCCGTAGGACCATTAAGCGGCGTGTTTTTTATCTGGGCAGCCACCATCGCTTGGGCAGCTTATTTTTTACTTGGCGCTAATCAAGAAGCGTTAGTTAATACGATTACCTGCGGTATTTTTGGTGTTGCTATGGCATGGCTGACTGCCGTGTTACTCACTCAAATCTCACCTGACACAGCCTTAGGCTTCCCTTTCATGGCGGCATTAACCGTTACCTTAGCGGTCATAGTTTTGTGTTTAGCCGCTAGCTGCCCTCGTTTAGCGTCAATTCCCGCTAGCGTATTAGGTTATTCATCCACCTTCGCCTATTTATTACAAACACCGGATAAACTTACTCAAGATGTGTTATTAACAGTGTCGTTAAGTAATCCGCTCTTAGTGATTTCAATCTCAATCGTAGTTGGCACTTATTTTGGTCAATTCTCAGGACAGTTAGCAGCCAAATGGACTAAACAATAGCTTTTTAGTCTAAGGTATCGGCACCAATAAGGTGCCGATATGATTGACTAATCCAAGCCCATATCACGCTTTTTAAAACCTAAACTTAGCAAGCTGACACCATACAGTAACATTGCCACAGCCACCCAAAACGCCAACCAGGCAAACGCGCGTCAATGCATTCCATGTAAACCACATCGTAGCATCGACGTAATTCACTAATACCGCTACCATCACCAACACAGCTAGACTTAAGCGCACAAAAAATACCAGCTCATGCTTACCGATACTTAGCAACTTATCCTGATGTAGTTTTCTCAACAACAGTCCAGCATTACACCAAGCCCCTAAAGACGTGGCCAATGCCAAACCAGCATGAGCAAAAGGAATAGCCAGTACATTACCTAATAAACTGGTTAACATCGCATAAATACCATAGCGCACTAATAACTGGCTTTGTTGCCTTGAAGTAAACCCCGGAATTAATACTTTAATTAACATATAGGCAGGAAGCCCCAAGGCATAGGCGATTAAACTTTGGCTGGTTTGGTTAACATCATGAATCGTAAACTCATGGTATTGAAACAATGTCGTTAAAACAGGCTTAGCTAAAACAATTAACCCAGCCGTCGCTGGTAATGCCAGCAACCATACCATACGCACACCCGCGTTTAATGCTTGTTGAAAGCCTAGCACATCATTCGCAGCATGATGCTTGGCTAAATTAGGTAAAATGACTGCGGCCAACGCCATCCCCAAAACAGCTAATGGAAATTCCACTAACCGGTCAGAATAATACAACCAAGACACGCTACCGGGACTCAGTAAAGACGCCACTAGCGTATCC
>NZ_LAJX01000147.1 GCF_000963695.1 Methylocucumis oryzae
GCTGGCTAAAAGAAACGCAAAAGAAAAAAAAAAGTCGGCGTGGTCAGCGTCGATATTTACCGTCCCGCCGCGATTAAACAATTACAAACCTTAGCTGAAGATTCAGCGTTTAGATTTTTTCCCCAGCGATGACAGCCAAAACCCTGTTGATATAGCGAAAAACGCAATTATCGCCGCTAAGAAAAAATTCTTAGATGTCATCATCGTTGATACGGCCGGCCGCTTACATATCGATGACGATATGATGGCCGAAATCAAGGCCTTACATGCCGCGATTAATCCTATCGAAACCTTGTTCGTCGTCGATAGCATGACCGGTCAAGATGCTGCGATTACTGCTAAAGCGTTTAACGATGCGTTACCATTAACGGGGGTTGTTCTCACTAAAGCCGACGGCGATGCGAGAGGCGGTGCGGCATTATCGATACGCCATATCACTGGCAAGCCCATTAAATTTATCGGTGTCGGTGAAAAATCCACTGCCTTAGAAGCCTTTCACCCCGACCGGATTGCGTCACGCATCTTAGGCATGGGCGACGTATTAGGCTTAATCGAAGAACTTGAGAAAAAAATCGACAAAGAAAAAGCCGATAAGCTCGCCGAAAAAATCAAAAAAGGCAAAAGCTTTGATCTTGAAGATTTCCGTGAACAGCTCGCACAAATGGAAAGCGCTGGCGGCCTCGCATCAATGCTGGACAAATTACCCGGCATGAACAAAATTCCACAAGAAGCACGCGATAAAATGAACGACAAGCTGTTAGCACGTCAAATCGCGATTATCTGCTCGATGACCATGCAAGAACGTCGTCATCCGGACTTAATCAAAGGCAATCGCAAAAAACGCATTGCAGCAGGCTGCGGTCAAGAGTTGCACGATGTTAATCGCCTACTTCAACAATTTGAAGTCATGCAAAAAATGATGAAAAAACTCAAAGGCGGCAACCCTGCTAAAATAGCCAGCATGGTGCGCGGTATGAAAGGCAATATGACCGGGGCTAGAAGAAGATAACCCCGCTCGCTACCCGTTCTAAGCCGGCCTGTCACTATACGGTCATATAGCTATTCAATAATAGCCGATTAAATTCACTTTAAGAGGCTTATGACTATGAAATATCTATTACCCGGCTTATTATCCGCGTGTATTATCAGTTCACTCGCCCATGCAGATGTGCAATTAATTGCAATGGGCGAAATTAATGCCGCTTATCAAGACCTGTCTGTCAAAACATCGGGTGCCTTAGAAAATGGCGTCGCTGGTAATATTTTAGGTGGTTTAGGTTCAGGCTTAGCGTATGCTGGCGGCAACACGTTTTTAGCCTTACCTGACCGAGGCCCTAACGCGGTATCTTATAACGCTGATATTGACGACACCACGTCTTATATTCCACGCATACAAACGCTAAACTTAGCCTTAGCGGCAAACCCTGATTACGACGCATCAGTGACTGGCTCAATGCCATATATTTTGTCGCCGTTTTTACTGCGCACAACGTTATTATTTAGCGGCAAACCACTGGCTTACGGCACAAATGGCACACCGTCACTCAATACTGCCAATTACTTCTACTTCTCAGGCCGTGCCGATAATTTCAATGCGGCCAATAGCTCAACCTTCCCGCTCAATGCGCGCTTAGACCCTGAAGCCATTCGCGTTGCCAACGATGGCAAAAGTGTATTCATTACCGACGAATACGGCCCGTATGTCTACCAATTCAACCGCGTAACCGGTAAACGCATCAAAACCTTTAAACTGCCTGCGCATTTTGCCGTTGCCAAACCAACCGCACAAGAAGACACTGAAATTGCTGGCAACACCTCCGGCAGAACCACTAACAAAGGCATGGAAGGTTTAGCGATTACACCTGATGGCTCTATGTTAGTCGGCATGATGCAAGCCAATTTATTACAAGACACCAAAAAATATTTACGCATCGTCACGATTGATATTGCAACTGGCGCCACCAAAGAATATGGCTATTTATTAACCGATGGTTCTGGTGTCAGTGAAATCGTAGCGATTAATAACCATGAGTTTTTTAGTCGATGAGCGCGATGGCAAAGGTTTAGGCGATGACAGTGATGCCATTACTAAAAAAATCTTTAAAATTGACTTAAACGGTGCAACCGATGTGAGTCAAATAGCCAGCTTAGATGCAAGTTCACCCGTCGTCAGCAAAACCTTATTCTTAGATTTAGTGACTGCACTTAACACCGCCGGTATTAGCGCAGCAAACGTCCCTGCCAAAATCGAAGCCTTAGCGTTCGGCCCCGACATGGAAATCAACGGCGTGACTAAACACACGTTATACATCGCTAATGACAATGACTTTTTGCCTAACTTAACAGATACTTTGCATCCGAATGGCGTGGCAAACCCTAACCAATTTTATGTTTTCGCTATAGATACAGCGGATTTACCCAACTATGACGCGCAAGACCTAGCTGTCAATCCGCGCAAAAACTAAGACCTATAGCAAAATCCACGGATGGATTTTGGACTATGCACTTTAGACGGGACAATGCGAAGTAGGGACAGGGCGTTTAGAGAGCAGGTGTTGGCAGCAGGGACGCTGCCGCCAAGCCTACAGGGATGTATTTACGGCGTCCTGCGCTCTGAATGCCCTGTCCCTACTTAAGTTGGTAGCCGGATTTTGCTAACCTCCACAGCGAATTTTCTTAGTCACTATCGTGAGTAAAATCAGTACAACACCGATAGAACACAGTACAGGCATAAGCAAAAAATGCTGTTGATAAAAGGTAGGTGAAGGCTGTTTTCGATAAGCGACTTGATATACGCCAGACCACTCTTGATGTAATGGCGATTGCTGTAATATCTCGCCCGAAGCCAACGCCACAGTGGTAATTCCGGTATTCGTCACCCGAATAACAGGACGCCTAAACTCCACACTACGCGCTAAGGTCATGTACATGTGCTGATAAGGTTCTTGCCAAGTCCCATACCACGAGTCATTGGTAACATTAATAATGACTTGTGCGCCTAGCTCAGCCAAAGCTTTAGAAAAGGCTGGAAACAAACTCTCATAACAAATTTTGCGCGCCAAACTGCACGTCATTAACGGTTAGCAATGTGCTAGGGCCTTGACCACGCGCAAAATGTCCAGTCGCCGGTAGCCATTGACGTAAAATCGGAAAATACGTTTCCCCAGGAATAAACTCCCCTAACGCAAGCAACTGCGTTTTATTGTAATGTTTAGAACTTAGCTGTCCATCAGCTCCCAACACAAACAAGCCATTAGTCATTAACTCCACCGTCATATCAACGCCAAATGCGCCGGTAATTAACGGTAGCTGTTGAGTTTTCACAAATTGACTTAATAACTGGGCTTTATCGCTGTGGTTAAATTCTGCACCTAAAAAGGCTGGAAACGCTGTTTCCGGCCAGATTACCGCATCCACAGTATTTTTTTCATAGTGGCTTAAGGCTTTTTCAGTTAATGCCATGTGCCTAGCAATAATATCGTCACTGGCTGAATGCCCTAATTCAGCCGCTAACTTTTGCGAACTACCGATATTTGCCTGCACTAACAACGGCCTAAACAGCGCATCAGGCTCTGGCAAACGTGATGCTAACCAAAGCCCACCGCCGTTTAATAAACCAAAACTTAATACAACTATCCCAACCAGCGCTTTCCCCAACACGCGATTACGCGATAACCACGCCAACGCCAAACCTAAATTGGCCAACAGCGTCACAGCGCTTAAACCGGTAATGCCGATAAACTCAGCCCATTGATAGAGAGGCAACCCCGCGCCATACCAGGTATAACCTAAATTCCAATCAAATAAGGTATAAGAAAAATATTCCGCCAGTATGGTCAACAACGCCATTAACACAAGCGATAACGTCGGCGTAACACGACCCAGTTTTTTGCTATAAAACCACACTAATCCGGCGCACGGTAAATATAAATTCGTTAACAGCGCATACAACAACAACCCCAACACGGCAAAAGCCCAAGGAATTTGCGCAAACTCATGTAAGGTATGAGCAACCCAATTGAACCCAATTAAAGTAAAAGTAAATGAAGTCAGCAAGCCGCCTAAGATAACAGGCTTAAGTCGGTCTTGGCGTAACCAAAACATCCATAACGGCACAAAGCCAAACAACGCCGCCCAAGGCGGAAAAGGAATATAACTCGTGCCAATGCACAAGCCTGATACCACCGGCCATAGCCAAGGTGAAGAGAAATAACGCTGCATACTAAGCTAAAAAGGTATGCGCAACATACCTTGCGGAATTAGAAAGACCACCCACTAGAATTAGTCAATGACACTATCAGGCGGCAAAGGGAAAACGATTGCATCAACCCAAGCGCGATCTTGACCGCCTGTGACGCCGCCATCTTTTTTATAACGCCACGAAAAAATATGCGAACCTACTGAGATAGATGTACTAAACTTTGTCCAAGGAATTTCTCCCTGCCATCTCTTTTTCAATTTTCCATCAATGTAAAACTCAAGATAATCGCCTCTTCCTGAGCTTACTGAAAACCAAAAGCTTATGTCACCTGAAACCGTTGTTAGCTTGATTTCCATCTTCGCGGTTTGATTGTTATTAAGGCTCTCTGGCGAAGTCGCAGAAACGAATCCTTCATAAGCCGTTGCCGTTGAACGCATCCAATTAGGACTCCCTGTTGGCTGACTGAACTGCCAAGGTAACGCATCAAATGAATTGTCCGCTTCAAAACTCTCAAATAAATCACAATAGTCATGCTCTGATGGTTGTGTGGTAAACGACCAAACAGGTCCTAGTGTTTCGGCATTATGATTATCGCGGGCATTAATTTGCCAGTAATACACAGTATTAGGGCTCAAACAAAGACGGTAACTTGATTTATTACCACTCGCTATTAATGGCGGATTCGTCGTTTTACCTAAAGATAAAAAGTAAGTCACAATGTCCCCAGTGTTTGGATCTGTGGCAGACTTCCAAGAAAAAATAGGCGCTATATCGACATCAACTGCCCCATCAGGCGGTGAAATCAATTCAATCGGATTAGGCGGCACGTTGTCAGAAATAATCCCTGTTTGCTGAGTTTCTACCAAGCGATTACCCATATTGTCATAAACATAATCAATATTACCTTGACCTTCATAGTCCGCACCAACCAGACGTTGCATAGCATCGTAGCGATAATGACGCGTTTCATCAGCATGAGTTGATTGGGTAACGACGCTTAAAGCCAGTAACAATATTGCGTTCTTACAAGTCATAACATCCCCTTACAACGTAGGCTACGCTGTGCGTACCTATTTAATAGTGTGATAGTTGATAATTTCTGTTGCGCAAAACACGCGTAGCGTACCCTGTACTAAGCTTTGAAAAGTTATGGTTACCATAAGACAGGGACTCCGTAGTGTTCAAATTTTCCATCCGCACTAACCAGTGTCAAATTCTCCAGGTCGCTTTGCGCGATAAGCAAACGGTCGAATGGATCATTATCGTGAAAAGGTAAACCCTGCAAATGGCAAGCACTCCAGTCTGATGCCGAGCAGCGTTAAACCACCTCTTGTGCTGTACGCTCAACATCTCAGCCAAAGACATTCTTAACTCCAGCTTTCTTAATTGCGTTTTGATTTGCATTTCCTAATGGCCTTAGTAAACCTCGTCATGCGTCCCCAGCGTTTGTAACAATAAAGCCTCTGCGTTTTCAAACTCCACAAATTCAAACACAATCCGTAAGTCATAACCAGCGCTGCAAGCCCATGACCCCAGCAGCTCGCCTTTAAGCTTATGTGTTTTCAGCTTGGGGTTAAACGCATCTTCTGAGAGCAATAGTAGAGTATCTTGTAAATCTTCTTTGAGTTGAGGGTATTTTTTAAGAAAATGCTTGGCGGCACGAATAAAAAGTGTTTGAACGCAACAACACCCGCTTCATGACAGGATTTCAGCCATTAGTGAATCTATGGATGCTGCTTGGCAGATACCTTCGCGGTATTCGTTGCGGGCTTGCTCAATATCTGCTTTAAGTTGCTTGCGG
This sequence comes from Methylocucumis oryzae, assembly GCF_000963695.1. Classification (GTDB taxonomy): domain Bacteria; phylum Pseudomonadota; class Gammaproteobacteria; order Methylococcales; family Methylomonadaceae; genus Methylovulum; species Methylovulum oryzae. The sequence goes on from NZ_LAJX01000147.1 coordinate 6,003, forward strand.
CCTCGCTCGTGGATTCTGTTGGAGATAATGCTAAGCAAGGTTTCTTGCTCATCAACTGACAAAACCTCAATGGCTTCCAACACTTCTGAAAATGAGTAAATCGGTTGCATGGTTATCTCCGTTTAAAATGATTGATTTTTTTACAAGGTACGCACAGCGACCCTACCTGGCTAATATGCAGGAGAAGGACAAAAAACTATGCAGGCTGGAATTGCCCAAGGCGACCTTCTTAACCACCACGGTATAGTTGGCTGAGTTGGAGGCTCAACTGTAGGATCTGGTGGTTGCGGTGGCTTTGGCCCTTGTTGTTGATTTGGTGTTGGGCATTCTTCCTTTGGAGGGCTAGGAGGCCTTGGATTCTTGGGTTTCCATTCGGGAGCTTGTTGTTCTTGTCTAGGAGGGCTATGATCGCCAGACGGGGTTTGATGGTCGGTCATATTACATAGCCCAAGAATTAAACATGTGATTAATCGCCAATCACTTTTATATCCGTAAGAATCAATAAAATTAACAGGATTATTCTCGACAAAACCATATAAATTAATTCCACCAGCTTCCCCAATCGGATCCCTAGTCAACCATTTCCCCACATCCGCCCGATAAAATCGATAGCCAAAATCACTTAAGCCCGTTTCAGGATCGTAATATTTGGTGGAAAAACGCATAGGCTGATCGGCGAGAGGGCCTGTTGCGGTTTGCAATTGTCCGAACGGAGAATAGCTGTATTGGGCGACGATGTTTTGCGCGTCATCGATTAAGGCCATAACGTTGCCGTTGTCATCGTAGAGATAATCATAACGTTTGCCGTCTTGTATCATCGCCAGCAAGCGACCAATACCGCCTTGCTCTTGGTTTTGCCAGACGTATTGGCGTTTTGACGGCGTTGCTGTTGAGTCCATCCAACTCCTGCACGATTAAAAAACCGTCGCGCACGAAGCGGGTGCGTTCGGTTAAGGTTTTGCCGGTGTACTTGTCGATTTGACCGGCTAAGCCGTCGCCGCCATAGCTGTAAACGATTTTGTGTTTGATACTGCTGGCATCAGTGTAGCTGAGTTCTTGTAAACGGTTTGAGCTGTCGTATTTTGCAGTAAATAGATAGCCTTGCGGTGTATAGCCTTGAATCAAATTGCCGTCCGCATCGTACAGGTATTGACGTTCCGGTGGATTAGCTTGCAAAAGTTGATTGAGTTTATTGTGTTGAAACGTTTTCACACCAGGCGTATTGAGCGCATATGGATTGCCGCTGGTAATGCTTTCACTGTCTTTCAAGTCTTGGTTATTATAAGTGTAAGCATGGCGGTTAATGACCACACCGGTGCTGGTTTCGTTGCTGACTTGAGTAGTGCGTTGCAAGCTGTCTCGTTGGTAGCTGGTCGTGACGCTGTTAGGGCGAGTCAGTTTGTTCAGCAACGGGTTTACGCCGTCATACTCGAAGCCATAAGTTTCCCCATTCACCACGACTTGAGTTTGACGACCTAGCGTATCGTAACCATAGTCGGTCGTTTGTCCGCCCTCTACGGTCATACGGGTGCGACGATTTAGTGCATCGTATTGGTAAGTAATGGTGTCATTTGCCCACGGGCCATCGACTTTGGTTAGATTGTTGTTAGCATCGTATTCATATTTGAAGACACCTAGCGCATCGGTGCGCTGGGTGGTACGGTAATATTTGTCATAATCATAACGAATGTCTTTTTCTGGATAAGGAAAAATTAATAGTAGTCAAGCCGCCATTACTGTTATAGCTGAAGTAAGTGGTTTTGCCACGCGCATTGCGTTTGCTATCCAAAGAATCCCGGCTATTCCAAGTGTAGACTTCTTGTTTGCCATCATCATAAGTTTTTCTGCTAACCCTATCATTAGCATCATATTGCCAAAGGGTAGCCGTGCTATTGGTGTCTATAAAGCGAATCAGATTGCCGTTTTTGTCATACTCGTAGCGAGACTGACCGTTTTCGGCGTTAATATTTATCGTCAAACGTTGTTCGGCATCGTAGCTAAAATAAGCCGTTCGCCCATCGCGCAAGCTGATATGTTCAATCAGTGATGGACGCACGGCTGACCATGTTAACACCGTGTTTTTACCGTCAGGATAGGTGATTTGCGTCATGCGATCTAAATTGTCATAAGCAAAGCCGATAGTTACGCCATCAATGCCTGTGCGGCTACTAACCCTACCTTGAGTGTCGTAACTTTGGTTTAACAGCACTTTGCCGTCGCGGTTGATTTGATTTAAACGTTGGTCTGCATCGTACAGATATTCGGTAACAACCCCTAGTGGATCGGTGGTTTTGCTAGCTTGACCGAAGCCGTTGTATTCAATAGCCGTTTTATTGCCTTTACGATCTGTAGCAGCGGTGATGTCATGGTAAGGATTGTACTCAAAGCTTTGTATCCCACGACTGTCAGTAATCGAAATTAAATCCTCGTTATTTGCTGCGTAAGCTAATTTGGTTACTAACCCATTGGGTAGGGTCGTTTGAGTTACATAGTTTAACCCGTTGTATTTATAGCTATACACTCCAGATGGATCATTATTATAGCTCAAGCTAGTTATTAATCTTGCAGCATTGTATTCATAGTATTTTCTATCGCCCATGGGTCGGCGTATCGATGTGACAATCCCATACTCACCCGTGCTAGATGGGTTATTTACCTCATACAGCGTTTTAGGTGCTTTTCGGTAATTATTAATATCTGAGGACTTATAGTGAACGTAGTCGTTAGCTGAAACATACCAAGAGTCTTTGTTGTAACCGTCGTAGTAATATTCTTGCTGACTACCCATAGGGCTAGTAATGGTTATCCGATAATTTTCCCACATGGTCTTACCAGGGGCGGGATAAGGATTACTGCCATTGTCGACGCCATCACTAGGTTCCGTATAAATAGCCCAAATCCCTTGCCCGAAATCAATTGAGGACAGGTACTTATCAGCATCGTAGCCCAATTGGGTTTTAATGCCGCCCATATCCACTAGCTCTACTAAGTCGCGCTCAGGGTTGTAGCTAAACTGAGCGAACCGACCGAACGGATCGGTGATTTTAGCGACTAAGCCCTCAGCGTTGTAATCCAATACCGATGTCTTACCGTCTGCATCGGTTACACCGACTAACTGGGCATTACTGTTATAGCTAAACGTCACTTTATTGCTATAAGCATCGGTGATTGTCGTTAAAAACACTTGTTGAGAATCAGTGCCGCCAGGTATACCGTATGAATAAACCATGCCATTGGTTTCTGTCAGGGTAAAGCTGTTAGTGGCTATTTTTTCTAACTTGGATGTTTCACCATACTTGGCTGCTAATTGATACCCGTTAGTGGTTTTAACAAAAATCAATTGTTTGCCATCAGGCAAGAAAACCGAAACATTACCACCCGGTGCTTCCACCAAAAACGTGCCATAGCTGAATTGCCATTTGTTGCCAAACGGTTCGTAATAATTAGTGGTGGATTGGGAGTTATAACTGAGCTTGAACTCGATAGCCGGACCTTTGGCTGGGGTGTACCAAAGTGGAATATCCTTCATGTAAAAATTCATCGTAATCGGGTTGACTTTCCAAACAGGCTGGCCATGACCATTGGGACAAGGACAAGTCTTACACTCCTGGTCTGGAGCATCAGGCTCGCCTAAATCGTCAGGTGGCGCAGGCAAACCGCAACAACCACCATTAATAGTTGCCATGTCATTCAGAGCCAATTGTTTGCCTGGCAAAGTGCTTTTGGCTTTGTCGGCTTGTGCAAACACTAATACCGCACCATGCCATTGCTGACTGAATTCTTGAATGGTTTGTTCGTAATAGTCGTGGTTTTGCGGGTCGTATAGTTTTAACAAATCACCATCCCGCTCTGCAATTTCCCAGTAATGGCCTTTGCCGTTTTGCCATTCAACTTGAGCAATCGCCGGTAAAGTAATTTGCTTTAAGTCTTCCGGCTTTAAACGCAAACCGACTAAATTATAATCATGCCGCTTAGCGAGTTGTTGCAATTCTTGCAGCGAGAATCCTGACTTTTGCTTAGGCTTGGCCGTTAATACTGTTTGCGCTGCTTGTGATTTGCCAGATTTTGCTAATACATCGCTTAATACTTGTGTACCGCAATTTGACAGACTGAGTTGATCTTTTTTCCACTTTGGAAAGTTGCAATAACCAATGAGATGCGTAAGTGCGATCACGCCAATCACTGCCTTCGGCTTTCAGTTGTTGGTAATAGGTTTTGGCTGAATCCAGGTCATTTTGCAATACTTTAAGATTAGCCATGCGCAACCGGGCTTTGTTTAGTAAAACGCTTGGCACCATTACCTGGTTTGCTTTGGTTGACGGCGATAATATCTGAGTACGTTTGCTCGGCTTCATTCATCCGCCCTTCATAGCGAGCTTCACAACCTTGATGCAACTTAGATTCAGCAATCCAAGGGCTATTGGGGTATTGCTGGATGTGATCGCTAAATAATTGGTAGGCTTGCTTGTATTGGTGACGGTTCCATGCTTCGATTGCCTGACCAAACGATTCATTTTCATAGCCTAATGATTGCCCTCGCTTAGCAGAAATTGGCGAAGGCGGCAATACATCTTCAGTCGGATAAAGCAAACCGCCAAACTGCCCTGCTTGCATGATTTCTTTAACAGAAACGGGCCTAGAAAAATCGATTGGATGAACTGAAGGAGTTAGTACATCGGCTTGTACCCATAAACTAATGAATTGCAGTAACACTATGAAAGCTAGTTTTATTTTCATATCTGTTGATCTCGCAGCATAGAATTAGATTGCATTCTACCTTTTTTTGTGATGGATTTCAACATTAATGAAAATTACTAATGATTCTGCTGCGCTATTTAAGATCTTAACCTCGCCAACACCAACGGCACACCCGCGCCTATTAATACACACAACAACAAAATAGCTAGCGTTGCCTGAGTCCAATCAACCGGATAGCTATCGGCGTTGACCGCTGCGGTAAGCCCTGGAATACTGGGCAAATCGCCATCGCCGCCATCGACTTTAAGCTGGGCTTTCATGCCTTTTTCCATGTGCTGAGGTAATTCACAATGCACTAAATAGGTTTTTTTCAGCTTAGGCAAAATTAACGGCGCGTTAAGCTCGCCTTGACCGTTTAACTCTAAATGAAACATGCCATCAGGATATAAATACCCCGGCAAGCCGTGTATCATCAGTTGATGACGGATTTGGTCGTCATTGATAAAACGAATATTGAGCTTGGCACACGGCTTGACTTGCCATTCTTGATTATCAAACGCAAACATCTTGCCATTAAATTTCAGTGCATGTTTACGACCAGCGCGTATCGTAATATCAACGGTTTCAGAAATTTTTTCACAATCCTTAGGTAAGCGGTCGGCATTCGCATTCATAATCATGCCGGTTTCATCCATCATCATGTGCTCATGATGCATTCCCGCATGAACCAGCCCATTAACGCCAGTGATAAAAACACCTATTAAAAAAAATTGCTAATTTCATAAATCAGACTTCCTTGCGCGCGCGTAACACATAAAGAATAATACCCAGCGCTAAGCCTAAGCTTAAACCAAACAACACAATGCGGACATAATTGGGCGCCATTTTCCCTGCATCGCCCAACAGTTTGGCAAAATCCCCTTGCAGCCAAACGGGTTTGTTTTTCGCATAATAATCCTTGTTAAACACTTGGCTTAACATCTCATCATGTCGTTTAGGCATACCACGCTCATCCAGTAAGCCTTTATAAGCGAGTATCGCCATATTACCGCCCGGCTCCATGCCATCGGTAGTTGTACCATCAGGCACATGATCGTGAAACATCCACAAGCCTGGCCCATAACTATTCACCCCGTTATTCTGAGTTTTTAACGCTAAATCAATACGCTGTGCCGGTGCAATATCGAACACATCTCTAGTGATTTGCTGCACTTCGGGCAGCTCCATACCATCGTAAGCCGTAATCGTGGCTTTATGACCGTGTATATGTAACGCAACCGGTGAACGCTGCATATTACCTACGCGTAATTTAAGCGTTTCATTATCACCAGCGACGATTAATGAATCGCGCAAGGTATAAGGAAACGAACGACCATTTAATAAATAATAGTTCTCAAATGACTCCGTAATATTAAACTGACGGCTCATACGCTCAGCGATTAATCTTGGGTCAACGGCTTGTTGAACAATACCTGATAACTCTTTAATCAGCGTTTGATAAAACAAATCATATTCCTGGTCATAATGCTCGGCGACTGCAACCGACGGATGCCGCACCTGCCCTGCCCCAATATTAAACGTTTTGAACCCAATTATTCGGACGATTTTCCTCAACGACAAACAAACCACTTAGCCCATCATTAAATGCTGAGCCGTTTGTACATGACAGTGATACAACATCGTCCCGGCATGTCTAGGCTGAATTTCATAACGGTGTTGTTCACCGGGTAACACAGGGTGTTCTTCAACGCCATCATTATCATGACCTTCAGAGTTCAACCAAGGATGATCGACGCCGTGTAAATGAATGGTATGCGGTAAATAATGCGTATTTTCCAGCGTAATAACGACTTTATCACCTTGCTCAACTCGAATCGTTGGCGAAGGCGCGCGTAACATTGGCGCGGCCTCTGTAGAGTTATAGCCTTTAATCGCCATGCCGCGCGATTTAGGTGTAAACACCCAAAGCCCTGGCTGCAAACCAGGCGCAATGGCAAACGTATTCATCAAAAAGCTGCCGTCCGGGCTAGAGCCATTTAACTCAACGACTTCTAACTTAATATTAATCACATCAGGGTCGCCGTCTTGGTCTAGGTCTTCCCCTAAAATCAACGCATCTTGAGCAATATCGGTTTGCATTAACGTCGCCATAGACACGTTATTGCTGCCTTTCACCGCCAGTGCGACTGCGTAAGGATTATCCGCATCACAAATAGGTGACTCAGCAATACTGACGCCATCAATCACTTGTGCTTGTCGCCATTCAGGATGATTGCTGGAACATGGTGCTTCTATACTATCGGCATTATTATTCAACGCCGACACGGTAGGCGGCGCTTCCGCACCCGCAGATACTGATAAGGTTGGCGCGAACCACACCGCGCTTGCTAAGCATCCGATAAACAAGATGAGCAATAAAACAGGAAAATATTTGGTCATGAAACAAATCGGAAGAAACTAAAGAGGGTTGACATTACGTGTCATAACAATGCAGCCCGGTATTATAGAGAATGATAGCAAAGCTGCCTATGTTTATGGACGGCAATTCCAAGGCGTTCAGATACGCGTCGTGGATGGCTCAAAATGGTCTTGTCGAAGGCTATAAAAATCGGCATAGAATTTGTGCATTGTTTTATGACAAGGTAATCCGTGTTTACCTAGTAAGCAATGAAACGTTTTTAACTTACCTGCTCGACGAGCACAGATTTATTTTTCATTATAAATCAATATATTACATGTTTTTATTGCACTTCAAAGCGGCTTAGCATGATTAATCTTTCTTTGACATGCCGTTTGATTTTTACAGCCGCTTGGCCAGTAAAATTTGTTGCAACACTGGAACGAGTACTGGTAAGTCATTGACAGCAGTTTCCCAAACAATCTGCCAATCCACACCAAAATATTCATGTGCTATCACATTGCGCATGTCACGCATTAACCGCCATGGAATTTGCGGATAAAGTGCTTCTACATCGGGCGGCACATGCCGCGCTGCTTCGCCAACAATTTCCAGTTCACGCACAACTGAGTTGCGCGTTTTCCTATAGCCCGCCCAATTTGAGAACCGTAGTTCGTCTCCGGGTCGTCATCTCGGCATGGATTGCCAAAAACACAGGGGGACTTGAAGAGCGCCATCCATGGCACTGGATTCCGGCAATCCATGCCGGAATGACGGGTATGTAAAACTATGGCTTTCTGATTGGTCGCGGTTTATCAGTCA
>NZ_LAJX01000148.1 GCF_000963695.1 Methylocucumis oryzae
TACCGAGGATGCCAAAAGCATTGTGTTTTTCCAGTTGTTCGGCTTTGATACCTATGCCATTATCACTAATGCTGACAACAATCGTGCTGTTATTTAAGCTTAAGTAAACATCAACGCGTTGCGCATACGCATGTTTTAACACATTGGTTAGGGATTCTTGCACGATGCGAAAAATCAACATAGCTTTATCTTCATTGAGTTTTAATTCGCTAAGTTTAGTGTGTAGCTGGCATGAAATTCCTGTGCTGTCGGTAAATTCTTGTACTAACCAGTCTAGTGCCGATACTATACCTGTATTAAGCACGGCTGGGCGTAAGCGAGTCGCTAAGCTTCTGACCATTAGTATGGCCCTATCTAACGTAGTCAGCATTTTTTGAGCTGTATTGCGTAAATCTTGATTAGCATCGCCAAAACGAAAATCCAACGTAGTTAGGTTCAGTCTTAATACGTTCAGTAATTGTCCTAACTCGTCGTGAATTTCCCTAGCAATACGCTTACGCTCTTCCTCGCGGGCTTCTTCGCGCTTTGCAGTTAATGCTCTAAGCTGTGTACGTGATTCCTCTAAACGGCGTTCGGTGGCCTTTAATTCAGTGATGTTATGGCCTATAACGAGTACACCGATAATTTGATTGTCTTCATTACGTTCGGCGACAGCGTGCAGCTTATGTGTTTTTTGCGTATTGTCTTGTCCACGCCATTCTAAAATGATTTTATCGGATTGACCGGTGGTCATAATGCGCTTAAGTTTGGCAATATAGTCTTGACTAGGCATTAGTCTATCCCAATGCTGATTCGGTGGACTATTCCATAAATAATCGAGTGGGATGCTGGTTTCTCGCTCAAATGCAGGATTCAGATAGACATGTCGACAATTCAAGTCATAGCGTAAGATGATTTCGGGCGAGTTTTCTGCAAGTGTACGAAATTCTAATTCGCTTTTTAACAGCATGGCCTCCATGCGTTTTATCCCAGTAATATCGTGGCTGATTGATAACACGCTCTTTACTAAGCCATTGTCATCAAATTCAGGAATAAAATATACATTATGGTTTACGGTATTCGCTTGCGGGTCTAATAATTCTGTCAAAATTTCATCACTAATACCGTTATCGATAACCCATTGTAAGCGTGCAGCAAACTCCTCTACGCTAGGAGTTATCAGTCGATAACAATGCGCTTTGTCTGGTTCATCTATGCCTTGTATGTGAAGGTTAGGTCGATTGGTGTAGGTTTTCTTACGTTGCCTATCGTATCTAGCAATAGGGTCAGGTAGGCTTTCAGCTAAGGTTTTAAATTCTTGCACACTCATCGCTAATTTTTCTTCAGCGATTTGGCGCTCATTAATTTCCGTTTTTAATAATTCGTAGCTATTGCTTAGTTCAGCAGTGCGTAATGCCACTTTTTGCTCGAGCTCTAGTTTGTGTTCGATGAGTTCACGGCGCATCGTGGCAAGGTTGATATGAGTGCTGATTCTGACTTTTAGTTCTTCGCTATGAATGGGTTTAATTAAATAATCGATTGCACCTAAAGTGAATCCAGTAATCCTGTCCTCAAATGCATTTGACGCAGTCATGAAAATAACAGGAATATCTCGAGTCTGTACGTTGCTTTTTAAGCGTTGACAAACCTCAAAACCCGTTAAGTCAGGCAGCATAATATCTAGCAAGATTAAGTCGGGTAACAATAATTCTGCTCGTGTTAGCGCTTCTAAACCCTCTTGTGCGATATAAACGTTAAAATCATAATTGGTTAAATGATGAGAGATGATGCTCAGGTTGACAGGGTCATCATCGACTACAAGGATACTGGATGGCTGAGTCATGGTGGAGATGGGCTAGTCGGTTAATGCATGTTCAATACTACGCCAGGTAACGTCGGCTAAGAATTCGAGTTCAGCGGCATTAATGACATAAGGTGGCATAAAGTAAATGATATTGCCTAATGGCCTAATCAATACACCTTGACTAAGCGCATAGCGATATATCTTAACACCACGTCGTTCCTGCCAAGGAAAAGGCTCTTTAGTGTGTTTATTTTTAACCAGTTCTAACGCGACGATAAGCCCGGTTTGGCGTACTTCTGCAATATTGGGATGCTGCTCAAAGCGTTTAACAACTTCGCGCATAGTTAGTGCTAGGCTACGATTTTGTTGGATAACGTCAGTTTGAGCAAAAAGTTCTAGCGTCGCTAACGCAGCTCGACAGGCTAATGTGTTGCCTGTGTAACTATGGGAATGTAAAAAAGCGGTCAGCTTGTTGTAATCATCATAAAACGCTTGATAAACCGCATCGGTAGTTAATACGGCAGCAAGAGGTAAATAACCACCGGTTAAGCCTTTTGATAAACACATAAAATCCGGCCGTATAGACGCTTGCTCGCAGGCAAATAAAGTCCCTGTGCGACCAAAACCGACGGCAATTTCATCGGCAATTAAATGCACTTGGTAACGGTCACAAGCAGCGCGTAGGCGTTCTAAATAAATCGGAGCATACATACGCATACCACCTGCGCATTGCACTAACGGCTCTACAATTACGGCACATACCTCGTTGGCATAGCGTGCTAAGGTTGCTTCCATGAGTTCAAAGCGGCGTTCACTATACTGCTGCCAGGATTCGCCAGGCTCTCTGAAATAACAATCAGGGCTAGGCACGGTTATCACGTCCATCAATAACGGCGCATAAGTTTTTTTTATACAATTCGACATGACCGACCGCTAAGGCACCTAAGGTTTCACCGTGATAACTGTTTTCTAGCGTGATAAATTTTGTTTTTTGTTTTTGCCCTTGATTTTGCCAATAATGAAAACTCATTTTTAAGGCCACTTCCACGGCAGCAGAACCATTATCGGCATAAAAACAGCGGCTTAGCCCATTAGGCGCGACTTTAATCAGTTGCTCAGCCAGTTCAATGCCAACTTCATGCGTAAAACCGGCAAAAATAACGTGCTCTAGCGTGTTTAACTGCTCTATCAAGGCTTGGTTTATAGTGGGATGGGCATGGCCGAATATATTTACCCACCATGAGCTAATCGCATCTAAATAACGCTTGCCATCAAAATCTTCCAGCCAGACGCCTAAACCGGATTTAATAGGAATAATAGGAAAGTCTTCATGATCTTTCATTTGCGTACAAGGATGCCATAAGACAGACAAGTCGCGTGCTGCTAAGTCAATATTGTTTGAGTTGGTCATGTTGAGGGATTGTGCTTGGTCAGTTCATGAATGCTCTTTTCGTACACAAGTGACAAAAAAAAGTCATAGTTAAAACTTCTTTGGTTTATAAAAGTCGCTCTGATATTTTCATCATTTATCCCAAATGCAGGTTTTTCAGTGACTCGCATTGAATTTTTGATAAAAAGTGTATTGGTGCTCACAAAGATGAACTTGCAATGTTGTGATTAGTGTAGCCTTTGAAGCAGTCGGCACAGCAATTGCGTGGTAAGTACTTAGGACAGCTAAAGCATCCTATGACTTACCAATGTACTTTGTAATTATGACCCTATTATAGTTTTTGAGAGAAGAAAAAATGATAAAAAACATTCCACTCATCAGTGTCGGCTTTGCATTATTCATGTGGGGTGCAAGCAACACAGCTAATGCAGCAACGATTCCTGGTTTATATAACACGGGTGCGGGTATTACGACCGACAAAACCCAAGATATGCATTATCAGTTAACTAAAACGGCTGGCTCAGGCGCTTCGTCAGCTGTAAGTTATGGTTATGCGGCGGTAGGTAGTGGCTGGCCAATAAGTCCTTGGCTTGCTGACACTTCGACGTCGCATTGGTTAACACCGTCGTCTACGCGTGGACAAAGTTATGACCCCTCAGTGGATGGTCAATATACTTGGACATTAACGTTTGATTTAACGGGTTTTGACTATGCAAGCGCCATGTTTTCAGGGCGTTTTTGCTGCGGATAATGCGGCTGTGGCTTACCTTAATGGTGTGCAAATAGGCACGGCGTCTGGTTTTACTAGTTGGTATTCGTTTTCTGCTACCGGTAGCTTATTTAAAGCGGGTATTAATACGCTTCAGTTTATCGTAACAAACTACAAATTATCAGGTGGTAATCCAACCGGTATACGCGCTGAATTTACGTCATCTAATGTTAATCCTGTGCCAGTTCCAGCCGCTATTTGGCTGTTTGGCTCGTCATTGCTTGCCTTAGGTGTGTTAAAACGCCGCGTTATTTAATGGCTTAAACTCAAGATAAAACCGCCTTTTGGCGGTTTTATCGTATTTAGCGCTAGCTTTCAGTGCTAGGCGTTGAGCATTACATAATAAGTAGCGCATAACTAATCAAGGTTAGTTTATGCAAGTCATCAGAATCATAGCGAGGGGGAGTATGATTTTTGTACTTGTTCATGGTATTCACGATACTAAACGCAAATTTCGTTTAATGCGGTCTGTATTTGAAAAAAAAAGGTCATCACTGTATCGTGCCATCGTTAACGCCTAATAATGGTACTGCCAGTTTGACTGAATTAGCACGGCAGTTACAACACGTTATTGAGACACACTTAGAGGATGATGAAAAGTTTCATTTAGTAGGTTTTAGTATGGGAGGCTTAATTGCACGGTCTTATTTGTTAGATTTAGCGGGTTATTCCCGAGTAAGCAGTTTTTTTTCAATTTCGTCGCCGCATAATGGAACATACTCAGCTTATCTACTCGCTCATCAGGGCGTGAAAGACATGCGGCCGGGTAGTGCCTTTATCAAGTCATTAAACCAGCAAGAAGAATTACTATCTAATATTCCATGCTATTCTTATTGGACGCCATTTGATTTAATGATTTTGCCTGCATCGAGCTCGATTTGGCGGCCTGCGCAGAATAAAATGGTCTCTGCTTTCTGTCATCCCGCTATGGTCGAACAACCCACCATCATTAAAGATATTTTGTATAAAGCTAATCTTGCTGATTAATTTGTTGCTTTGAAAGTAAATTATCTTAAATGTGATAGGGTTAAAATTTATTAAAGAAAAAGCAGTATTTGCCGCTATTGCGCCTGAGCGCTATTTTAGTTTGTAACAATTTAAATAAAGCGTTATATAATTCTAAGGCTTTAAATTGTGACGCCGTTGTATGATTGACTAAAACATCTGTGCGTGCATTGATAGATTTAACATATAACACCTATAAACTGCGGGGAATTATGCAATTTCTGGAACACAAGATGGCATTACTACGACTAAAATTATCAACACCACGCAATAATCTATCAAACAGAAAAAATGACCTTAATAACCCGCCTACTAAACCAGTATGGTTAGCGGTTGCCGGTTTCACTTTAGCAGGATTAACAGCATGTTCAATTAATCCTGCTCCCATTACCGAACAAGAAAACAAAGCCCGCGTTGCTGAAGACAGTCTTAAACTGCAACAAGAGCAAGAAAAAGTTTCAGGTCCTATTACGTTACACGAAGCCGTTGCCAGAGCCTTAAAGTACAACTTGGATTACCGAGTTGAACTCATGCATAAAACCTTAGCGCAAGAGCAGCTAGATATTAGTCATTACGACATGCTGCCTAAGTTTGTCGGGAGTTTAGGTGTCGATGCGCGTAATAACTGGAGTGGTGCGTCGAGTCGTTCATTACTGAGCGGCAGACAATCTTTAGAGCCTTCGACCTCATCAGATAGAGATGTTTTTAACGCCAAGTTAGGCTTAACTTGGAATATTGTCGATTTTGGCGTCTCTTATTTCAGAGCCCATCAAGCAGGCGATAAAGTCATGGCGCGCGAAGAGGAAAAGCGTAAAGTAGTGAATCGCATTGTGCAAGATGTGATTACGGCTTATTGGCGTACGGTGAGTAACGAGCGCTTAAAAGCGGATATGCAAGCCTTAGCTGGGCGAATTGATGTCGCTTTAGCCCAATCCAAGCAAGCGTTAACGCGTAAGTTGTTAAATCCTATGGGCGCGTTAACCTATCAGCGCGAGTTATTATCGATTCAACGCGAATTAGAGCAGTTACAACGCACGTTAGCGTTATCTAAAGTTCAATTAGCGGCTTTAATGAATATCAAGCCTGGCGAAGACTTCCATTTAGTCGTACCAGAGCGCAATGCCTGGACGAAAAATCTTACCTTGCCGCCAGATAAAATGGAACAAATAGCGTTAGAAAACCGCCCAGAAATCAGAGCCTTGGTTTACGAAAAAACGCGCCAATGCGAATGAAGCCAAAGCGGCTTTAGTTGCGATGATTCCGGGGATAGAATTTGGCGGCGCTTATAACACTAGCAATAACAGCTTTTTATTTGAAAAAGATTGGTGGAATTTAAGCAGCCAAGTCGCTTGGAATTTAATGAACTTAGTGCGTTACCCGGCTAAAAAAGAGGAGTTAGACGCACAGAAAAATTTATTAGACGCTGAACGGTTAGCAATGAGCATGGCAGTATTAACGCAGGTACATGTAAGTCGTGCGCAATTTGACCATGCTAAGCGTGAGTTTGATACAGCAACTGATTACCAATCCACACAAGCCGAATTAGTTGAACAAGTACGGGCTGGCGTCAAAACCGGTCGTATTAACGAACAAAGTTTAATCCGCGAAGAAATGAACACCTTGCTGTCTGAAGTACGCCGCGATGTGACGTATGCCGATTTAGAAAACGCTTATGCCTCAATCGCAGCTTCATTGGGCATAGACCCACCTTTACCCGAAAATGCTAAGTTAGAACAACCTGTTGCTGAATTGGCTAAGCAATTACAAGCCAATTGGAATCGACTGCATCCTTTGTAATTTCTGCTTAAAAATTCCATCGCTGTTTACTAATACCCAACGCACCGTGAGGATGCGGCGGTTAACTCTGTTTTAGGTTTTACCCATGACTAAGCGTGTAGCCAATAAAGATTCGTCAACTACTAAAACTTCTGCTGTATTGTTAGCTCTTGAACCACGATTTATGTTCGATGCCGCCGGTGCCGCTACCGGTGCCGACCTTGCGGCGGATCAGGTTGCGCAACAGCAAGTCGATTTAGCGCTGCCTAAAGAGGCCGATTCACCTAATCAAAGTGCTACCACTGAGTCTGAACCGTCAGTAGCCGCAGAAGACAGCACATCTGCTGCACACGCTGAGACGACAACGACTCAGCCAACCGTTGTTGATAATACTGCATCGCTATTATCCGCGTTATCTTTAACCTCCTTACCAACTAGCGAAGTTAAACAGGAATGGGTGTTTATTGATACCTCGGTGAAAAATTACACCGAGTTATTGAGCTCAATAAGTCCTAATGCACAGATTGTCTTGCTTGACCAAAGTCAGGATGGCTTAACGCAAATTGCGACCGCATTAAAAGACAGTCATGATGTTGATGCGATACATATTATTTCGCACGGTTCAGAGGGCCGTTTGTATTTAGCGGGTAGCGAGATTACCGAAGAACAATTAAGCCGAGACTATGATGACGAGTTAGAAACCATTAAGAACGCATTAAATTTAGATGCTGATATTTTATTGTATGGTTGTGACTTAGCGGATGATTTAGCGGGTGAGCGATTTATTAATACCTTGTCGGCACTAACTGGCGCTGATGTCGCTGCGTCGCTAGATGCCACAGGTGCAGAGGCGTTAGGTGGTGATTGGACATTAGAAGCGTCTACCGGTGCTATTGAAACCGCTAGTTTAGTGTTTGCTGACTATGCGAGCTTATTAGCAGCACCTGTGATTACCGATAGCGTGGGTACACGTTCTGTCGCTGAACAGGGTAATTTAGCCATTACCGGTATTAGTATTAGTGATACCGACGGTGACGCGCAGACGGTAACGATTACCGTAACCAATGGCACGTTAAACTTGGCATCTACCACAGGGCTTAGCGGATTAACGGGTAATGGTACGAATAATTTATCGTTTACCGGGTCGTTAACCAATGTCAATAATGCGTTAAACGGCATGACGTTTACGCCGACTGCTGATTTCAATGGTACGGCTACGGTGGCGTTAAACACGAATGACGGCACTACTAACGTTAACCAAAAACGTCTCTATTACCGTGACGGCGGTTAATGATGCGCCAACGGCAGTTAATGACAGTGCCGCCATTAATGAAGATGCGGTTAGTGTCACCGGTAATGTGTTAACTAATGATACTGATGTGGACTCAGTTTATGGTGATACTAAGTTAGTTATTGGTGCGACAGTGGGCACCGTCAGTGGACCGGTGGTATCAGGTGTAGGCGTAGCGTTAATCGGTAGTTACGGTACATTGACCGTTAATAGCGATGGTAGTTATAGTTACGAATTAAATAATAGCTTAGCGGCAGTGCAAGCTTTAGCGTTAGGTGAGCAAATTACCGACGACTTTACTTACACCATGCAAGACACTGCAGGGGAGAAGTCTACTGCCGGCTTAACCGTGACGATTACCGGTACGAATGATGCACCAGTTGTGGTGTCTGGCACACCGGTTTTGCCATCAATACCTGAAAATGCGACTGAAGCAGAAAATCCAGGCGTTCTTATCAGTGATTTCTTAGTCAGTGTTGTCGTCGGTGATCTTGCTACCGATATTGATAATGGCACAGCGCTAGGCATCTCGTTAGATAGTAGCAGCATAGACACCGCGATGACCGGTCACTTAGAGTATCAACTCAATGGCAGTAGCACATGGGTCAGTATTCCTACCGGCGTATTAGGCTCGCCGGTGACTTTAGCGGCTGACACTAAAATTCGTTTTGTTGCCGATGCTAGCGCTACTGATGCTAATGAGTCGGGTGTGGTGACGTTAAGCTATCATGCTTGGGATGGCATTACGACTAGCGCCGGTTCATTAACCGCTGATTTAGCCGTATCAAGCCGCAATGATACCCCGACGTTAACGGCGGTGCCATTGACGTTAAGCGAAACGACGGCCGCTTTCATTACCTCAACGCAGTTCCCCCTCACTGACCCTGACAACACCAATTTACAAATCCTTTATCGTTTAGAAAGCGTTCCGGCTAACGGCGTACTGTATAAAAACGGCGTCGCGATGACCGCAGGCACGTTGTTTTCGCAAGCCGATATAGCGGCAGGCAATGTGATTCGGTATCAATATACGGGGTCTGAGCTAAGCAGTGCGGGTACCGATAGCTTTACCTTTAGTGTACGCGACGGTGCGGGCGGTGTATTAGGTGGAACGGGGGGGGCCGTCGGCGATACGACGCCGCGTACGTTTAATATCAATATCTCTGATGTAAACGCCCAAATCAATATTACTGGTACAACACAAAACGTTTTAGAGCTGGTGAACCCAGGCGATCATACTGACCTTAGCTTAGGTATGAGTGATGCCGATGGTAATCCGGCATTAATGGCATTAACCATTGATAGTTTACCTAATCCGGTTGTCGGTAAACTGCAATACTGGGATGGCGCTGCTTATGCCGATGTGACGGTGGGTATGCAGTTTACTCAAGCTGAGCTAGCTGCAAATCCATTGCGCTTTGTTTCTACCGGTGCTGAGCCATCGCTATTTCCTACGGCATCGTTTAACGTCAGTGCCAGCGATAATCATCCAACCTTAACACCAACGACGGATTCCGATACCGTTACGATTACCATTGTGGCGGTGAACGATCCACCAACGCCAGTAACGAATACCTTATCGGTGCCACAAGGCAGTAGCGCGACAATTGATAATTCGTTTATTACCGCAACCGACCCTGATAGCTTAGCAGCAAACCGCGTTTATACGGTGAGTTCGTTGCCTACGCACGGTAAATTATTTATCAATGGCGTTGAAGCGGGCATAGGCTCTACGTTTACCGAAGCAGATTTAACAGCAGGTAACTTAAGCTATACCAATGACGGTTTTACGATTAACGACGACGGCTTTAGTTTTTCGGTTAATGACCGGGACGGTGGCGTTAGTACCGGTAGTTTAACGATAGATGTCACTACCGGCACACCGGCGACGATTCCGGATGCAGGCACCTTAACAGGACAACCGCAAGAAGACGGTTTACTAGCGATTGATAATGTTACGCTACGCGGTTCAACGAGTTATACATTAACGGCTTTGCCTAGCCATGGAACGTTGTATTTAAATGGTAATGCGTTAGCGTTATCAGGTAGCTTTACTCAAACCGATATTAATAATGGCAACTTAGTCTATGTCAGTGATGGCGTAGAGCCAGATACTTACGGTAGTACCGATGCGTTCAGTGTCACGCGTACTGGCGGCACGGTTAGCGGCAGTTCTACAGTTAGCCTAACGGTTACACCGAATAATGATGCGCCAACCATTTCCCAGACTACGGGTACCATTGCGACCAATCAGTCGGGTGGCACGTTAGTGGAAGAAAATACCGGTGGCGGTGATGCGAGTAGCTTTGCGCTGACTAATGTCAGTAATGCCGTTAAACTAACCACCGCTAATTTGCAATGGAATGATAGTGATAATAGCGTAGGTGAATTAGATTATGTCGTTGATACGATACCGTCAGGTGGTTCAATTAGCCGCTGGAATGGTAGTGCTTGGGTAGCGTTATCAGTGGGTTCGCGCTTTACTGCCCAAGATGTCGCCGATGGCAATATCGCTTATTTTCATAGCGCAAGCTCTGAATTGCGCAATGATAGCGTCAGCTTTTATTTAGAAGATGGTGGTGTGGTTGAGCTTGGCGATGTGGTGATTAACCCAGGCGTAGGCGTTAGCGAAGCAGGAAGTAAAACGGTCAGCGATGGTAGCTCAAGCATTTCGATTGACCAAGGTGATGTGGCAAGAAGCCCAAGTCGTACGGTTAATTTCACGATTAGTAATGTCAATGACGCTCCAGTAGCGGCTAATGGTAATTTCTCGGTTCAAGAGGGTTACAGCAACGTCGATAACGACCCGACACCTAACAATCCTGGCCGTATTCAGGTGTTAAATAGCACGATTATTAGCGTTTCTGATAGCGATAATCCAAACAGCGATTTAACGTATACGATATTAACCGTTCCTAGCGCAGGCGAGCTGCAATTTGATACCGACAATAACGGTACTTTTGAAACGACATTAGTTGGTGGCGAAACATTTACAGTTGCTCAGCTTAACGCCGGACAACTGCGCTATGTTCATGATGGTTCAGAAGGCTTAACCGACAGCTTTACATTTAGAGCGACTGATTTAGAGCCATTAGACAGTAATGTTGCAACGGTTACGATTGATATTGTTCCGGTGAATGATCCGCCAGTCATCGTCACTAATTTACCTCTAACCGTCAATGAAGGTTCGGTAGGAAATTCCATTACGACCGCGTTGTTAAATTCAATAGATCCTGATAATGCCGATCCACAAGTGCAATATCGGATTAGTTCGGCAGTGACTAAAGGCCAGCTTTATTTAGATAACGGCGGCGTTAAAACCATATTAGGTGTAGGTAGTGCGTTTACATTACAAGATGTGATCGACGGAAAACTGAAATATACCCATGACGGCAGCGAGCCGGATTTATTACTCGCGTCGGTTGATGACAGTTTTGCGTTTATCGTCTCTGATAGTAGCGGTTCAAATGAGCCTGCTGACGTATTCAACATCCACGTCAATCCTGTCAACGATGCGCCGCAACTAAGTGGTTTAGGCGGTACGCTGAATGTTGTTGAAGACCAAGCCGCAACGGTTATCGATAGCAGTGTAACGTTTTAACGACCCTGATTTAGCCAATAATAACGTTGATTTTAATACTGGTGTATTGACGATTTCGTTTACCGATGGTTTAAGCCATATTGACGACCAGTTGTCGGTACGCAATCAAGGTTCGGGCGCTGGCCAAATCGGTTATGACACAGGTACCGGGCAAGTGTCGTATGCCGGAGTGGTATTTGGCACGGCTGTCGGTGGCGACAACGGTAACGATTTAGTCATAACACTTAATGCTAATGCGCATGTTGCAGAAGTTAAGGCATTGATTCAGAACATTACCTTTGCGAATACCGATACGTCTAATCCTGTCGTCGGTACGCGCACGATAAACTATCACTTGAATGATGGCGGCGGTACGGCCTTAGGCGGGTTAAATACCGTGAGCGGTAATGCTTTTGTCAGTGTTACGCGGGCTAATGACGCGCCTATATTAACCGTGACAGCGCCGGATTTAGGTACTTATAGTGAAGATATTGCCGATCCTTATATAACGACGACAATAGCTGATTTATTGTTTAACAGCATTGCCGTTGAAAGCAATGTGCTTGATGTCGATGATGGTGCCGTAGAGGGCGTTGCGATTACAGGTCTTAATAGTGGCAATGGAACTTGGCAGTACAACACAGGTAGCGGCTGGGTGGCTATCGGTACGGTGTCGAATACCTCGGCGTTATTATTACGCGATACTGATTCCATACGTTTTGTCCCTGATGGTGAAAATGCTGATACTGCTAGCGTAACCTTTAAGGCCTGGGATAGAACCAGCGGCACTTTTGGCACAAAAAGTCGATACATCAGCGGCTCATGCTGCGGTACCTGCCGATACATCGCCATTTTCCGTGCTTAGCGATACGGCGACATTGACAATAACGGCTTTAAATGACGCGCCTACTAGCGTGGGTAATTTAACTTTAACCAGCATTCCTGAAGACACCAGCAATCCTAGCGGTGCAGCGATTAATACGTTGACTGGACTCGGTTTTCAAGATGTCGATACCGGTGCGACGTTGTCGGGTATTTTAGTCGTAGCCAATACCGCCAATGGAACCACTGAAGGTGTATGGCAATACAGCACCGATGGCACTAATTGGGAAGACATAGGCACAGTCGCCGACAATGCAACGGCATTGGCCTTATCCGCTACCACGCAAGTGCGTTTTGTTCCGGTTGCCAACTATAACGGCACACCGGCTGCATTAACGATACGCGCATTAGATAACACTTATTCCGGCTCATTCAGCACGACCACAGGCGGTACAGAAACGCGTGTTACCGCTGATAGTTCGGCTAATGGTGGCACGACCGCGATTTCTGCGAGTACTAATACGTTAGGTACGACGGTTACGCCTATTAACGATCAACCGACTATATCAGGCGATAAAACGATTAGCGATGGTGTAAACGAAGGTTCACCCATTGTGATTTCTAATTCCGGAACAGCCGGATTAGTGATTGTCGATGATATTGAAGCCTCCCGTAACGAAGGCAGTGGTGCTAACCAAGGCCAAGTCAGCGTAACGATTACTGTGCCGAACGGTTTAAGCCACGGTTCGGTGACCTTAGGCAGTACAACAGGTATTAGCATTACCGCCGGGGCTGATAATAGCAATACCGTAACCATTAAAGGTTCGTTGACTGATGTAAACAACGCCTTAGATGGTTTAAGTTTTACGCCAGGCGATGATACTAATGTCAGCGAAACCGTTACGATTACCGTTAATGATTTAGGCAATAACGGTACGGGTAGCACAACTGCGTTAACGGCGACTCAAACGATTACCATTTCAAACATCATACCGTCTAACAATGCTCCTGTTGTCACAGCACCGGCGACAGTGACAGCAACCGAAGACACCACGTTTACCTTTAGTGGTGCCAACGCCATTAGTTTGTCCGATGTCGATGTGCGCAGCACTGACATTATTAAATTAACGCTTAATTTATCTTCGGCAGGTACATTCCGTTTTAGTAGCGCTACAGGCTTATTTACTGATACTGCTGGTACGATACCTTACACCTTAACAAACGAAACGGCGGGTGCTGATGTCATCGTGTATGGTACGTTAGCGAATTTAAATGCGGCGTTAAATGGCATGACGTATGCGCCTGCGAGTAATTTAAATTCGGTGAATGTCGGTTCTGATTATATCGGCGGCGTGTTTTCAGGCCATGTGCATTTAGATATAACTGTCGATGACTTAGGCTATGGTGAAGGTGGGGCGCAAGGCTTGCCATTAACCGATACAACAACGGTTGATATTACCGTTAATCCGGTAAATGATGCACCGAGTATTGTTGGCCCTACATCGAATAGTTCGTATATAGAACAAGCCTCGCCTGTGACCATAGGGGCTGGTGTAACCGTGACTGATAGCATAGATGACACCAATATGTCAGGTGCGACTGTGACTATTAGCGCCAATTTCCGTACCGGTGATACGCTGGCTGCCGATACCACGGGTACCAGTATTACTGCGACGTATAACCCAACAACTCACATATTAACCTTAAGCGGCGCCGATACTACTGCGAATTACAACCAAGTTTTACAATCAGTCACCTTTAGCAACTCAACAAATGATGCACCAACTTCAGGTGGTGCTACTACGCGTACAATTACTTGGCAAGCGACCGATGCGAATGCCGACAGTGCTAGCAACGGCGTACAAAACAGTAATTCGGTGACGAGTAGCATTACGATTACGCCTGTTAGCGATGCGCCTGCGGGTACCGATACTACGGTCACGGTAAACGAAGATGCCGTTTACACGTTTACCACGGCAAATTTTGGTTTTAGCGATCCATTAGATAGTCCAACCGATTCGTTTAATCGGGTGTTGATTACCACTTTACCGGCTAATGGTCTATTAAAATTAAATGGCGTTGATATTACCGTTGCGGGTACGACTTATGTGACCGTGGCCGAGATTAATTCAGGTTTATTAACCTATACACCGCCTGCTGATGCGAATGGTACGGCCTATACCAGCTTTACCTTTCAAGTCGAAGATACCGGCACAACGATTAATGGCGGCGTGATTTTAGATCAATCGGCGAATACGATGACTATTGATGTCACCAAGCTGAATGATGCGCCGGTGTTAAGCGGGCATGTTGACATAAATCCAATATTCGGGCCGCAAATTTTTACATCAGAAAATAGTGCCACCGGGTCTGGTCTATCGGTAGATCCTACCCAATTATTTCAGAGCGGAGATTTAACATTTTCCGACATTGATTTATCGACGACGACAGGGCTTAATTCAACTACGTTTGGCGCCGGATCGATTTCGATTGTTTTATTAAATGGCGTAACTGGAGATGTGTTGCAAGTTGCAAGCGGTACATTGCCTGCCGGTGTCACAACATCCGGCGGTACAGGTAGTAATCCATTAGTCATTACCTTGGATAACGACACTACGCTGACCGAAATTGAAACAATTTTACAAAACATCGAGTATCTAAATACCAGCGATAATCCCACATCAAACAATACCCATAATACACGTATCTATAATATCAGTCTCGATGATAGTGATAACAGCCAAAGTGGTGGTAATGCAGGTGGGCCTACCTCATTATCTAGCATCACTGTCCAAGGTGTCATAATAATAACATCTGCTAACGATGCCCCCGTCGTTGATTTAAACGGCGCTAGTGCCGGTCAAAACAACCTGGTGACATGGACTGAAGGTGCTAATTCAACCCACACCGCAGTTAATATATCGTCTTCAGGTACGTTAACCGATGCCGACAATACCAATTTAACGCAAATGGTATTAACCGTCGGTGGCTTGAGAGATGGTAATAACGAAGTCTTAACTATCGGTGGACAAGCATTTTCGCTAGCCACAACTTACTCTAACGTCGATGTCGGTAATTTCTTAGTTAGCTATGACAACACCACAGGTGTATTTACTATTGTCCCTGATGGTGCCAATGTTCAAACGCTAAGCAATTTCCAAACCTTATTACAAGGCACTACTTATAACAACTTAACCGATAACCCTACAGCAGGCAATCGCTTTGTATCGGTACAAGTCACCGATGCAGGTACTAATAACTTAGGCGACACCAGCGCCAGCTTTTTAAGCAGTAATATTCCTACTACAGCGATTACGGTTGTCCGTGCTAACGATCAACCAACTGTGACTGGCTTAGATGCAGTCACCTATTTTGAAAACGCGATTAATGCGACGGCAGCGCTTATTGACAGCGATGTGACGTTAACCGACATCGATAGCGCTGACTATAACGGCGGCACATTAACCGTGAGTGGTTTAGTCAGTGGTCAAGATACGGTGAGCTTACCAACGGGTGCCGCTAATGTGTTAGGTAATGTGCAAAGAAACGGAAGCGATGTCGAGTATTTCAACGGCAGTAGCTGGGTGATCATTGGTACGCATAGCGGTGGTTCGGGCAGCAATTTTGTTGTTACGTTTAATGCGAATGCGACACCCGCGATAGTAGAGCGTGTCATTGAGAATCTTACTTTTGCTAATAGTTCTGATAACCCCACCTTAACGCGCACATTAACGCTTGCGGTCAATGATGGTGATGGTGGCTCCGTTCAAAACGCCACGGTGGCTGTCACTATAAGGTTAGATAATGATGCGCCTGTCATGTCGGCGACGAGTTTAGGTGCTAATTACACTGAACAAGGTTCGGCTATTGCATTTGTCGGAGGCACGATTTCAGTGTCTGATCCTGACAGTCCAAGCAATTTCTTTACCGGCGGTGTAGGTTCGTTAAGAGTTAGCTTAGATAGTTATGTGTTTGGCGATACCTTGAGTATTGCTAATCAAGGCAATAGCGCAGGTCAAATTGGTGTGTCAGGTTCTACTATCCGTTTTGGCGGTACTGCGTTTGCAACGTTTTCGGGTGGTAGCGCTTCGGACTTAGTGATTACGTTTAACTCAGCTACTGCGACTCCTGCCGCTGTACAAGCGTTATTAGATCGTTTGCGTTACAACTGCACTTCAAATGATCCTACCGTCAATGCTACCGATCCAAGTCGAGTCTTTACCATTACACTGAACGATGGCGGTAATACTAAAGATGCAACATCAAGCACTACTGCGTTAACAGCGACTCTAACCGGAACAATTAACATCACTGCAGTAAATGATGCTCCTACGATCACCGTTCCGTTTACTCTCGGTGCATATACCGAAAACAATGCTGCGACTATTGTCGATGCTGGATTAACAGTTAGCGACACGGATGATACACATATAACGGGCGGAACAGTTTCATTTGACTTAAATTTTTTGAATGGAGATATTTTAGCTGTAACCGATACTGTAAATATTTCCAGCTCGTATAATTCAAGTTCAGGGATTTTGACGTTGACGGGATTAGCTACAGTAGCTGAATATCAAACTGTATTGCGAACTTTGACGTATCAAAATACAACAGATGATCCTACCGACAATGTTAGCAAATTAACACGATTATTAGCAGTAAACTTAACTGATGCCAATTCGGACGGTGTAGGAGCGGCGACTGGAGGAGTCTTTAAAGCAATAGTAGTCACACCATTGACCGATGCACCAGTTTTAGGCGGTGAAAATACGCCTAGAACTTATATAGAAGATGATGCATCAGGTGTTACGTTAGAACCTAATATGACCTTAACCGATGCGGATGATACGAATATGGTTAGTGCGACCGTGACGATTAGCAGCGGTTATACAACTGGTGACGTTTTAACGTTTACGACGATACCGGCTATCAACGCAAGCTATTCGGCAGGTGTGTTAACACTGACCGGCTCTGGAACAGTTGCTGAATATTTACAAGTTCTACACAGTGTGAAATTCTTAAACACGACCAACGATCCTACCGTAACGAGTGCAACTCGGACAGTTAGTTGGACGACGGTCGATGCAGACTCGGATGCGACGGGTGCAGCAACGTCCAATACCGTGACGACGCAAATAAATATCACACCGCAAAATGATAATCCTACTGCCGTTGATGATAGTAATTCAATTACCGAAGATACAGCGCCAAATCCAGTGACTGGCGATGTAACACCAGGCAGCATAGGTCAAGATAGTGATCCAGATTCGCATGATGTTCTTGTGATTTCGGCGATTAGAACCGGTACCGAAGCTTCTGGAACTGGTACTAGCGGTACTATTGGCGCTGCATTAGCGGGTAGTTATGGCAATTTAACAATTGCCGATGATGGTAGCTACAGCTATGAGCTCGACAATAACAATCCAGACGTCAACGCGTTAAAAACAGGACAAAGCTTAACAGAGGTCTTTACTTATACGTTAGATGACCAGAATGGTGGTACCGATCAAGCACAATTAGTCATCACAATTCATGGTACAACCGATGGCTCCCCATCGTTATTGATTAACGACAATAATGCTGCCGCGACCGGTGAAGTGACGGTTTACGAAGCAGGATTGACCAGTGTTGTCGATACCTCAGAGACCAATACCGGTACTATTACGATTAGTGCGCCGGACGGTTTAGATTCGATAGCAATTTTGGGTACATCGCTATCGTTAACAGACTTAGCTAATTTAAGTACCACGCCTATCGATATTACAGCAAGCTCAGGCATATTAACGTTAACGGGATATACCAGCACGAGTAACGTAGGTGGTGTCACAACAGGTGGGGAATTAACCTATAGCTATACCTTAAATATCCTTCAAAACACGCCAGCAGCCACTGAAAGTTTTGACAGCCTTGATGTAGAAGTTTTTGATGCATCAGCTGGGGTAGATTCTGGCTTTTTAACGGTGCAAATCATAGACGACACGCCGACCGCAAACGATGATGCCAATAGCGTGACCGAAGGCACGACCAGCGGCCCAACAACAACGAGCGGCAATGTTTATACAGGTCTTAGCGCAGGTGATGTAGCCGATGACCAAGGCGCAGATACTAATGCTACACCGATTACAGGCGTAAGCTTTGGTGCAACAACCGGTACAATCGGGAGCGCGTTTGCCGGTAATTACGGTGAGTTAACGTTAAATGCTGATGGCAGTTATGATTACGCACTTCATAATGACAACAGCACCGTCAATCAATTACTGGTCGGAGAAACCTTAACCGAAGAATTTACTTACACATTAACCGACGATGATGGCGACAGTACAACAGCTGTATTAACCATTATCATAAACGGTGTCACCGACGGTGCACCGACCATTGATGCGGATGATAGCAACGGCGCGGCTACCGGGGACAACACGGTATACGAACATGGCTTAACCAGTGTTGTTGATACCACAGAAACGACCACAGGAACAATTAGCGTAAGCGCCGCCGAAGGGATAGATTACATAGAAATCGAAGGTACGCTAGTCACCTTAGGCGACTTAAACAACCTAGGCACAACACCCATCACGATAACGACCAGTAAAGGCGAACTCACGTTAACTGCCTACACCAGCAGTGGCGAAATTGACGGAATCAGCACAGGCGGCAGTATTGCCTACAGCTACACGTTGACATCTGTGCAAAACACGCCAGGAGCCAGTGAAAATACGGATGTGATAGCGCTTAGCATCACTGACCGAGCGGAAGAAAGCAGCAACGGTAACTTTACAATACAAATCATCGACGACACCCCGGTCGCGAATAACGACAGCAATAGCATCACCGAAGATGGCAGTGCCACTACTAGCGGCAATGTCTACGTCAGCGGCAGTGCAGGCGATGTTACCGATGAGCAAGGCGCAGATACCAACGGTACACCGATTACTGCGATAAGTTTTGGCGCAACGAACGGCACACTCAACAGCGCATTAGCGGGTAATTACGGCAGCTTAACGTTAAGCGAAACCGGTGCATACACCTACACCATAGATAACAGCAATGCAGACGTCAACGCGTTAAAAACCGGCGATAGCTTAAGCGAAGTCTATACCTATACATTAACCGATGCCGATGGTGACAGCACGACCGCGACGTTGACGATAACGATAAATGGGGCTACCGACGGTGCACCAAGCATCTTTGCTGATGATGGCAATGGCGCGGCGACCGGTGACAATACCGTCTATGAAGTCGGCTTAACCAGTGTAGGCGATACCAGCGAAACTACGACGGGTACGATTAGCATAGCGGCTGCCGAAGGCATTGATAGCGTTACGCTAGGC
>NZ_LAJX01000149.1 GCF_000963695.1 Methylocucumis oryzae
TCTCCATTCGTTACGGTTGATTTGTAGATTAGGGCGTAGTCGCTGTTATTTTCACTAACTGTTTCATTCAAACCCTGCCTTACTTACGGCATGGCGTTAGTATCTGATAAAAAAGCGTTACTGTAATGGGAGAACTGTGGGAGTTTTTTGCGTTATTGAATGCTTAGAAACCTAAGAAAAGCTCTAAGCGACGAGTATTATGTTCTTGTTTAAGAAAGTATTACTTGTTGAAATTTCTGTGAATACTGCTGGATTGGCTTGGTAATACAAATCGTGAATTCCGGCAATCCATGCCAGAATGACACTAGCCCTACTGACTATAACAAATCTATCCCACTTTAAGTGGGTAGTCGATTTATGCTCATTCCCTAACGGTAGCAGCGTTTATTGCACGTGATCTAACAAAGAAACTTTTTCAGCGATGATTTAGGCGGGCTTCGATTTGTTGAGTTTGGAAGTAATGTAATCGCTCGTTTAGAATCGATGAGGTGATAAACGTTAAGCCTTTGGATTTTTGCGCTAGCTTAATTTGTAAAATCGCATCTTGTGTTTGCCCCATTGCGTAATAATATTCCGCCAGATAGCGATGAGATTCGGCCGGTTGTTTTAAGTCGCTATAGGTTTGTGCTAATAGCTGCCAATAAATAGGTAATTTTTGCGTGCGCTCGCTTAATTTAGCGATGCTTTGTTTTGCTAATTCTGGCTTTCTCACTTTTAGTAGACAATTGATATACTCTAACGCGACAGCATCATTCCCAGGATAATTCTCGGCTAATTTTTTGTAGCGAACTAAAGCCGTTTCAAAGTCTTTGGATTCTAAAGCGATACGCGCTAAGGCTGTGGCATATTGAGGTTGCTTCGGGGATTGTTGCTCGAGTTCTCGCAATATCCGTTCCGCGTCTGAATATTTTTGCATTTTGAGCAGGATTAAACCCATACCGTATTTAGCTACTTCGCGCTGATCGGGCGTGCCTTGACTAAGCCGAGTTTGAAAATAGGTTAGCGTTTGTTTGTCGTCTATGGCATTGGTTAACACACGGATTTTGGCTTTGGTGAGCTGATAGCTCATTGAATCCAGGTATTGTTTATACGGGTAGGTTTCAGCACGTCCGCGCGTGTCTGAAATACGAGATGCTGTCACCGGGTGAGTGCGTAAAAACTCTGGCACGTCTTGCCCCGAATAGCGTGTGTATTGTTGTAATTTTTCAAAAAACGTCGGCATACTGCGCGGGTCAAAATGTGAATTCGCCAGTGTTTGCATACCTACTCTATCGGCTTCTTCTTCGTTTTCGCGGGTAAAATTGATTTGAAATTGTACGCTACCGGCTTGTATGGCCATGATAGCGGCTTGCCCCATCGAGGCTGATTGCATTCCAAGTAATATGGCGGCAAGTGTCGCTGCCATAGTGGGAATCGATAAACGCCCAGCCGCTTCAGCAGCACGGTATAAATGCCGTTGCGTCACGTGGCCAATTTCGTGGGCGATAACCGAGGCGAGTTCACTTTCCGCTTCAGTATTGAGAATAAGACCGGAGTTAACGCCAATATAACCACCTGGCCCTGCGAAGGCGTTAATATCATTTTCCATCACGACGAAGAAGTGGAAAGGTTGCTCGGGTTTATCGCTGTTAGCCGCGAGTTTATTGCCTAAAGTTTGTATGTATTCTTGTATTTCTGCGTCTTGATTGATGTCGATTTGCGAGTGTAGGCTGCGAAAAAAGGCTTCTCCGAACTCTTTTTCTTCTTCTGGGGTAATCAAAGTACCTGATGAGTCGCCCATGTCCGGTAAGATGATTTTGTCGTTTTGCCCGGTGTCTATGGCTGACATGGCTGTAGTGTGAACGCTTAACATTAATGCTAATGCAGTGGCGATGGTTTTTTTCATACGTGCTAACCTTGAGGGTTGATGATGGCGTTGCAAAGATCGTATTGGAATTGTTTGCCGCGTGCGCGATAGAATAACAGGATTTATCAGGCTTTATCTAACACGCTTATGAAATTTGCATTACAAATTAACACAAGCCCTGGACAATCTGATGCAGGCTTTAGAGCCTATCAGTTTATTGTGGCGGCTTTGGCTCAGCAACATGACATCGTTAGGGTATTTTTTTATCATGATGGCATTTATCACGCGTTTAAACATGCGTATCCTGTCAATGGCGAAACCGCTTTGGTCGAGCTTTGGAGTCATTTGGCTAAGCTGCATGAGCTGGATTTAGTGGTTTGTATTTCTGCCGCCCAGCGCCGAGGTTTATTGCATGGTGATGAGGCTGAGCGCCGTGGCAAAGTTGATAATGAGCTAGCGGATGGCTTTAGAATTTCAGGGCTAAGCCAATTAGTTGAGGCTATGTTAATGGCCGACCGTTTTATGGTGTTTGCGTAATGGCGAAGCGTTTTTTATTTGTCGTGACCAAACCGCTGTTAACGATGACAGGCGTGCAAGAAATTTTAGATACGTTGTTAATCGTTGCGGCGTTCGACCAACCCGTTAGCCTTTTGTTTCTTGACCAAGCTGTTTTTTTAATCAAGAAAAATCCTCTGCCCAATGGATTAGAGACGAGCTGTACGACGGAGCGGTTTGCTTGCCTTCCACTGTATGAGATTAATGACGTTTATGTGGAGCATGAATCTTTGCAAGAGTTAGGTTTAACTGCAACAGAGCTAAGCTTGCCAGTGAGTGTTTGTCGTCGTGATGAGATAAACGCGTTATGGTCGCGTTTTGATGTGATTTACTCGTTCAGCTAATTATTGCTGTTGGCGTTGTTATAGGCAGTAATTTGTTGTGTTAAAAACGAGCTGGTGGCTTGCATACTGCCAATTAATTGATCCATTGCATTAAACTGGGCTAATAAACGTTGTTGATATTTCTCCATGCGTTCATTCAGCGCTGTTTTGGCCTTAGCGACTTCGCTTAAATCATTTTGCAAGCCAGAGGTTCTGCTGTTTAAAGAGCCATTAGTGCTTAATAAGCTGTCTATAGTCGCCGAAAGCTTATCGAGAATACTACGACTAAATGTCACCGTTCCTCTATCGCCTAACGTGGTGCCGTCGACTAACAACTTCAAGCCGCTAGCATCGCCTGATGACGCCGTTAAAAATTGGCCTTTGCCGGTTGCGGTCAAGCCATTTATCGTACCCGCAACATCAAGACCTGCTGTGCCTAAAGCGGGACTTAGCCCTAAGCTTGCACTCCCTTCGACGATTTCAAATTGTGATGATGCACCGTAAGTATTGGATTTAATGACTAAGCGGTTATTGGTTGTATCATAATCAACCTTGACGGTTAAATTACTGGTTTTAAGCGTCGCATCGGCATTAATTCTATCTTCCAGTTCACTGGCTAAGTCGCTACCGCTGTTATAGGTTTTTTTGTGTCAATGCAATAGTACCTGATTTTAAGCCGTTAACTTTTACCACTAAGCTGTTATTCGTGCCGTCAACCGTTAATGGAAAGCTTAATGCGCTGGTTTCAAGCGACGCTTGTGTCGCTGCTTGGGTAATATTAACCGCATAACTACCGGCCATAGTTTCTTTAGAGCTGCTAATGTATTGTACTTTGCTATCAGACGTGCGGCCTAACACGGAAAATAGCGCCGTTACACTGTCAATATCGGTGTTTTGGGCTTTGGCAAATTTATCCGCATCAAATTTTAACGAGCCGTCTTTTTGTATGCTAATACCAACATCCGATAACGTGCTAATGCCTGACGCGCTGTTTAACGAGTTGGTTAACATACTGCGAATTTGCACCATACCACTTTGCACAACGGATTCACCCATTAAGATACCGGCTGTTTTGGTCGTTGCGTCGTAACTGGTACTGCTTTTAACATTAGCGACTAAGGCGTTGTATTTCTCGACAAAGCTGTTTATCGCAGTGGTTAGCTCTTCACTTTGACGATTAACATTAATAGTAACCGTCTTGCCTACTTGCGCTTGTTGCAAATTAAACGTAACGCCTTTTAACGCAGAGTTAATCGTGTTACTGGTGCTACTCACATCTAGGCCATTGATATTCAGCACAGCGTCCTTGGCTGTTTGGGTTTGGGTCATTTGGCTGCTAGAGCTGTCAAAATGCTAAATCAGACAAGCCTGCGCCGCCGCTTTCCGTGACTTTGATTTGCATACTGTTACTAAGGCCGGTGTCGGTAGATTTAAACACTAAACGATTACCGGAGCCATCATTGATAATAGACGCCGTCACACCCGCATTGGCTTTGTTAACCGCGTCGCGAATCCCAACTAAGCTGTTGTTGGTAGAGTCAATAGTCAATGTTAACGATGGCTTATTGGCATTTGGCGTAAATCCGTTATAAGCCTTGGTGGTAGTGTCATAATCGGTTGTGCCGAAATTAATCGTTAATGTGCCAGAACCCACTACGGTCGTAGGATCGGCGTAAGCTTTAGACGCTAACGCATGGCTTTGTGCCGTGCTTTTAACTTCGACTTGATAACTGGCGACCTCGGCGACACTCAGTGCTGAGGCGGTAATAATGGAGGTATCGCTGGAATTCGCAGTAATTTTTTGAAAACTACTGGTTTGACTTAACGTAGTTAACGACGTTTTAAAGTCGGACAAAGCGCCTTTAAAGTTACCTAAGGCAGTAATTTTGGCGTTGTCATTCGCTTCTCTCGTGGTATTACGAGTATCAGCCGCCGACCTTTCGGCAGCGACCAGTTTCGTTACCATACCATTGATGTCAAGGCCAGAGCCTAAACCTGTTGATGTGATGCTAGCCATGACACACCTCTCTAAGCGCTAATGTATTAAGCCTTTCTACTGAACAATAACCCTTGTACTTCGTCCAATTTTTTCTCTAATTGCAAAATCTCTTCCGATGGAATTTGCCGGATTAACTCGCCAGTTGTTTCATCTTTAATTTCAATAACCATTTTTCCGGTATTTTCACTGACCGAGAACTGCATCGTTCGCCTAGACATTTGAAAGAAATCATTAATATTCTTTACGGCTTGATCGACTTGATCGCGCATTTTATTTTGCTGGTCTTTATGACCATCATTACTGTCATTCGATGACTTGTTTAATCTATCAAATGCAGTAGATGGCGTAGATTGGGCAAAACTACTCTGGCGAGAGCCAGACTGCTCTGGTATAGGCTTATCCGTATGCTCACTTCGTTTTTGGAGTGCCACGACATTGGCAACATTGCTGACTGAAATATCCACGACGCACCTCTTACTCGCTTAAAAGACAAAAGCAGCGGACGAAAATCGACCGCTGCTCAAGCTGCGTGGCTCAACCAGCCACGCCCCATGTTACACGAACTCAGGAGTTTATCTCAATAAAGATAAAACACCTTGGCTTGCGGTATTTGCTTGTGCCAACATCGCTGTACCTGCTTGTTGCAAGATTTGTGAGCGACTTAACTCAGCAGATTCAGCAGCAAAATCAGCATCTTTAATACGGCTACGCGCTGCGGTTAAATTTTCAGAGGTAATTTGCAACGCAGAAATAGTTGATTCAAACCGGTTTTGCACCGCACCTAACACCGCTCGACCACTGTTAACAGACGCTAATGCATTATCTATCGCGGTTAATGCCGCTGTTGCACCGGAAGCCGTTGTTAAATCAATAGAATCTAACGATTGTCCGCTTTTACCAGAACCGTAAGTACCAACTTCTAAACCTAACGTAGTTGTTACATCGGTACCGGTTGTGCCACTTTCAATAGTAAATGAAGTGGCTGATTTTAATGTAACCGAACCGGTATAAGTACCATCGGCAACCAATCCAGTATCAGTACCGTCACCAGCAAAGCCGCCTGTTGCTGTGTCGATAACAATGTTACGACCATCAGCTGCTTCAAGTTTAATACCTTTAGCGTTGTCATTGGTATCAATAGCGACCACGCCAGTTTGACCGGATATGGCGTTAATGGCTTGAACCACCGCCGCTCTATCAGCAGCAAAGTCTGTACCTGTAGTTGTGACCGTACCGGTATTAACTCCGTTAATATTAATAACACCCGATGCACCCGCTGTGGCTTCGATTCCATTAGTAGCATTGGTATTGACTACAGCAGAAACGCCCGTTTGCTTAGAAATCGCATTAATCGCCGCCGCTTTAGAAATCGCACTATTATCTTTTAAACTAGAGGACGCTTTATCATCACTGGCTAATGAAGAGCCAATTAATACGCCGTTGATTTTAAAATCACCAGCGGTAAACGCTGTGTTAGTTGTCAAAGCAGCAGTTGAGGTATAAGCCACTTGTGGCGAATATGTTCCCGCTTGTAAACCGGTATTGCTAATCGTGCCTGTTCCTTCATTAATTTTAATATCTTTTGCTGAAGACAACGTATAAGTGCCAAAATACGTTTGATAACCGGCATCGGTCTTATCAGTAGGGTCGGTTAAATCAACACCATTAAATGCTAAACCAGTAGAGGATGCGGTTAATGCTGTTGTTGACGCTGAGTTATCAAAGCCTAACGTAATATTGCGGCCATCTTGAGAGACCAGTTTTACACCGCCTGCATCGGTACCGGTATCAACGGCTGTTACACCGGTTTGATCAGATAAAGCGTTAATCGCCGTAATCACTGATTGACGCGTTGCGGAAGTGTCTGTCGTGGTAAACACAGCAGAGGTTGATACGCCGTTAATAACGATAACACCGTCTGTTGCCGCGCCAGTCATGGCTCGACCTTCAACTTCAGTCGCATTAACCGATGCCACAACACCTGTTTCGTTTGATAATGAGTTAAACGCCGCTACTTTGGCAATCGCACTCGCCGCATTAAACGAGAACGACTTATTATCGGCTGTACCGACTGAAGCACCGATAGTGACGCCATTAATGCTGACATCGCCCGCTACCATAGACGGTGTTGTTGTCGAGTCGCCCGCTACCGAAGCACTAGCACGTCCTGTAATAGATGACGCATCACCGGTACCCAGTGTTGATGTTTTTGAGCTGGTCATGCCTATAGAGATGGTTTGACCGGCATTAGCACCGATTTGAAACGATTGGTCTTTAAATGAACCATCCAGTAATTTCGTGCCGTTGAATTCAGTTTGTCCGGCTACTCTATCAATTTCTTCTAACAATTGATCGGCTTCTTGTTGGATAGCAGCACGGTCAACGGTCGTGTTGGTTGCGTTAGCAGATTGAACTGCCAGCTCACGCAACCGTTGCAAGTTAGTGGTAATCTCACCTAAAGCGCCCTCGGCAGTTTGCGCTAATGAAATACCATCATTCGCATTGCGACTTGCTTGGTTTAAGCCTTTAATTTGTGATGTCATGCGGTCAGAAATTGAGAGACCCGCAGCATCGTCTTTTGCACTGTTAATGCGCAGACCAGAAGACAAGCGTTGCATTGCTGTCGTTTGAGACATTTGTGATTTGCCCAAATTCCTCTGTGCAGTCAGTGAACTTATATTGGTATTGACTACTGAAGACATGATATTTCTCCTAGCTTATTGTGTGATTGTATTTAGGTAATCGAGGGATTGTAACCACCTGATTAACTCTCGTAGGGTTTATCGGCGTTGGCTAGAGAATCTTTAATTTTTTTCTTTGCTTTTTTACAGTATTCAGAAATAGTTAACACCTGTTAAAAATCAACTTTATAGTTCTGTTGTTAGCACTGGCGGCGCTTGTTCTAACGGGATAGTAAAACTAAAAACAGCGCCGCCCGTTGCTCTGTTTTGTGCGCGTATAATACCGCCATGAGCTTCTACAATCGCTTTGCATATCGCTAAGCCTAACCCTACACCACTTTGCGCGCTCTCATGGTGTAAGCGATAAAATTTTTCAAATATTTTTTGTTGATAACCGTCTGGAATACCTGGCCCGTGATCAGCTAATGTAATCTCAACGCCATCGTCAATAGTGCTAATCGTTAATTCCAAAGAGCTATTTAACGGCGTATAACGCAAAGCATTTTCTATTAAATTCATTAACACTTGCTCGATTAAGACGACATCAACATACAGCATCGTCATGCCGGAAGGTAGATTCACCGCTAATGGTCGATGGGTTAATTGAGTTTGTAGACGGGTTAATACCGAACCAATGATTTCATCAGCGGGATACCATTGTTTATTCAAGGCGACCTTACCCGCATCAAAGCGCGCCATGTCTAAGATATTATTAACCAGTGTAGACATACGCTGCGCTTCGTCATAAATCGCTTGGCTTAAATCCTGTTGTGCAGGGGGTTCTAATAACGCTCGGTTGTCTAATAAAGTGCTAGCCGAACCCATAATCGTTGCCAGTGGCGTGCGCAAATCATGGGAAATGGCGCTTAATAGCGAATTACGCAACCGCTCTGCTTCCACGGCTAATTGTACTGATTTCGTTTGCTCAGTTAGGCGTACCCTGGTAATCGCTTGTGCAATTTGGCTTAGTAATGTTTCTAATAACTTTTGTTGTTCGGGTAAAAAAATCCTGCGCAAATTAACTGGCAACAACACTAAAACGCCTAACATCGTTTCTTTATTGCTTAACGGAAAATAAACCGCATCCGCGCCAGGTAAGGTATGTGTGCCTTGACCGGCGATTTCATTGTGATCTAACACCCATTGCGCCACGCTTAAATCGGCTGAACTCAATGATTCCGGCATAGGCAACTGTTTAGGATAAACAACGCGGTTATTCGCATCGGTAAATAAAATAACGTTTTTTACTACCGAACTCGGTATAAAAATGCTTAACCGCTGTACGCACGATTTCATCTTCGCTTTGGCTTGCCGTTAATTCTTTGCTCATCGCATACAACACGGTCGCACGGCGCTCTCTATGACCTGCGACCTTGGCCTGCGAGCGCACATTAGCCATTAAATGACTAATCACCATAGCCACCGTTAACATCGCTAATAAGGTAAATAAATATTGGCTGTCGGCAACGGTAAAACTGAAATAAGGCGGTACAAACAGCAAATCAAACATTAACACGCCTAAGCATGAAGCCAATATCGATGGGCCATGCCCAAAGCGCGTCGCAATAAATACCACGCCAAGCAGAAAGACCATCATTAAATTGGCCAGCGCAAACCGGTCTAACATCAAATAGCCAAGGCCGGTATTCACTAGCGTAATGACAATAGCCCACAAATAACCATAGCGATTTTTGCTTAGGCTAGCATTGCGCTTGCTTAGTCCAGGCAAAGAGTTTCTTCGGTATAACGATAGCTCAGCTTTAGTGCTATCGGCTCTAGGTGTACCGAGTAGATAAATATTGATGTTATGGGCTTGGCTGATTAAATCATCAACTATCGAACCTAATAACATGCGCCGCCAACCGCGCCGACTCGGCTTTCCCATAACAATTTTGGTGACATTGCGCTCATACGCATAGCGAATAATCGCCGAACTCATTTTCGGAGCGCTTAAGGTCGCGGTTTCCGCGCCTAATTGCTCGGCTAATCTTAGAATGCGTAAAATACCATCGCGCTTTTCTGCCGGTAAACGTTGTAATTCTGGCGTTTCTACATACAAGACTAACCATTCTGCACGTAAACTCGTCGCAAAACGCTTACCGGCACGTACTAAACGCTCTGATAACGGATTTGGGCCTATGCAAACCAGGATTCGCTCGTTAACCTGCCAAACATCGCGAATAAAATGATTTTCGCGATAATCGAGCATTTGCGCATCCACGCGATACGCCGTTTGTCGTAGCGCTAATTCTCTTAACGCAATTAAATTGCCTTTACGGAAAAAATGTTTCGCGGCTTCTTCGGCTTGTTCAGCAATATAGACTTTGCCATCTTTTAGCCTATCTAATAACTCATCGGGGGGTAAATCGACTAGCTCGACCTCATTGGCCTCTTCAAATACGGTGTCAGGTATCGTTTCCCAAACGCGTATGCCGGCAATTTGACCAATATCGTCGTTTAAGCTTTCTAAATGTTGCACATTCAGCGCCGTATAAACATCAATACCGGCTTCGAGTAGTTCGTCTATATCTTGCCAACGCTTAGGGTGACGTGAGCCAGGTGCATTAGTATGCGCTAACTCATCGACAACAATAATCGACGGTTTGCGTTTTAATGCCGCATCAATATCAAATTCAGTTAATACTGCACCACGATAGTCAATTTGCTTTGGTGGTAGTACTTCCAGACCTTGCAACAATGCTGCCGTTTCTTTACGACCATGCGTTTCTACCAGCCCTATGATGATGTCTATATTCTCTGCACGTTTTTCTTTAGCAGCGAGTAACATCGCGTAGGTTTTACCAACCCCAGCGGCGGCACCAAAAAAAAATTTTTTAACCGCCCCCGCGTCGCGCGGCTATGTTCCCGTTCCACGCGTGCGAGTAGCTGGTCTGGATCAGGGCGTTCGATGTCCACGGCTGTCTCCAAATAAATCAATCGGCGTTAACTGACAAGTTAGATTTTAGCTCCATTGGTTCAATAAGCAGTTGTTGCGTACTGAAAATGTTGCCGCTGGCTAAATCACATACCAATAACCATGCTGGCGTATAGTTAACGCTAATTTCATAGCGCATAACAGAATCATGGTGTTTGCCTGTGAGAAATTCCACCCTATCTATTCTTCCAGGGTGCAGTG
The DNA here is from genome assembly GCF_000963695.1 of Methylocucumis oryzae. Taxonomy (GTDB): domain Bacteria; phylum Pseudomonadota; class Gammaproteobacteria; order Methylococcales; family Methylomonadaceae; genus Methylovulum; species Methylovulum oryzae. The sequence continues at coordinate 10,541 of NZ_LAJX01000149.1, forward strand.
ATAAGGCTTTTTCTCTACATGCCTCAAGGTACATTTTAGTAGTCGGCAACAAAAAACGTTCATTGCCGGTATCAGCGCTGGTAGCCCCTAACAGAATAAAGAATAAGCCAAGGTATAAAATGATTGCGCGCATCATTATTGACCATCTTTGCCTATCGCGTTTAATGCCAGATTTAGCGTTAACACATTTACTCTAGGTTCACCTAGTAACCAACCTTGCCTTGATTCAGTGTGGGCTTGAACGATTTCTCTTAGTTTTTCAGGGGCTAGATGGCGAGCCTGAGCAACGCGGTGAACCTGATAATCGGCGGCAGCTAAGCTAATATGAGGGTCTAAGCCACTACCGGATGCTGTCACTAAATCGACGGGTATCGCTGCTTGATTGTCTGGGTCAACGGACTTAAGCGCGGCAATACGATCTTTAACTGCCGCGAGTAACGCTGGATTAGTTGGTCCTAAATTGGAGCCACTTGAGGCTGCGGCGTTATACGGATAAGGCCCTGTTGCAGAGGGTCGACCCCAAAAATACTCTGGTTGTGAAAATGGTTGACCAATTAATGCCGAACCTAACACATTGCCACGGCTATCAGTGATTAAACTACCATTGGCTTGCTGAGGGAAAATAAGTTGTGCGATACCGGTGACTATAACCGGATAAAGCACGCCTGTTAATAGCGTAAAAATAGCTAATAACACTAATGCAGATTTTAATTGCTTAAGCATCATGCGCTCCTTAAACCAGACCAAGGCTAACTAACAACCAATCTATCGCTTTAATACCTATAAACGGCACCACTAGGCCACTGACACCATAGATGAGTAAGTTATTTTGTAATAACGTAGCAGCACCTACGGGCTTATAAGCGATACCTTTTAAGGCTAACGGAATCAAGGCAATAATGATTAAGGCATTAAAAATCACAGCCGATAAAATCGCACTGGCTGGCGTGGCTAAGTGCATGATGTTAAGAACATTTAACACCGGGTAAGTCGTCGCAAACGCGGCGGGAATAATGGCAAAATATTTCGCTATATCATTGGCAATGCTAAACGTTGTTAACGCACCACGTGTCATTAACATTTGTTTGCCGGTTTCAACGATTTCAATCAGCTTGGTTGGGTTAGAATCTAAATCCACCATATTTCCAGCTTCTTTAGCGGCTTGTGTGCCGCTATTCATCGCCACGGCAACATCGGCTTGTGCGAGCGCGGGCGCGTCGTTCGTGCCATCCCCCGTCATAGCAACTAACCGGCCGTCAGCTTGGTATTGCCGGATGAGTTTCAGCTTGGCTTCGGGCGTCGCTTCGGCCAGAAAATCATCCACACCGGCTTCGGCAGCGATAGCCGCAGCCGTTAAGCGATTATCACCCGTAATCATTATGGTTTTAATGCCCATTTGCCTAAGCTCGGCAAAACGCTCTTTAATCCCACCTTTAACAATATCTTTAAGCTCAATCACGCCTAGCACGCGCGTACTTTCGGCAACGACTAAGGGCGTACTGCCACGTCTAGCCACATCATCAACTAATTTGCTGTATTCTGGCGAAAATTTACCGCCTAAATCTTCGACATAGCTCTTAATGGCATCGGTCGCACCTTTTCTGATTTGCCGACCTTCGATATTAACGCCGCTCATACGTGTTTGGGCACTGAAATGGATAAACGTCGCACCTAAGGCCTTCACATCACGTTCTCTAAAACCATATTTTTGCTTGGCTAAAACCACGATACTGCGGCCTTCTGGTGTTTCATCAGCCAATGACGCAAGCTGTGCCGCATCGGCAAGTTCTTTTTCAGTAACGCCTTTAACAGCAATAAACATAGACGCTTGCCGGTTGCCTAACGTAATCGTGCCGGTTTTATCGAGCATTAACACATCGATGTCACCTGCCGCTTCAACCGCTCGACCTGAAGT
>NZ_LAJX01000015.1 GCF_000963695.1 Methylocucumis oryzae
CAGGTGTTGGCAGCAGGGATGCTGCCGCCAAGCCTACAGGGATGTATTCACGGCGTCCTCGGCAACTGCTCCTGCGTTGCCCTACTACACGCCATCCCTGGCGTTATGCACTCTGAATACCCTGTCCCTACTTAAAGTGTGTAGCCAGCGTTAACAGCCCCAGCGTAAATGCGCAGTATGTACCGGGGCATCCCAATAACGGGTTAATTCCTCATCCAATAAACATAAGCTTAACGAGCACCCCGCCATATCCAGCGATGTTGTATAGTTGCCGACCAGCGAGCGGGTGATGGTTACGCCGCGTTGTTGCCAATAATGCGCGGCTAAATGGTAGACGGTATACAACTCAACCAAGGGTGTAGCACCAAAGCCATTAACATGCAGTAATGCGGTTTGACCGGCAGATGGTTTTAGCTCTTCGTTAATCGCGTTGGCTAAATGTTCAACAATGTCACGGGTATTAGCGATCGGTAAAGTTTCACGACCATGTTCGCCGTGTATGCCTACACCCATTTCCATTTCTGTTTCGCTTAGATGGAATGTCGGGTGACCTATGGCCGGTACAGTGCAGCTAGTTAAAGCGACTCCCATAGATGCAGTCGCGGCTAACACGCGTTCGGCTAGCTGTTTACAAGCTGCTAGACTTGTCCCTGTTTCTGCTGCAGCGCCAACGATTTTTTCAACGATTAACGTACCGGCAACACCACGTCTTCCAGTGCTATGGGCTTTCGGTAATGCGACATCATCGGCGACAATCACTGAGGCATTGGCTGTTTCCAACATTTCGGATGCCATTTCAAAATTCATGACATCGCCAGCGTAATTTTTTACGATAAATAATACGCCGCCACCTTGGTCGACAGCTTGAGCAGCTGCAAGCATTTGGTCTGGTGTGGGTGACGTAAAGATTTGACCAGGACAGGCCGCATCTAACATGCCTTTGCCGACCAGTCCTATATGCAAGGGTTCATGGCCTGAGCCGCCACCGGATATTAAAGCGACTTTGCCCGGTGTGCTTGGCGCTAAGCGTTTAATAAAAAAAAGGGTCTTTATTCAACGCAACAATATCCGCGTGTGCTAATGCGAAGCCATCAAGGCTGTCTTCTAATAAGCTGTTGACGCTAGTAATAAATTTTTTCATAACATGTCCTGCTAGGTGGTCATGGCTTTTAATGCTTCAGTAACTGCTTGAATATCAGACATAACCCAGGTTGGTTGATAGTCAGAATGCTGTAAATCGGCTTCGGTAGAAACACCGGTTAACACCATTAAGCTGCGAATACCAGTACGCACTGCACCTAAAATATCAGTTTCTAGTCTGTCGCCAATGGCAACTGTTAAATTAGGGGGTACCGCTAGTAAGCTCATGGCTTGCTGATACATGATAGGTTCGGGCTTACCAATGATAGTTGGACTCACGCCTGTTGCTGTTTGCAAGGCCGCTAAAATGGCGCCATTGCCATGTGTAATGCCATGCTCGGTGGGTAGTGTGGTGTCAGCATTCGTGCCGATAAACTTTGCGCCAGCACGGATATTCAATGATGCTGTAGCCAATTTATCCCAAGTTAACGTTTGGTCTTTGCCACATACAACAATATCAGCGCCTTGTCCTGGTGTGTTCTCGGTATTGAGTTGATATAAGTCTGTTAGCGTGAAACCTTTTTCGAGTAAGGGTTGCTTAGCACCGTCTTCGCCGATGACAAAAATTCGGGTTTTGGCCGGGTCTTCGTGTTCTGCCAGGTAAAGAGCTGTGGCAATCCCTGATGTCATTATTTCTTCAGGGCTAACAGATACGCCCATGTCAGCGAGTTTGCTGACATATTGCTGTTGGGTTAGGCTGGCATTATTAGTGGCTAAAATAAAGCGAATATTTAATTGACGAAGCGTTTGAAAGAAGTCAACAAGCCCAGGAAGAGGGTTGTTACCATGCCATAAGACGCCATCCATATCAATAATGAGGGCGCGAATGTTGCTGAGTATTGCCATGCATTAATCTCGAAAAGTTAGCTGAGGTGAATATTAAAAAATCTGCCGCTTAGTATAAGAGCTTTCTCTTGAAAAAGAATAATCAATACCTAATTCAACTTACCTTTAACGAGTATAGTCATGAAAAATAACTAAATAAATTAAGTGATTATATTATCATGCGAAAAAAAATAACTGGGTTTTAAGCGAAAATCAACACGGCATTAGCTTAACAACAAATGAATCCAATGAGTTGATTGTGTAATGGGCATTGACAGGTCTGCCCTTTCTCCTTTACAGTTACATTCGCAAAACAATTATGCAACCAAAATATAACTAATATAACCCTTCGGAGCACATATCATGGTTAGACCATTAATTCAAATGGCATTGGACTCATTAGATTTCGACGCAACTATTGCTTTAGCTGATCAAGTTGCGCCTTATATCGATATTTTTGAAATCGGAACTCCGTGCATCAAACACAATGGCGTCAATTTGGTTAAAGCAATGAGATCAAGATTCCCAGATAAATTAATCTTGGTTGACCTCAAAACCATGGATGCTGGTGAATATGAAGCAACGCCATTCTATGCAGCTGGCGCTGATATTTGTACGGTATTAGGTGTTTCTGGCTTAGCGACTTGCAAAGGCGTTATTAAAGCAGCAAACGCACACGGCGCAGAAGCTCAAATCGACTTAATCAATGTTGAAGACAAAGTTGCTTGCGCACGTGCAACTGCAGAAGCAGGTGCTCATATCATGGGTGTGCATACAGGTCTTGACGCACAAGCCGCAGGTCACACACCTTTCACTGATTTAGCAGATATTGCTAGATTAGGTTTGAACGTTAGAGTTTCTGTTGCTGGCGGTATTAAAGCATCAACTGTTCAAGACGTAGTAAGAGCAGGTGCAAGCATTATCGTAGTTGGCGCTGCAATTTACGGTGCACCATCTCCAGCAGAAGCGGCACGTGAAATTCGCGATTTAGTAGAAGCAACAGAGGTTTAATTAATGCATCAGCAACTTGTTGTCGATAAGATATCCAGTATTCTGGACGCTACTGACAACACCTACGATGTCAAACTGACCGAAATGTTAGACAATGCAAAACGCATTTTTATCGCAGGTGCTGGTCGGTCAAAATTAGTAGGCAATTTTTTTGCAATGCGTTTAGTTCATGCTGGATACGATGTTAGCGTCGTAGGTGAAATCGTAACGCCAAGTATCAAACAAGGCGATTTATTGATTATCATTTCTGGTTCTGGTGAGACTGAGCAATTAATAGCCTTTGCTAAAAGTGCCCAAAAAGTCGGTGCAAAAATTGTATTAATCTCTGCTAAAAGTGGGTCCACTATCGGTGACATGGCCGAGACTGTACTGCAAATTGGTACTGCCGAACAATACGGAAAAGTGTACGGTATGCCAATGGGAACAGTATTTGAACTCTCTACATTGCTTTTCTTGGAATCAACCATTTCTCATATTATCCATGATAAAGGTATTCCTGAAGAAGTGATGAGAGAAAGACACGCTAATTTAGAGTGATTTAAAGGAACGAGAGGGTCTTCCTCTCGTTCCTTTTTTATTAACTACACACAATAACAGTGACGAAGCCTTAGGCCCTCACGGTCACGATCGAATAATTTACCTACGCAGTAAGGAGAACAATATGACTTCGCGCCGAGAATTAGCGAACGCCATACGCGCTTTGAGCATGGATGCCGTTCAGAAAGCAAACTCCGGACATCCGGGTGCGCCCATGGGAATGGCTGACATAGCGGAAGTGTTGTGGAATGATTTTATGACACATAACCCTGTCAACCCAAAATGGTCAAATCGGGACCGTTTTGTGCTTTCAAATGGACACGGGTCCATGTTGATATACTCTTTATTGCACTTAACGGGTTATGACTTGCCAATAGAAGAGTTAAAAAGTTTCCGCCAATTACATTCAAAAACGCCAGGACATCCAGAGTACGGTTATGCGCCAGGTGTTGAGACAACTACAGGTCCCTTAGGACAAGGGATTACTAATGCCGTAGGGATGGCTATCGCCGAGAAAGCATTAGCAGGCCAATTCAACAAAGACGGCCATGCTATTGTCGATCATCATACTTATGTCTTCATGGGTGATGGTTGCTTAATGGAAGGTATCTCACATGAGGCGTGTTCATTAGCTGGAACGTTAGGCTTAGGCAAGTTAATTGCGTTTTGGGATGATAACGGAATATCTATCGATGGCCATGTTGAAGGTTGGTTTACTGATAACACGCCTAAACGCTTTGAAGCTTATGGTTGGCATGTCATTCCAGATGTCGATGGTCATGATAGCGAGTCTTTACTAAAAGCCATTAGCATGGCTAAAGCGATGACCGATAAGCCAACATTGATTTGTTGTAAAACGACGATTGGCTTTGGTTCTCCTAATAAAAAAGGCTCTCATGCTTGTCATGGTGCGCCATTAGGTCAAGATGAAATTAATTTAACCAAGGCAGCTTTAGGTTGGGATTATGACGCCTTTGTAATTCCCGCTCATGTATATGCTGCGTGGGATGCTAAAGAGAAAGGTGCAAAAGCAGAAGCTGCATGGAACGCAAAATTTGCGGCCTATAAAGCGGCGTACCCAGAATTGGCGGCAGAATATGAACGCCGTGTAGCAGGCGATTTACCTGCAACTTGGCAAGCGGATGCCGACGCCTTTGTTGCGGCCGTGAATGCTGAAGCAAAGACCACAGCGACACGTATGTCATCGTTGGCTTCTATCGAAGGCTATGCGAAATTATTACCTGAAATTTTTGGTGGCTCGGCTGACTTAGGTTGCTCGAACATGACCGAATGGAAAGGTTATAAACCCATGTGCGACCATGCTGACGCAAACTATGTTAACTATGGTGTTCGTGAGTTTGGCATGTCAGCTATTATGAATGGTATCGCTTTACATGGTGGTTTTATACCGTTTGGTTCGACATTCTTGATGTTCTCCGAATACGCGCGTAACGCTTTACGCATGTCTGCGTTAATGAAGATTCGTTCGATATTTGTTTATACCCATGATTCGATTGGCTTAGGTGAAGATGGTCCTACCCATCAACCGATAGAGCAAACAGCAACATTACGTTTAATTCCTAATATGAACGTATGGCGTCCGTGCGATGCGGTTGAAACCGCTGTTTCATGGCGCGCTGCACTTGAGCGTAAAGATGGGCCGACGTCATTGATTTTCTCAAGACAAAACTTAACTCACATGGCTCGCACTCCTGAACAAATAGCGGCGATAAGCCGTGGTGGCTATGTGATAAAAGCTGTTGAAGGCGAAGCTGATGCGATTATTATTGCTACAGGTTCTGAGGTTGAACTAGCCGTTAAAGCCGCCGAAGAATTAGCGGGTAAGGGCAAGAAAATCAGTGTGGTTTCAATGCCATCTACCAATGTGTTTGACGCACAAGATCAAGCTTATCGGGAATCTGTATTACCGTCTTCTGTGACGAAAAGAGTTGCTGTTGAGGCAGGTTGTACGGATGGTTGGTGGAAATATGTCGGGAGCCAGGGCAATGTTATCGGAATTAATCACTTCGGTGAATCAGCTCCGGCAGGACTGCTTTTCAAGGAATTTGGCTTCACAGTTGAAAAATGTTGTGAAACACGTAGAAGCAATACTTTAATAATAACAATTCAAAGCAATAATGAGGAGGCGCTTCGACTGATACTACGATTTAATTAAATCAGGTTAAGTTGAGGCGTCTGTTAATTCTGACGTATAGGTGAGCAAAGTGAACAAGAATTATCTGATTAACAGTCTATTTATCGGTCTTATCGCAGCCAGTCCATTAGCAGGAGCTGAAACAAAATACCCAGCCTCTGATTTTCAACCCCAAGTCGTGTTTCAAGACGATGACTATATTAAAAACACTAAAGTAAATGCCGCAGCTGCAGATGCAAAACCTGCTTATAGTGCGAGTGAAGCAGACCCTAAATATCCTGCTGCTAATTTTCAACCACAAGTTGTTTATAGCGATGCGAACTACAAACACAATACTGCTCCCGTAAGAGAATCAAAATCAGATGATTCTGTATCGGCAGCTGCATCTACCACTTCTGAAAGCGCTAGCTCTGCCAGCAAAGCAGAGGCTAAAGATAGCTCATCAACATATTTGATTGGCTTAGTCGGTTTAGTGTTAGCGGGCGTATTCTTAATGAGAGGCCAATCTCAAGGCGGCTCATCCTCTTCTACAAAATCAAGTGGCTCTGGAGTTGCTGCGCATCCAGGTGGCTTAACCGGTGTTGCGCGTTACATTAATAAAGCTAACGGCACAGGCGTATCGCGCTACTTAGAAAAACAAGTTAAATCAGCGGCTACTAAAACCGGTGTTGCCAAATATGTAGCAAAACAAGCTTTAGCTGCAAAATCTAGCGCTACCGAAGCAGCTACAGGTGTAGAGAAATATTTGCGCGATAGAGGCTAATTCATGAATCAGAATCACGTTAGCGGGTTAATGTTTCCTGCTGTGGCTGGTTTATTCTTTTTTCTAAAGAAGCCTAAGGCAGAGGAAACTCACTTAGCTTATCCGGTGTTTACACCTGATTTAAGCGGAGCGACCGGCGTTGCTAGGTATCTTGAAAAACAAGAACAGTTGTTACAGCTTAAATCAGCCGAAGCCGTTGTCGCCGCGCAAGCTGAAGAGGCTAAGCCTATGCAAACAGGGGTGGCAAAATATTTGGAGCAACAGGAACAGCATAAAGTGACTGGTGTTACTAGGTATACTCGTCGCTTAGCTCTCACAGAAAAACAAGTAAAAGCTTCTTCTACAGGTGTGGAAAGATACTTAAGCAATCAAAAAGGCAAGCCAGAATTAACTGGTGTTGCTAAATATTTGAAAAAGCAAGAAGGTCTGCCTAAACCCAGTAAAGTATCTAAATACCTAACAAAACAGCATTTAGCCGAAAAACAAGCAAAGCAAGCACAAGTTGTTGTTAATGAATCTAGCGTTACTAAGTATTTAAAAAATCAAGAAAATACTCCGCCTTTATCTAAAGTAGGCAAGTATTTATTGCGCCAAGATTTGTTAGCAAGACAAGCTCAAAAAGAAAAACAAGTCGCGCCTAAATCAGAATTGACAGGTGTTGCTAAATACTTGAAAAGTAAAGAAAGTGAGCCGCAATTAAGCCGAGTAGCAAAATATGTTGCAAGGCAAACGCTTATGGCTAAGCAACAACCCTCTTCTGAGACCGGCGTAGAAAAATATATGCGTCAGCAAGCTTAACGAAAAAGCTGAAGAACAGAGACGCAAACAATCAGTTTTTTTAACTAATAGACTAGGTAATCACATGGCAAAAAATTTACTCGAACAGCTCAGAGAAGTAACGGTTGTTGTTGCTGATACGGGTGATATTCAAGCGATTGAAAAATATAAACCACAAGATGCAACCACAAACCCATCATTAATTACAGCGGCAGCACAAATGCCGCAGTATCAAGGTATTGTTGATGATACGTTAAAAGGTGCTAGAGCAACATTAGGTGCTGATGCCGCGCCTGCGCAAGTTGTGTCGTTAGCATTTGACCGTTTAGCCGTTTCATTCGGCTTAAAAATTCTTGAAATCATTCCTGGTCGCGTATCGACTGAAGTTGATGCGCGTTTGTCGTATGATACTGAAGCAACTATCGCAAAAGGTAGAGACTTAATTGCCCAGTATGAAGCAAACGGTGTTTCGCGTGAGCGTATCTTGATTAAAATCGCAGCCACTTGGGAAGGTATTCAAGCGGCCGCTGTGTTAGAAAAAGAAGGCATTCACTGTAACTTAACGTTGTTATTCGGTTTACATCAAGCGATTGCTTGTGCCGAGAATGGTATTACTTTAATTTCGCCATTTGTAGGTCGTATCTTAGACTGGTATAAAAAAGATACTGGCCGTGATTCTTACGCACCTGCGGAAGATCCAGGCGTATTATCTGTCACGCAAGTTTACAATTATTACAAAAAATTCGGTTATAAAACTGAAGTTATGGGCGCAAGTTTCCGTAACATCGGTGAGATTACTGAATTAGCGGGCAGTGACTTGTTAACGATTGCACCTTCATTATTAGGCGAATTACAGGCTACTGAAGGCGAGTTACCTCGCAAATTAGATCCAGAAGTCGCGAAAACTCAGGATATCGAAAAGCTTTCTATGGATAAAGATACGTTCGATAAAATGCATGCTGAAAACAGAATGGCCACAGAAAAACTATCAGAAGGTATTGCGGGATTTACTACGGCATTAGAAACTTTAGAGAAATTGTTGGCTGAACGTTTACAAACATTGGAAGCATAAAGAAACAATGCGTTTGGCTTTACTAAAGCCAAAACGCTCATTTGTTTATATTCACACTACCTACAGAGTTGTTAAATGTCACAAAAGATTTTAGATGTGGTCAAACCCGGTGTTGTTACCGGTGATGATGTGCAAAAAATATTTGCAATTGCGAAAGCCAATAGTTTTGCATTGCCTGCGGTCAATGTAATCGGAACCAGTTCTATCAATGCGGTTATGGAAGCTGCCGCAAAAGCAAAAATCTGCCGTTATTATTCAGTTTTCTAACGGTGGTGCGCAGTATGTTGCAGGGAAAGGTTTGAAATTAGAAGGCCAGAAAACAGCTATCTTAGGTGCGATTTCTGGTGCGCAACATGTTCATGCATTAGCGGAAAGCTATGGTGTACCTGTAATTTTTGCATACCGATCATGCTGCAAAAAAATTTATTGCCTTGGATTGATGGTTTATTAGATGCAGGTGAAAAATTTTATGCTGAACATGGTAAACCCTTATTCAGCTCGCACATGCTGGATTTATCGGAAGAAAGTTTAGCGGAGAATATTGAAATTTGCGGTCAATATTTAACCCGTATGGCTAAGCTAGGCATGACCTTAGAGATTGAATTAGGTGTGACCGGTGGCGAAGAAGATGGTGTTGACAATAGTGATAAAGACCACTCCATGCTTTACACGCAGCCTGAAGATGTGGCTTACTCTTATGAGCACTTAATTAAAATTAGCGATAAATTCACGATAGCGGCTTCATTTGGTAATGTTCACGGTGTTTATTCACCGGGTAATGTTAAGTTAACTCCGAAAATCTTAGACAACTCACAGAAGTATGTTTCTGAAAAATACGGCATTCCTGCGAACAGCTTAAACTTTGTTTTCCATGGTGGCTCAGGCTCATCTGCAGAAGAAATCAAAGAGTCTATCAGCTATGGCGTTGTGAAAATGAATATTGATACTGATACCCAGTGGGCAACTTGGGCCGGTATTATGGAATATTACAAAAAAAACGAAGGTTATTTACAAGGTCAAATAGGCAATCCAGACGGCGCTGATAAACCTAATAAGAAATATTATGATCCTCGTGTATGGCAAAGAGCAGGTGAAACCGGTATGGTTAACCGTTTATTACAAGCATTTGATGAATTAAACTCAACTGGAAGCTTGTAAGCTCGCCGCTTATTTAAACAAAAAAGCCGATCATTGATCGGCTTTTTTTTGAACTAAAAAAAACGTTAACATTTTCGTCACGCTAGACGTAACTGATAGGAGGTAAGGAATCGTTGCGAGTTGCCAAGCTCGTTAAGTTAGCAACAGTGAAAAAAGCAATTACCAAATAAGGCAAAATAACATGGCTGTTATCATTATCTACGGATTTTCGTCAGGAGTGGGTCTTACTTCTCGTGGCTAATCCAATAATAAAAATTAATATAAAAGAGGATAAATCATGTCTGTTTCTATGCTTCCTTATCATGAGCAATGCCATGCTCGTGAGTATACCTTATCGTTGCGGACGATATTAGGTATATACGCAATCATCCCCGTTTGTTTTATTTTACAACTTATTGATAAGTTCGTTCTCAATGGCAGCATTATGGCTGTGTTGCCGACATCGCCAAACCATTTCGTATTATTTCAAGTTTTATTCGGTACGCCACATATCATCGCAAGTACGTTGATTTTAGCGTGTAATAAAGAATATTTTGTTCATTATCGTAAGCAAATAGCGCTGATGACAGCTTGTGTCGCGGTAATTTTTGGTATTGGTAGTTTATTTATTTCTTATAGAGTTTTTTACATAGCTGTAGCATCATGGACGGTACTGCATGTGATTAAACAGCAATACGGTATTGCACGAGGTGTTTGTAAGTTGCCTGCATGGAGCTATAACATCCTGCTAGCCTTAAGTGTCATGGCCGGTATTGCGATTTATTTAGCGATTTTTTTAAGAAACCAGTTATCGCCTGAGCAAGCGCAAGAACTAAGTCAAGTTGCCAGTGTTTTCTGTTTTCTGTTTATTTTGTTTGCGTTTTACGCCCAGCGCTTTGTGACTACCCATTTTGCCAAGTGGTTTTATTGGGCGAATGTTTTGTTAATTATCAGTAGCTTTTATTTTTATTCCGAAAAATATTATTTTTTCGCTATTTTAGTGCCACGTTTAGTACACGATTTAACTGCGTATATGGTCTACATCACGCATGATTTGAATAAACACCAACTCGACACGGATGCCGTGTTGTACAAAAAAGCCAAACAGTACAAAATTCCTGTTGCTGCCGTTCTACCACTTTTATCGTTTGGTTTAGCTTTTGTGTTGCAAGCTTATGGCGATGATTTAGTGCAATATATTACGCAGGTGTTATTTGCCACCGAAGTTAAAAAAGCGGTGACTGTTGGCGTGATTGGTTATTTAGCGTTGCTACATTATTACACCGAAGCGTTTACTTGGAAGCAAGATTCACCGTATCGACGTTTTTTACGTTTTAGCAAATAAAAAAAGGCCGCTGTGAGCGGCCTTTTAATGTTAAAACGTTATTTTTACCGACTTTAAAACCTGTGATTTTAATTAAATCGTCAGTTACATAATCATCATGTTTTTGGCAGTTACTGCTATCGGTACAAGCAGAGTCATCGCTGTGTTGAATGTAGAGGTAAGCGGTTTTGCCATCAGCAGTGAAAGTAAAGCCAGTTGGCTCAGCGCTACTATCACGAACTGATAACACTTTGATGCAGCCGTCAGATTTAATATCACGGTCTTTGCCGTCGCGTAAACAAGCCCATACATCACCGAAGTCATGATCTTCAATAACATACATATTGCCGGTGATAGGTTGGAAGGCTAGGTTATCGGGTTGATTTAAGTCAGTATCGCCTTCTACAGCACGGTTAGCAACAGCAACGGCAAAGCCTTTGCTCTCAGTGCTATCCGCTAAATAAGTTAAGCCATGGCTGTTAACACTAGGATTATTAACCGTTACTTCCCCCGTACCTACTGGTTTCGCATCGATTAAACAAACGACTTCGCCATAGTTCTGCGCGCTGGCACTGCCAGTATTTGTCCAGCAGAATTTAACACCGGTGCCCACATATAACGGATCGAAGTGACCATCTTCAGGACGGTAGTAACCTGTTGCATGGTTAGCGTCAGCCGATGCGCGTAAATTAGTGCTATCAACTTTTACCCAAGCGCCTTCACCAATTTCACAACCTTGACCAAATTGCGGGAAACTGCTGCTATTTCTATTTTGGCAAGAGGCTTGGTAAGCGTAAATCGTACCTGCTGTTAACGGTGATTGGCTTAAGTCGGTGACAGCCGTGCCATCCCATAATTTGCTGGGTACAAATTTAAAAATACTGCCGCCATCTGAGTTAGCGCCTTCTGCGCCTGGACGTAATTCATCGCCGTAATATAAAACACCTTGCGCGTTTAAATCCAATCCTTCCCAAGCGAGTTTGCCTACGGCACCACGATAGGCGATTTGTCCAGTGACAGCTTTACCTTCACTGTCTATTGTTTCACTAGCGCCACGAGCCACTAAGGTTTGCTCGGTAGTGGCTAAGGGGTTAAGAATTTCATATAACCCGCCGTCATCTTCTTCTTCAGTAGCGACAATCGTGTTCCACGGTGTCCGACGAATGCCATCGCAAGCAATCATACCGCGTAAAATGGTATTAACTTCTCCCGTTTTAAGATTGACTGTTTGAACAGAAGGGGTGAGTTTTACAGTACCGCTAGCATAAGTACCGATAGCATCGTTACCGGCCTCGATGCAGGTAACAATGTGAGTTGGTTTGGTATCATTCGGCCAGAATGCCATCATGTCAGAACTATCGCCTGCTTGGCGCGTTACAATTTCAGCGGTTAAGCCATTGGCTAATTTGATTAAATCATTCGCTTTTTGACCATCAACGCGAGGCACAGATGTGGTTTCAGAGCTGTTTAATGGTTTTACGATGCCGAAAAATTTATAAGATTGTGCTTTTAATAAATTTTGCACTTCTAAACCAAAATCATTTGCCGCAAAAGCCGTGCTTGATGTTGCAATGCTCATAGCTAAAGCAAGAGTTGTTTTATTCATAAGATGACCTCTCTGTATTAATATTAGATTGCCGTAAGGCGAGGTTACTTTACATTTACCATATTAAAAATAAGTGAAATAGTGATACAAAATCATGCTATGCAACTTAACTGGCGTTAAGCGTATTAGTAGGCTGTGATTTTCTTAATTTCATGCTATAAGAAATGCTAATCTAATCAGCCAACCTGACAGGTTATACCGATGAAATCGCTGGATGTGCGCACCATGATGGTGATGGTGGCTTGCTTAAATTTACTCTTCTGTGGCTTACTGGCATTAGCTGGATTACATGCCGGTAGTATTCGAGGTATGCGCCACTGGGCGGTAGCGAGTTTTTGCGCTGGACTGAGTTTAGGGTTAGCCCTACTGCAAGAAAGACCGAGTTTAGAGCCAAATTGGGTTATTGTTGTGGGCTCTGTGTTGCTAGCGTTAGCTTTATGCTTATATTGGAATGGTATTAAGGCGTTTTAAGGAACAACGTCAGCTATGGTTGTTATCCAGTATTTTTATTGTTTTAGTATTGTTGCAAAATCTGTGGTTTTGCATTCTTAGGCCAGATATTAATGGTCGCGTAATTGCCAATTCGTTAGCGTTTGGTTTAATTAATGCGTTATGTGCTAAAGCATTACTCATCCGTATTGAGCAACCGCTAAGAACGGCTTATTGGTTTACCGGCGGTGCGTTTGCGATTCAAGGCGCTATGTTTTTTACTAGAGCACTAAAACTGATTGTTTTTCCTGACCCGAATTATTGGCTTTATGCTTCCGCGTTAATTAATCCGGTAACATTTTTTGTCGGTAGTGTGACTCAGTTATGCTTAACCTTTGGCTTTGTGCTCATGCTGAATTATCGCTTGGCGATGCATTTACAGATGTTAGCCACGCATGATCAATTAACAGACGCCTTAAATCGACGCAGTTTAGAGGAAAAAGGTGCGATGTTTTGTTCGTTATTTCAACGCACAGGCAAAACGTTTGTCGGTTATGCTGCTGGATATTGATTATTTTAAGGTGGTTAACGATACCTATGGGCATCAAACAGGTGATTTAGTATTAAAGCGCTTATCTGAAATGGTAAACGCTACGATACGCAATGCAGATTGCTTTGCGCGTTATGGCGGCGAAGAATTTTGTATTCTAATGCCTTCGACCAGCGAATTAGATGCGCTGGTATTAGCGGAGCGCATACGCAATGCTTATGCCGCATTGGTCTTTGAAGTTAACGGGCAATCATTTCAAAGCACGTTAAGTATTGGCGTAGCGATTCTAAAAGCACTGGATTGCAGTTCGATAAGCTTATTACAGCGGCCGATAAAAGTCTTTATTATGCGAAACAGCATGGACGAAATCAGTCGATTGCTGTTTCTAGCATCATGTAGTGCCATATTTTGCTGACAACACTTGCAAGCGCTCTGGTGTGCCTATGTCTAACCAAAAACCTTGATGATGGCAGCCATGCACCTGGGCTTGTTGCATGGCAGCTCGCAGAATAGGCGCTAATTTTAAAATACCGGGTTGACAGTTGTTGAATAAGGCCGGGTGATAAACGCCAATGCCGCTAAAAGTGAGTTTATGTTCACCACATTCCTTGAGTTGTCCGTCATCCGTCAGCGCAAAATCGCCTTGAGGATGATGCTCAGGGTTATCGACTAAGACTAAATAGGCTAAGTCTATCTCGATATTTTGTAGTAGCCGGTAGTCAAAATCGGTGGCTATATCGCCATTGACCACTAGAAACGGTTGTTCTCCGAGTAAGGGCAGGGCGTTAATAATACCGCCAGCGGTTTCTAAGGCTGTATTGCCTTCAGCGGAGTATTGGATAGTAGCGCCAAATTGTTCACCATTACCTAAATATGCTTCGATTTGCTCACCTAAATAGGCGTGGTTAATAACAATCTCAGTGAAACCGGCAGTCACAAGCTGATTAAGTGTATGTTCGATTAATGGTTTACCTGCGGCCCGTAATAACGGTTTGGGGGTATGGTCGGTGAGGGGACGCATACGTTCGCCACGTCCGGCGGCTAAAATCATGGCTTTCATAGGCTCTCTGCTAAAACAGGCTTTATCTGGGTGTTTAAGAACAGGTGAAAGTCGGCTAATTCTTCATAAGCTGAGCAGGTATTTAAGGCATAGCTGAAGGTCAGTGGTATGTCTTTTAAATAACCGGGTTTGTTGTCACGCAAGCTTAAGCGCGAGAAAATCCCTAAGACTTTTAAATGTCGTTGTAAACCCATAAAATCAAACCAGCGTTGGAATTGTTGCGCTGAGCAGTCAATTAAACCCGCATCTAATAAACGTTGATGGTAATGTTGAACCCACTCGTGCACGCGAGGGATTGGCCAAGCAATATAACAATCTTTAAGCAACGATACTAAGTCGTAAGTGATAGCGCCTACCACGCATCTTGAAAGTCTAAGACGCCAGGTACCTGTTCCGGTAATACCATGAGATTACGTGAATGGTAGTCTCGGTGTACCAGTACCTGAGGTTGTGCGAGGGCGGAATCAATTAATAAGTGTTTTGTTTCCTGCCATAATGCGTCAGGGATAGTTAAGTCGAGTTTTTGCTGTAAAAACCATTCGTCAAATAGATTTAACTCGCGGGTTAATAGCGCCTGGTCATAGGGTGGTAGCGCAACGTTTGCAAGCAGTGGGTTGCTATGTAGCTTAAATAACACATCAAACGCCCGGTGGTAAAGCGTGTCAGCGTTGTGTTCTGTTAAATGGTCTAAGTAGTTAATAGTGCCAAAATCTTGTAGCAATAAAAAACCGTCGTCTAGGTTTTGTGCATAGATTTGCGGGGTGTTGATACCGGCTGAGCGTAAGAGTTCTGCGACATGAATAAACGCCGTCAGATTTTCTTTATCAGGCGGTGCGTCCATAACAACATAACTGCCTTGGTCGGTTGTTGCTCTAAAATAACGCCTAAAGCTGGCATCACTAGAGGCAGGGGCTAGGTCGAGTAGGTTTAATAACACATCATGTTGCAGCCAATCGACGAGGCTAAGGGCTCTAAAATCTTCGGTAATTATCATTCGTAGCAGGTTGGTTTGGCTAGGATTAGTGATACACACCTAATATAAGGTAGAATGCACGCCCGGCATTTTATTCGTTTACTATTTGTTGCGCTACTTAACTTAATGTCTTTTATGTTTCGACGTTTTATTTTGGTCTGTTTGCCCTCTTTATCGGCTTCGGTGAGTCTTGCCGATAGCTCAGCTTGGAATTGCAAGCAAGATGCTCAGACTAAACAATGGGTTTGCTTGGGTGATACCAGTCAAAAAGCAGTTGCGGAATCTGAGCCTAGCGCGTCGATACCGATTAAGCCACTTGCTGAACCTGCCCCCGCAGTTATTGAGCCAGTTAAGCCTGAGTTAGCTAAGCCTGACGTTCGCATTCAGCCTATAGAAAAGAAACCGTTGAGCATACCGCGTGCTGAATCCATAACCCCCATACCTCCCGTAACGGTTAAAGCGTGCGATAGTGAAAAATCGTGTGCGAGTCGTAAGCTACCTTTGCCACCGTTTGAAACGCAAGACCATAGCTTTCGTTTGTTAGCGCCGATATTTGACCATGAACAAGAACGGGTTTTTTATAATCTGTATGGTCAATTAAAACATGATCCTTGGGAAAATTGCTTGTCGTTAACCAATACACCACGTTCATGGGCAGCGGATCATGCCTTGAGAAACCAGTCGCCATTAGAAGTGACATCGAATTATTCGGAAATTTTCGATAACGAAATTGGCACGTATTCTGGTCAAGTGCAAATGGATAGAGCCGATCAACATGCCGAAGCCCATATTGCTAATTATGACAGCGTGTCACAAACTTTAGATTTACACGGTGATGTTTACTATAGCGAGGATGAAATCGCGTTGCATAGTGATACCGCTAGTTTGCAATTGGATAGCGATCAAGCAACGTTACGTGATACGTTATTTATTTATCCTTCTACGCCACTACGTGGTTTAGCGAAAGCCGTTTATCGCGACAGTCAAACGTTATCGCATTATAAAGATGTGACCTATACGAGCTGTAAACCCGGTAATCAAGATTGGGCGATACATGCCTCTGAATTAAAGTTAAATAAAGAAACAGGCAAAGGTTCAGCCAAACATACTTGGTTGGAATTTAAAGGCGTACCGGTGTTTTATTCGCCGTATTTAGCGTTTCCGGCCGATAATCGTCGCTTGTCAGGCTTTTTAGCGCCGTCGTTTGGTAATACTCAAACCAGTGGCTTTAATATCATGGTGCCGTATTACTGGAATATTGCGCCTAATTATGACGCTACCTTAAGCCCACGCTATTTTACTAAGCGTGGAGTGTTATTGGGCGGTGATTTTCGCTATTTAAGCGAACAGTCCAGAGGTATTATTAGCGCGGAATACATGCCTGAGGATTCAATATTAAATACAGATCGTTATCAAGGTTCGTTAAAACATACGACGATATTTACGCCTAATTTAAGCGCAAATTTAGACTTAAATTATGTGTCTGATAAAAACTATTTTGCTGAGTTAGGTAATGCATTAAGTTTCCCTAACTTCAGTTTTGTTAAAAGCGAAGCGAATGTCAATTATGTTCGTCCCGGCATGAGTTTTATGACACGGGTAGAAAGTTATCAAACCATTGACGCCAGTTTAAAAGGCGGGCAAATTCCGTATCGACGCTTACCGCAAGTCAATTTGAGTTTTAACCATAGTTTTGCCACGCCGATAGCGCTGGATACTTTATTTGAAACGGAAATGGTTAATTTTCAGCACGGCAGTTTAGTAAATGGTCAACGGTTTAATATTAAGCCGTCGATAAGCGTGCCGTTACAAACGGCCAGTACTTATGTGACGCCTAAGTTAGCGGTGCAACACACTCAATATTGGCTAAACAACCCTAATCCAGGTTTGTCTAGCGAGTTAGATAGAACACTACCTATCGTTTCGGTGGATAGTGGGCTGTTTTTGGAGCGTGAGGTAACTATAGCGGATACTGGATTAGTCCATACGCTTGAGCCCCGATTGTTTTATTTATACATTCCTAAAACCGATCAAAGCCAAATCCCGCTGTTCGATACATCGGTTTACGATTTTTGGTATAGCAGCATGTTCCGGGAAAATCGCTTCAGTGGTAGCGATAGGATTCAAGACGCTAACCAAATTACGGCGGCGTTAACGACGCGTTTAGTCGAGCCATCTACCGGTTTAGAGCGTTTAAGATTTAGCATAGGCGAGATTTTTTACTTCAGAAATCGAGAAGTCACGTTATGCGGTGAATATCCATCGAGTTTTTGTGCGATTAGTCCGGT
Source organism: Methylocucumis oryzae (assembly GCF_000963695.1). Lineage (GTDB taxonomy): Bacteria > Pseudomonadota > Gammaproteobacteria > Methylococcales > Methylomonadaceae > Methylovulum > Methylovulum oryzae. The sequence continues at coordinate 17,648 of NZ_LAJX01000015.1, forward strand.
TGAAACGGCGACGCAATCACCGTTAGCGACTGAGTTAAGCAGTCAATTGACGCGCCATATTAGCATAGACGGTGGTTTGCAATGGGATCCTGATACGAATAGCATTGTGCGCGGTAAAGCGGCGTTGCATTTTGTTAATCAACCCGATCAAATCATTAATTTGGGCTATTTATACCGCTTAAATCCATTGATTCCAGATAGAAGTAATGATATTACCCAAAGCGATATTTCTTTCCGTTGGCCAATTTATGATAATTGGTATGGCGTAGGGCGTTGGCAGTATTCCTGGTTATATAATAATACCCAAGATGGTTTTATTGGCGTGGAAAAAGAAAATTGTTGTTGGCGTTTTAGAGTGATATACCGTAGTTATCTGAATAGCTTAAACCCTGTTATTGATGCTAATCAACAACTTAGCAATTATGTTGTAGAAGGTACCCAGCAATCGGGCGTGTTCTTTCAAATCGAGCTAAAAGGCTTAACTGGCATAGGTGAAAAATTGGATAATTTCTTTGAATCCAGTATTTATGGTTATCGGAAACCGGATTGATGATTAAAAACTCGCGTATGCAGAAAATTATTAAAAGCTTGAGATGGATGCTGATTTTTTTAGCGATGGGGCAAGGCTATGCTGAGACATTGGATAGAATCGTTGCCATTGTTGAAGACGATGTTATTTTGGCGCGGGATTTAGCGCGTGAAGAGGCGGTCATTAAACAGCGTATTGCCGCAAGTAATTCGCAAATGCCCCCCGATTATGTGTTGCGTAAGCAAGTACTCGAAAAAATGATTATCGATAAACTGCAACGCCAGTTAGCAGAGCGTGCGGGCGTAACGGTTAGTGAGGAAATGTTAAACGGCTCAGCGGAGGACATTGCTCAACGTAATCGCATGACGATGGAGCAATTTCGCGCCGAAATAGAAAGCCAAGGCATCACGTATAAAGCGTTTTTAGAAAATTTACGCAATGAAATCATCGTCAATCAATTACGTGCCAGGGAAATCGGCGCTAGAGTTAAAGTGACCGATAGGGAAATAGACCATTATATTGAAACACAAGGAAAAATTGGTGACCAAGCGATTCAATATCATCTAGGTCATATTTTATTAGCGGTTAAAGAAAATGCTTCAGCCAGTGATGTGCAAAAAGCACAGAGCAAAGCCAATGAGTTGTTCGAAAAATTAAATGCTGGGCAAGATTTTAGCGAAACTGCGATAAGCCAGTCGAATGATGCGAATGCGTTAAAAGGTGGTGATTTAGGCTGGCGTACCATAGCCGATATACCGAGTCTGTTTACCGATGTCGTTAAGGATATGAAACGAGGTGATGTTGCCGGGCCTATACGCAGTCCTAGTGGTTTTCATATTGTTAAAATGTTAGACGTCAAAGGCGTCGATGACCATATTATTACCAAGACTAAAGTTAGGCATATTTTGATTAAAACTAATGAATTAGTCGATGATAATGAAGCTAGAAAACGCTTGTTAGCGTTGCGTGCCCGTATTGATGATGGTGATGACTTTGCGGTATTAGCCCGCTCTCATTCCGACGATAAGGGTTCTGCGATTAAAGGTGGCTTATTAGATTGGGTGAGTCCAGGGGATTTGGTTAAGCCATTTGAAGAAGCGATGGCAAAGTTAGGCGTTAATCAAATCAGCGAACCGGTACAAACTCAGTTTGGCTGGCATTTAATTCAAGTCTTGGATAGAGAAAATAAAGACAACAGCACGGAATACCAAAGAAACTTGGTCAGGGATGCAATTCGCAAGCGTAAAATTGAAGAAGAAACCGAACTATGGATGCGTCGGTTACGCGACGAGGCTTATGTAGAAATCTACGATGATAGGCTGTGATTTGGAACAACAAGATAAGCAAGATGATGTTGCGCTAAAACCGCTGGCTCATTACGAGCTGGTTTTGCATAATCAACTGCAGTGCCTCATAGAGACCGGCGGCTTAGAGGCCGAACGGCGGTTATTGACGACATTAGCACAACGCTTAAACGTCGATGCTGTTTTGTGCGCCGCTGCCTTATTGCATGTAGCGCATAGCCAGAATTGGTTAAGTCAACTCTCTGAGCTTGTTGAGACTAAACCAATTCCTATGCCAACAGTGACTATGAAGATGGTACGTTATCGGTTAGCGGTTGGTAGCGTGCATCTTGTCAGTATTGACGAGATTAAGCGAGTCTTGGTTGAAGAATCCGGTGTCGATAAAAAAAACATTACGATTATTGCGGTTCGCGACACCTATACGCTGATTGAATTACCTGATGCAATGCCCTCTGATATTTTTCAGCATTTAAAAACTGTTGAAATAAATCAGCAGCCTCTGGATATTAAACGCGTTAAACTGCGTAATAACAAAAAGCGTCATTCGTCTTACCATCGCCGGAGCAAGCAACGTCCGGTTAAAACTAGCACGGATGCTATCAGGTCGGTAGGTTAGATTGAACTTTTCTCACACAAAACTAGCTTTTTAGCGACTGCTACCCACACCTGCCGATGACAGCCCGTATTGATTATGTAAACACTCCTGAGCAATTAACGCAGTTATGCCAACAGATTAGAAAAGTATCCTGGTTGGCGTTAGATACTGAATTTTTGCGTGAGAAAACTTATTATCCAAAGTTTTGCTTATTACAACTGGCGACACCAGAGTGGGTTGCCTGTGTTGACCCCATCGCCTTGCCGCAATTAAAGCCTTTATTCGATGAGCTTTATAATCCGGCGATAACCAAAGTCTTTCACTCTTGTCGTCAGGATTTAGAGATTTTTTATCAAATCACTGGCGGTTTACCAACGCCTGTGTTCGATACGCAAGTTGCCGCTCCTTTGTTGGGATTTCAAGACAACCCAGGTTATGCGATGCTGGTGTCAAGTTTATTGAATGTTAACTTAACGAAAGCACACACACGCGCTGATTGGAGTAAACGCCCGCTTACCCAAGCACAAATTGAGTATGCGGCCGATGATGTGATTTATCTGTGTCAGATTTATCAAATCGTTTTACAAAAATTGGAGGAATTAGGCCGGGCGGATTGGTTAAAACACGATTTTGCTGAATTATCGAATCCAGCCCATTACCAAATTCAGCCTGAACACGCTTGGTTAAGAATTAAGGGTAAAAACAAGTTAACCGGTAAGCAATTATCCATTATTCAAAGCTTAGCTGAATGGCGCGAGGCAACGGCACAGCACGAAGATAAGCCGAAAAAATTGGTTGATTCGCGATGAGTTATTATTCGATCTGGCAAAATTACAACCTGAATCATTAACTGAGTTAATGGCGGTTCGCGGCATGAGTGAGCGTACCGTGGCGCGTTATGGTAAGGAATTATGCCGGTTAATTATCGATGCTAAAAACCGAGGTCCTAAGCCCTTATACGAAAAAGGCAGGCCGGCGAAAAAAACGCAGCAACAAGAAGCGATTTTAGATATGTTGACCGCACTGGTGAGGATTAGAGCGGAGCAAAACGCGTTGAATCCCAGTATATTAGCTTCGCGTAAAGACTTGGAAATGTTGTTACTTGGAGAAGAAGAGGATTGCCCTTTGTTACATGGTTGGCGTTATACCATGGCCGGCCAAGAATTAGTCGGCTTAATTCAAGGACAGTTATTATTTGGTATCGATGACGGCCGCTTAACCGTGATAGAAAAACAAACTAGCTTCCAACCATAGGCACATCAACGCGTTGTTTTAGATACCCTCTTACGGACAAACTCGATGCAATTTAATAAATTAGGAACATCTTGCCCTGACTGTCGCTTAGCGGATTTATGCTTGCCTTATGGTTTACCGGCTAATGAAGTTGTTCAGTTAGCTAATATCGTGCGCAAAAAAAGGCCGTTAAAAGCCGATGAACATTTATATTTGCAAGGCGAAGAATGCCAAAGTCTGTATGCCATTAAATCAGGCTCATTTCGAAGTTATATCACTAATCCTGATGGCTCTGAACAAATTATTGGCTTTAACTTCCCAGGTGAGTTAATGGGGATTGACTCGTTGTATTATGGTCGCTTTACTAGCTCAGCAGTGGCTTTAGAGACCGGTTCCGTGTGCGAGCTACCTTTGCCGCGTTTAAATGCGTTATGTGCTGAGTTTCCAGGCCTACAATCGCAGGTGCTCAGGGTATTGGGCAAAGAAATAGCGGCCGATAGAGATAAAATCGTGTTATTAGGCCATCGTTCGGCGCAAGAGAAAATTTCGATATTTTTGCTAATGCTGTCTAAACGCTATGGCGCATTAGGCTTTTCCGAGCGGGAATTCAATCTACCGATGCGTAGACAAGATATTGCCAATTTTTTGGGGCTGACGATAGAAACGGTGAGCCGCCAACTTGCTGAATTAAACAAACAAGGTATTGTCAGGATTAAACATCGTAATGTTGAGATTAAAGACCCGCTCCAGCTTAAAGCGCTGGTTGAGCCTTGTCACTCGCATTGTTCTTCAGCCAGTTTAGGGTGAAGGCTGCCAGATGGCAGCCTAGGCTTTCTTAATACTCAGCGTCATGATAAACGTTTTGCACATCATCTAACTCGTTTAACATGTCTAAAAACTTTTCAAACATCTCTATATCTTCACCGCTAATCGTTGTCGCGTCGCGCGGAATAAATTGAATCTCATCGACTTCAAAGTCAATGTCGCCAAAAGCGTCAGCTAAGGCTTGTTTGGCTTTGAAGTATTCGGTGTTAGGCGTAAAGACGGTAATTTTCCCATCTTCGTTTTCAATATCCGAAACATCGACATCGCCTTGCAACAACGCATCCAATACGCTTTCTTCGTCAGCATGTTTAAATGCCAAGATAGCGGAGTGGTCAAACATGTGGCTAACCGTGCCTTGAGTGCCAATTTTGCATTTGGTTTTAGTAAAACATAAGCGAACATCGCCGAATGTGCGATTAGGGTTGTCGGTTAAACAATCCACAATGACTTTGCACCCACCGGGACCAAACCCTTCATAGCGAGCTTGTGCAAAATCCTCGCCTGCACCGCCTTTGGCTTTTTCTAGTGCTTTATCGATGACATGACTAGGTACTTGGGCTTTTTTAGCGCGCTCGATAAGTCCACGCAACGTTAAGTTACCCGACGGGTCATGTCCGCCTGATTTCGCGGCAACATAGATTTCGCGGCCATATTTACTGTAGACTTTTACCTTTGCATCGGCTGTTTTAGCCATTGACTCTTTACGGTTTTGGTAAGCTCTACCCATTGAGTGGTTACTCCATTGACAAAATAAAGCGAGAATTTTACCGTAAACATAAGCAAATTTTTACTTATGATTAGCGCTTTGCTCGTAGTAAGCGTCTCATTTTGCACAACTGATTGATTTAGTAGCCTAATGTTTCATAATGGCGTGATCAATGAATGACGTATCAATCAGCTTGAGCGACGATTATTTTTTCCAAAGTGGTGGAGGTAGACAATGATGAAGAAATGTTTAGGTATCGGGTTGTTTATCACCGTTTTATGGGTTGATGTATGTGCTGACAGTCTTCCCGCCAAGCCTGTATTAGTTGCGCCAGTCGCTACGATTACGGCAGCAAAACCGGTATTTCAATGGCAAGCCTTGGCTGGCGCGCTGGCGTATAAACTGGTGTTAAACGATGCAGAGACGCGTTGGATAAACCAAGTTGTGACTTCAGAACAAGCGCAATGTGCGGCGGGGGAGGCGTTGTGCAAGTTTATAGCGCCGGTTGCTTTACCCGTTAATAGCTATCTTTGGTCGCTTAAAGCTAAAAATGCCCAGGGTTATGGGCTGGCGGCCAGTAAACGATTTCGACGCGGGGCGCCGGATACGCCTGTTCCGGTGGCGCCTATAGGCGATATAACCTCGGCAATGCCGCAGTTTCAATGGCAAGCCGTATCGGGAGCTGAGTCATATCAGCTTATTGTGAATAACGCTGACGCTAAGGTGGTAGATAAGCTTTATTCAGCATCACAAGCAGGTTGTAAACAATCGGGTAAACCATGCAGTGTTAATCCAGGTATTGCGTTGACTAAAATCGCTCATACTTGGCAAGTCAGAGCAAAAAATAAGTTAGGCGCTAGCCCTTGGAGCTCAGCGAAAAAATTTAATAACTTACAGAGTTGCTTGGCTACGCTAGTGCAAGATAATACGACGGGCGGTTGTCATGTGCGCCTACAAGAACCTGCCGCTTGCGAAGAAATTGACTTAAGTAATGGTAAAGAATATTTACTAGGTTGGACGACGGATGGCACTTATTGTGAAACGCCGTGGACGTTTTTATTTGGCAGGCAATCCGGCTAACCTAGCAACAGGGGATAATATTTATTCGCAACAATTTTCAACCGATGTCTCGGCTGGCATTACCCATTACGGTGGCTTAGTGCGTATTTCAGCTAAAACCTTAACCAATTTAGGTTTAACCAGCGATAACGGTATCTATCATTGGGTAGTTGTTAGCTGGTATGGTTCGCATCCAGCTAGTCAGGCGTTTAGAGTTAAACAATAGGCCTCATAGCTACCTTAAGTAGGGACAGGACATTCAGAGCGCAGGACGCCGTAAATACATCCCTGTAGGCTTGGCGGCAGCATCCCTGCTGCCAACACCTGCTCTCTAAAACGTCCTGTCCCGTGTGGGATTGTCCCGCAAGGCGCATAGCCGGTTTTATTGCAGCAACTTAGGTATACCCATTTGATAACCTTGCACATAATCGACTTTTATGTCGCATAAAATGTCTAGGATTTGTTGATTTTCGACAAACTCGGCGATGGTCTTTTTGCCCATGACATGGCCTATGTCGTTAATTGATTTGACAATGGCTAAGCCCACTGAATTATGCTCAATGTCGCGCACAAAATAACCGTCAATTTTTAAAAAATCGACTTCGAGATTTTTTAAATAGCCAAACGATGATAAGCCACTGCCAAAATCATCTAACGAAAATTTACAACCGTGTGCTTTTAAGCTGGCAATAAAATGTGTCGCCATGCTTAAAATTAGCAATAGTTGCCGTTTCAGTAATTTCAAAGCAGACTTTAGACGCAGGTAGCTTAGAGTGTTGTAGTTTTTGTTCGATAAACGCGCATAAACCGGGGTCATTAAGACTTAAGCCTGATAAATTAATCGAACAAATGGATAAACTCTTTAAGCGCTCAGGGTGGTTATTAAAATAGTCGAAGACTTTACTAATCACCCAGCGGTCAATTTTAGGCGATAATTGGAAGCGTTCTGCCGCAGGCATGAAGGCACCCGGTAAAATAATTTCGTCGTTATTTCTCTTTCTGACCAAAATTTCGTAATGTTCACCGCCGTTACCGGACAAAGGAATAATGGATTGGGCATAAAGACAAAACGAATCTTCTTCTAATGCTTGATTAATGCGTGCAATCCAATTCATTTCGCCGTGATGTTGGATTAGAGCTTGGTCGTCATCATTGTAGATATGGGTGCGATTACGCCCAGCATCTTTCGCTAAATAACACGCCATGTCGGCTTGTTTTAAATAGGTTTCAGGCCCCAAGCTAGCGTGCTTGATAATGACTAGGCCAATACTGACGCCTACACGAAAGCTTTTGTCTTCCCACTGAAATTGGAACTGTTCGACTAGTTGGTGAATTTTCTTAGTGACGCATTCGGCTTGTTCTAGCGAGCAGTGCTCCATAATAATAGCGAACTCATCCCCCCCTATTCGCGCTAAGGTGTCTTTCTCGCGTAAAATTTTGGTTAATTGCGCGCTAATTTGCCGTAGTAATTCATCGCCTGCCATGTGTGAGCAGGTGTCATTGACGACTTTGAATTGGTCTAAATCCAGATAACATAGCGCATGTTCATAGCCTTTCTTTTGCGCTGACCAGACGGCGCGTTCTAACCGTCTATCAAATTCATTGCGGTTAATTAATTGAGTTAAAGGGTCATGACTGGCTTGATAAGACAGCTTTTCAGTCAGCATAAAACGCTTCAGTGACATCCTCTTGAATCGCGACGTAATTGGTTATCATGCCGTGGCAATCAATCATTGGGGCAATGGATTGCTTGCACCAATAAAACTCACCGCTTTTCTTTTTGTTTTTTAAAATGCCATTCCATATCCTGCCGCTGGTAATCGTGGTCCACAGTTCTTCATAGACGTGCTTTGAGGTTTGGCCTGAGCTAAAAAATTTTAGGATTTAAGCCTATGACTTCTTCTAAAGAATAACCGGTTGTTTCGGTAATTTTCTGACTGACATATTCAATAACCCCTTCTTGATTGGTAATGACGATTAAGATGGGGCTGTTTTCCATCGCCAAATTTAATTTTTGGATACTTTTTTCGGCGAGTTTTCGCTCATTAATATCGCGTATAGAGCCATAAATGCCATAGTCTGTTGTTATTTCGCGTAGGTCAAAGAAGGGGGTAAATGCTAGCTCAACGGTAATGGCTTTGATTTCAACGTAAATAGTTTCACCGCATTGACGGTTTAACCGTAACTCGCAGGTTTTAGTCTGTTGCAAATCTAAGCGATTGATATGGAAAAAATCAGCGGCTTTGACTAAATCCGCATCGTGAACTAATAAGGAATAATGTTGCTGTTCTAGTTCTGTCGGTTCATAACCTAACAATGTGCGAGCGGTATGATTAACGAGCGAAAAATGCCCATTCGCATCCAGTAAAAAAATGACATCTGGAGATTGCTCAACAAAGAAACGATGCAATTGCTCTGAGCGTTTAAGCTGCTCCTGCATCTGTGCTTTTTCGTAATTGAGCTGAATAAGGCGTTTACATCGGTTAATGGCATTGAGTAATTCCTCAACGTCATAAGGTTTTTTTATAAAATCATGGACAAAATCAAAACACAGCGTGCGCTTGGCTTCAGCGAACTCAGCTCTGCCGCTGACAATAATAACGTGTGTCGCCAGCTTGTTTTGGGCGATAAATTGCAAAATGCTATGACCACTTAAACCGGGCATATTTAAGTCTAACAGCATTAATTGGATAGGTTGGCTGCTTAACAGCGCTAGCGCTTCGCTAGCGGTCGCTGCAGTGAAAACCCTATGCTCAGAATGCTCTAATATCAAGCATAAACTGTCTCTGATTTTTTGTTCGTCATCAACAATTAATAGCGAGGTGCATGTGTTCGGCAGCAAGGGTTTTATACACATAATTGGACGTTGGTAAGGGTTTATTGGTAACGGATAAGTTCTTTATGGCAATAAAATCTGTATCGTGGTCCCCGTATCCTTGGATGAAGTTAAAATCATATTCCCATTCATCTCGTCAATTAGCGATTTGCTAATCACCAAGCCTAGGCCTTTATGTTGCTCGCCTTTACTGGATTTAACCGGTTTATAAAGTTGCTCTTTAATTGTATCGGGCAATCCAGGTCCGTTATCGGCAATGATAATTTGGCTATAGCTTTTTTTACCTAAAAAGACGGCGCTTTTCGTTGAAAGACTAATCACGCCACCGTTAGGCATGGCTTCGGCAGCATTTTTTATTAAATTAATAAGGACTTGCTTAAGCTTATTACGACTACCGGTGAATTTAGGTTCGGTTTTGTCAAGTTGTAATGTCAATTCAACGGTTTGGGTTTGTAGAACACCCATGCTAAATAAATGCGTTATATCTTTTATCAGTGCATTAATATCAATCGCATAGCTATTTTCGCTCAGTGGTTGTCCGGGTAAGTCCGGCAAGCTTAACAGTAACTGGCCGACTCGATTGATTTCATCTTGAATCAGTTTGATTTCGTTATCAGCGTGATTACCTAGTTTTAATCCGAGCAAATAAAGGTAATTATTGATAATACTGAGTGGGTTATTGATTTCATGCACCATTTTTTGTGCATGTAGCCGATAACTGGCTTGGAGCTGTTCTATCTGCTGTTGGGCGGTGTATTCAGCTTGCTGCGTTTGTTGCAAAGCCTGACCGACTTCACTGGCAAAAAGCTTGATAAATGCCGATTGGTTTTTTACGTGCACGTTTTGATGCTCGTGAATACCGGCGACAATCACGCCGACGGGCATCTCAGCAATGTTAAGCGGAATGGCTAACAGTTGTTCGCAGCCTAATAGACGGCGTAATTGACGGTCTACAATAGGTTCTAATTCATTATTAGCGTTTACGCTAGAAAACATGAGTTCATCTTGGGCTAACGCTTTAGCAAGCAAGCTTATGCCTGGGTTGAGCGAAATAGTTATAGACGACCAAATGGCGCTGTGCTCCTGCTCATTCGTCAGTCCTTGTAGGCAATGGTTGGCGTCTTGGTAGATAAAAACCGCTGAGCTTTGTAAGCCAAATAATAAGTTAATATCGCGTTGTATATGGCTAACTAGACGGCTTAAGTTCGTCGCGTTTTGTAATTGCTGATGGCTAATAGCGGTTAAGGCAATTTCTTTGACTTGTTCACCTAAGAACTTTTGTAACGCATTGCGTTGCGTCGCGCTGGTGTGGTTGACCAGACCTTTTTCCGAAACGCTAATATTAATCCCATAGCTTTCGGCCGTTTGTTGAACTAGTTTTCTATTGTCAGCAATAATTTCTTCTAATAAAAAACGACTGATACCAAAGAGCTGCTGGGCTTGCTCAAAAGCCGCTTGATTAATCTCATTAGCTGAACAGCTTAATTGTGCGGCAAGATTAACGATTTGTACGATTTTAGCCGTGTCTCTAATCGCGTCTGCGCTTTGACGTTGGTATAACACGGCATCGGCAATCAATGATTGCAATTGCCAGTTTTCTATTAAAAAACGCGCCAATTTCGTAATGATTCGCGCCGAATAATTTTTTTTCACCATTTTCTATAGTAAGTTCATTTTGCGTATCTAATAACTCGGCGTATTCCTTGGGAAAGCAATCTAACAAAACTAATTGGCCGATTCGATGCAATAAGCCGGTAAGATACGCTTCATCAGCCGCGTCATAAGCAATCAAGCTGGCAATTTTTTTTGCTAGCAGCGCACAGTTTAGTGAGCGATACCATATTAATTCTAAAAAATTTTGTTGCGCGTGGCTGAGTTGGCTAAAAAATTGCTGGACTGCTTTGGTAATGGCGATGGTTTTAAGAGTTGATAAACCGAGTAATATTAAAATTCTATTTAAATCATTGACTTCTGTTGTTCTTCTATAAAATGGTGAGTTCGCAGTCGCGATAATTTTTGCGCTTAATCCGGTGTCTTGACTAATTATTTTAGTTAGCTCATCAATATTTACGCTAGGTTCTCGAGTCGCTTGTATCAAATCGAGTAGCACCCGAGGTACGGCTGGCAAGTTATTAGCATCTATTTTTGCTAATATTTTTTTTACGGCAGTTTCCATTTGACACAAGATTAGGCTAAGCAGTCGATAGATTACAGCAAATAGTAACCCAATCAAATAAATTTGTTATTAAAATTTCTAGGCGTATCAACTACTTGTAAGCTAAGGGGGGATTTGTGATAGTTTGCGAAACTAAATTGTGAAAAGTGAAGAAATAGAATAGTGAGCAGTGCTAAATAACATCTTTGGAATGATATAAACCATTCACTATATGCTTCAAACGGTATTTTTAGGTGCGCACAGCGCACCCTACCTAAAAAATTTAACCGTTTAAAGTATGGATGTACATAATAAAACGGGAAGTCAATATGAGCGGTTAATTATTGGTGAATGTTTTAGCCTTACAAAGCGCTAAATAATATTCGGTTGGCCCGTCTTTAAAGTTCTCATAATACAGTTGGGTTAAAGCTTTAAGCGCGAGTTGATAGTTTTCATTTTCAAAATTCAAGATGGCGATTTGAAAGCGATTGATAAAATCTAGGGTTTCAGCGGATAGTTGTTCTGTTAGCCCAATTAATTCATAAACCGGGGCTGTTGAGGCGTGACCGCGTAATTGAAATTCGCCTAAATACCTAAACGTAAATGCAGAAGCCTCAGTGATAATCTCTTTACTCACTAAGATATGGGTTTTTAATGTTTTATTTAAGTGCTCTAGGCGGCTAGATGCGTTAACCGTATCGCCAAAAACTTTTTAAGTCTTGATTAAAGGATAGCCAGAACGGGCCATAATTAATGCCTATCCGAATCGGGAAGCTGACACCGTAATTTTGATTAAAATCGGCTACGGCACGCGTTAGCGCTAATGCGGCACATAATGCTTGGTGGCGAATATCGTTCGATAAATTTTTATCGGTCATTTGACTAGGACGTTGCCTATGAAGTGTATTCGTTTTGGGCGGCTGTTTATCTAACCAAATCGCTAACATGCCATCACCAGCCCAATCTTTTACTGTGCCTTGATGCTCACGAATACAACGTTCTACCATGGGTTGATAAGCCTGCATAAATTGCGCTAACCATTGTTCGCCTTTGCTCGCACCTAATTGGGTAAAGCCTTCACCATCAGTGGCAAAGCTAATGCCTGTATAGCGTTTACCATCTTCATGTTGTGCTGATTGGCCGTTATTGAAATCGTTTAATAATGGCGCTGGGATTTTGTGCTGGTAGATTTGCGACAGTTGATGACGTTTGTTGGCGTATTGTTGTGCGCTATGAATGAATGCTATGACGGTAAGTTGAGCCAATATTAATAAATAAGGCAGCCAGATATTGAAATAGTTAATCAAGCTCAGCGTTAAACCAAAATAACCAAGCCCAAATAAAGCTAAGTAGCTCAATAATTTATTAGGTCTGCAGACCATAGATAGGAATAGTAAGCTTATGGTTAGTACACTATAGCTTATACCAATTGCTATTTTGTCTGGGCGGTTTAACAGCTTCTGAGCTTTTAAATTCGCGATTGTGGTGGCGAGTAGCTCAGTGCTGCTAATCAAGCTAAAGCCGTTATCAATCGTCCCTCCTTTAACTTCCTGCCCTAAATCAACACTAGGACCAAAAACAACAATTTTATCGCGTAAATAATTCGGCTGGGTTGTTAATACCTGGCTTAAGTCGTGATAAGCAACGGTATTAATCGTATGCTCAGGCCCATAAAAATTAAGTGTAATTTGGTCAGTTTGGGTATAACAGGCGAATAAAGCACTAAGCAATGCTTTAGTGGCGTCGGTCTTCGCGGACTGAGCAAGCGAGCGTGCAAGGTCATCAAATAGCGTTGGTTTATCTACCGCTGCCTTGAGTAATTGATCTGTAAAGTTTTCTAAGGTGCTGCGCTGATTGACCGAGTCGGTTTGAGCGTTGACGAAACGGGCTAGCTCTGGAAAGTGGGGGGCTAAGACGGCTTGTAACTCGGTGCGGTACGATTGTAAGACAAGTAAATGTAACGCTAGGATAGGCAGCGACGCGCGCGTTTTGCGGTCGGAACGCCTTAGCGTCAGCTTCTAGCGCTGGGACAAACGTGTTTTGTTTTGCGCCTTGATACTCTTGAAAAATAAACGGTGCCGATGCTGCTACATGGTCAAGTTCAGCAATAGGGGGGTTAAGCTGTTCGTTTCAACCCCATCCCCCATGAGTCTATATTCTAAAATACTTTGCAATAAGACTCGACCTGACTTTTGTATTGCTTGGGCTAATACTTCATCATCGGAACCGCGTACTTCTTTATATAAAAAATTAGCGACAATGAGGCGGGCGCCACTAGCGTTTAAGGTATTAATGAGTTCGGCTTGCAAACGGCGATTAAAGCAACGCATTTCAATTTTACCTTGAGTCAGTTGCATGCATTCATGCAGTAGTGGACTCTCAATAAACGAATCGCGATTTAATTCAACCACGACGACATCGTTAGGTGGGGCGGCGCCGAACACTTGATTTCGTATTAGCAACAGTGCTGCTAAACCCGTGCGGTATTCTATGGCTTCATCGAAGTCGTAAAAGGCTAACCCTGAAAAGATTAACGCGACCAGCACATGCAAGGACAAAATCAATGTTGACGGTTTAGCAAGCACTCGCATAGCAATCGACGTTGTCAGTAAAACAAGTGGCGTACTATAAATAAATTCAGTGTATTATTCCAGAATTGCCGTGCTCTACTGACAGTAGCGATTGAGCTTTCAGAAGATTTTTCTCGTTCCCACGCTTGGCGTTACTGCCATTAAGTTAAGGAATATAATGAAATAATCAATAACTTGCATATTGTGTTTTGTGAAATAGTCTTCCGTAGGTTGGGTTAGCGATAGCGTAACCCGACAACATCGGAGCGTTAAATGTTGGGTTATGCTATCGCTAACCCAACCTGTGCAATTCTAATTATTTGATTTTTAACATTTATCTCTTAACTTAATGGCAGTGACGCAAGAGCGTGGGGACGAGAAACAAGATTCGTCTGGACGCGTTTGTTAGTGGTGTTAACAAGCAAGTAAACTCGCTTGTTAATGTATTGAGATGTGCGATGGATTAAACCGCTAGCAAATAACGTATCGGACACCGTTTATCCATATCACGATACAGCCATTGGTCACGCAAGTTAGAAGACCTACGGTTTCAATGTTATCGATGGTGTATTCAGCGAGGTGCGTAGCATTCGATAGGTTCAACGGCTTTATCATTAACGGTGATAGTAATGCCCTGACCACGCGTGTGATTAAGCTTAAAGCTGCCGAGCCCTACCGGATACCAACGATTATTGAGGTTTACCCAACGCGCTTTGCCCGCATCATTGCTTAGGTTCACAATAGCGATGGTCTCTACTTGCGCAGTATGAGTCAGTTTAAACGCCGCTGAATTGTCTGCGAGTTTATTACACGAGCAATCGGTAAGCGCGCTGGTGTTAATTAAGTTATTTTCATCAATGGTAATGCTAAGCGATTTAATAGCGCTCATTTCTCCCCCCTTCTAAGTTATTGAATAGACAACGTGACACTGGAAAAGAAAATCCTTTCCGGAAAAAGACTACTGCGTTGAAAATCGGTATCAGTATAGGCAAAGCGGTTATCGAATACATTGAGTACGCCGAGTGTGATTAATCCATAGCGTTTAGGTAAACGGTATTGCGCGCTTAAATCCAGTAATAAAAAATCAGATTTTTGAGGTATAAAGTTAACAAAATCATCAGAATACTCACCTTTTTGGCTATAGTAAGCAGGCTTAATATGTAGGCTTAGGCCGTTGGCACTAAAATATGATAAGCCGAAAGGGAGTTTATGCGTTTCCAGATTGCGTGCGATTTCAAAATAAGAGGCATTGTCATAAAAACTATATAAGTAATCGACCGATGCGACTAAGCCCTCCATGATAATGTAATTCCAATATGCTCTATGCAGTCTTTCAGTGATGAGTAATGTGCTTTGTGTCTGAATGTCCGGATATTTGATGTCGCGTTGACTCCACTCATAACCTATACGCATGTTATCCAACACTTGTTGGTCTATGCCTACGCCATAACGCCAGCTACTTTCACCATTAATGCCATCAAAAAATTGGTTAAAGCCAGCGACTTGGGTGGGCTCTATGGTTTGGTCGTTAACAAAGCTATGTTTTAGCGTTCTAAAACGCCGCAGCACGTAATGTAGTGCCGGAATACGGTTGCCAGGTTAGGCCAAATTTTGGATTGACTTGGTTCACACTAGCGCTAGGGTCGTGCAAAAAATCTGCAGACAATCCTGCTGTTACCGTGAAAGCTTTAGCGAGATTCCAATGCGAATAAAGATACCCGGTGTTGTTTTCTAATTGCGGGTTAGTGCTTAGGCAAACTGGAAAGAAAGCGGCATCTTGACAGTTTTGGTCGGCATGGTAATGACTGAAACCGCTAATCAAGCGTACAGACGCTAAACTATACACGTGTTGCGTCTCTGCGCTAAAGCCATCGTCATCGAGTTTAGAATCAATGAAAGGGACAACTTGTGTGCGATTGCGGTTTTCTTTGTAAGTCACATTGGAAATCATGTCTGAGCCGGGGGAAAACTGATGGCGCAAGCCTAGACGCCAAAGGTCACTATCAACATTGTTTCTGAATTTATGACCAAAGCTTCTAATCAGGCGCAAATCCCCGCTGTCTTCGTCAGCGTGTTTATATTCGACTTGAATACTGGTTTTTGCGCTGAAGTTGTATTGCGCCAAGATGTCGTAAATATTTTGCTCAGTATCGTTATTGTCTCGGTAACCGTCTGATTTATAGTGATATTGGCCTAACGAAATACCCAAATCGCCGTGTTGATAGGTCGCAACGGCATCATTGGCGTATGTGTTATTGCTGGCAATTAAGCCTGTCGTTTGTAAATACCAGCCGTCACGCATAAATAATGGGTTAAATTCGCGGAATGACGCAGAGGTTGAGCCTGAGGTTTGTAAAATACCGAGGTTGGGCTGGCTTAGCTGAGGCTGTAGCATCGCAAGGTTATTAGGTTGCCATAACTGCATTTGCAATATTTCTGAGACTCTGGCGACTTGTTGATTAGGCATACTGGTATAGGTATCGGCTAAAAAACGATGCGCAGAGAAATTGGTCGGGTCTTGTAATACCGATTTGCTGGCTTCGGTTAATGCTGCTTTAGTAAAGCCTAAATCGGTATAAATACGAGCTAAGCTAGCACTGCGTGCAGCTTGGTCTTGGTCTAGTAATTGCCTAGAACGATAAACAGCTCGGTTGTCATTTAATTCTATGGCTTTATTAACCGCAGTTAAGGCTTGTGTCGGTTGATTAGTCGTTTGCTTGGCAATGGCTTGGTAAAAATACGGCGTGGGGTCTTTGGGATCGTTTTCTTCGGCAAGCTTAAATTGCAGCTCAGCAATTTTTAAGCGGTTTTGTTCGTAGTACGCTTTGCCTAGGTAGCTTCTAATCAATGAGTCATTAGGGTCTAAGCTAGCGGCATGTTCTAATTTAGTAACGCCTTCGTCTAAGTGATTTTTTCTGATAGCGGCTAATGCTAAGCCAAAATGTGCCAGTGGATCGGAGGCGTCTTTACTAAGCGCTGTCTTAAAGTCGGTTTCGGCTGCTTCTGTTGCATTGTCCATCAATCGAGTAAAGCCTAATACTGCATAAGCTCGGCCAATATTAGGGTTGTATTTTACGGCCATTGCAGCGGCTTGGGTGGCATTTTGAGTGTCGCCTAGTGAGGCTAATAACTCTGCGTGACGACTATGCGCTAATGCATTATCAGGCGCTAGCTTTAGCGCCGCTTCTACACTGGCAAGTGCTGCGGGTAATTGGAATTGAGCTTGTTGTATATACGAATGCGCAATATGAACAGTGGCGTTATCTGGCGCTAGCTTAACAGCTCGGTCTATATAAGATTGAGCCGTTGTTTTGTTATTTTGCGTTAAGTTAATAATGGCTTGTTGAGCCAGAAGTAAGGCATGATTAGGTGTTTGTATTAAGCCTTGGTTCAGTAGCTGTTGTGCTTGGTCAATTTTGCCTAAGGTCAATAATAAGCCAATTTTAATAGCAAGAATATCAGGTTGAACATCCTGCTCGGATAGTCTGTTCAACGTGGTCAATGCTTGATAAGCATTACCCTTATGATATTGACTGAGAGCGTCGGTAACGGTGGCATTGCTACTGTCGTCAGCAAAACCTTCGGTGTCGATGATAGGTGGATAATACAGCGCCCATTGTACCGAATCTTCAGGATGCAATAACAACTTAGTTACAGGAACTGTATTAGCGCTAGCAGCGGCGGTTTGCCCGTTTTCAATTCGCACTTCTCCGCGTTGGTTATAGGCGCGAACTTTACCTTCAAAAACGGTAATTTCTACGCCTTCAGCTTTGGCGTCGATTAAAAATTCTGTGCCTTCAATACCGGCATTGAGGTGCGGCGTGGTAATGTCGAATTTATGGTGGGTATGGCTGCGCACATAGACTTGGCCTTGCTCAACTGATAATAACACACGCGAACCTAAACCTAAGAAGTTTAGTAACGTATTTTCACTGAGGGCTAAATAGGTGGCGACGTCTTCGCCCATTGATAAAACGGCGCGGCTTAATGCTTGTGTGCGCACTTTATCGTTATTGCAATAGGTTTGGTTAATGCTGGCCGGTTGCCAGTTTTCCGTGGTGGCTTTAAACGATTCGACTTTGCCTTGTGCAGAAACTAATTGAGCAATATTGTCTCGACAAGACACAGCATTGCCATCGCCTATGGCAGGGAAGCCGTAGAGCAGTAGACTACTCAGTAAAATTTTCTGCAACAATGGGTTCTGAATCATCTTACAAGGCTAACGAGAGCCGAAAATGTGAAGTTAATAATAGTATAAAATGTTTACAGACTAGTTGGTAATAGTTAACAAGATAACTTATCCACAAAATTGGTAAAAATAGATAGGCTTGTCTTGACAAGACTAATTATAGATTAACATTCAAATTTTTTTATTTTTAGCAATTCGATGAATTCATGAGCAGCTACCGGTTTCGAGTAATAATAGCCTTGGCCATAATCACTGCTCATCCCTTTAAGGATATGGTGTTCGCGATTCGACTCTATGCCTTCCGCTACGATGTTTAAACCTAAAGACTTTGCCAATACGCACAGTGACTTAACGATTTCAAAGCTTTTAGGGTTGTCCAGCATGGTTGAGATAAACGATTTGTCGATTTT
The DNA here is from genome assembly GCF_000963695.1 of Methylocucumis oryzae. Classification (GTDB taxonomy): domain Bacteria; phylum Pseudomonadota; class Gammaproteobacteria; order Methylococcales; family Methylomonadaceae; genus Methylovulum; species Methylovulum oryzae. Next base: position 36,059 of record NZ_LAJX01000015.1, read on the forward strand.
TAAGGTATCAATCGGGAAGCGATGTAAGTAGCTAAAGCTGGAATAACCCGTACCAAAATCGTCTATCGCAATGCTTGCGCCAAGTTTTTTTATTTCATTTAACGTATTAATCGTATTAATGGGATCTGCCATTAAGATGGATTCAGTGATTTCAAATTTAATATGCTCGCCGTTGATTCGACTTCTTTCAAAAATGAATTTGATGTTCTCGGCTAAATCGGGAGGAGCAAATTGGCGGCTTGATAAGTTAATGCTAATAAAGTTTAACTGGTCGGGTAGGACTTTTTGGAACATCTTATAAGAACGGCAAGCGTCTTCAATGAGCCATAAGCCTAATGCGATAATAATATCCGATTGTTCCGCGATGGGAATGAATTCCAGCGGGGGGATTAAGCCGCGTTCAGGATGTCGCCAACGAATCAAAGCTTCAGCGCCAATGATGCGGCATTGAACTAAGTCAACTATCGGCTGATAAAACAGTTCAAATTGATTTTCAGCTAACGCATGTTTTAACTCGTCCTCAGCTTCTACTTGGCAAGCGGTTAAATAAGTTGCTTGCTGCAGTGATTGAGAGGATTCGGATGCGATTAAAAATTCTTCGCTATTCGGTGTGGTGACGGCATGTTCTAAACGTTCACGCATTTCACGGTAACGTTTTTAAAATTACTTTTAATAAGGTATTAACAAACGGGTCAATACAACTGACTTTCTCGTCGAAGTGCTTGCGAGTAATGATAATGACTTCTAGTATACTACTGGCGACTGCTGTTGCTGAACGTAGTCCGTCATCAATTAATGCCATTTCACCGAAAATGGAACCTTGGCTTAAACGGCTAATAAGTTTGGTTTCGCCATTGATGAGTACGAATAATTCAACTTCGCCTTTGACTATAATGTAGGCGTTATCGCCAGGCTCACCTTCTTTAAAAATACATTCACCTTGGAAATAGGTTTTGCGCACACTCGTGGTATAACCTCGGTGTAAGCCAGTAAGAATACGAAAAGAGCTAAATGTTGGTTCCACGATAAAATCTCGTATCGGTTAGACGGGCGTGAAGTTAGTTGACTAGTTTTTATCACTAAGTCACTTCAGTTACAACATTTGTTTGGGCTATCCACTTAAGCTGGGACATTTTTAATTTTAGCCCGTAGCGCTAAACTGTCATTCCGGCAGGGATTGCTGGAATCCAGACACCATGGTTGGTAAGGTTTTAAGCACATCTCTGTGTCCTTGAACTCGGCAATCCATGCCGAGATGACGTAGCTTTCATTTTAGTTGTCCCGGTTTAAGCTTTGCTAGCTGTGCCTGCGCCTGCGTAGTTTAAGCAGATAAATAGAAAAAACTGAGTGCCAAAAATTAAATTGGCGAGCAATAAGTGAATCGGTTGCGATACCGGTGGCATACCTAAACGGTCTAAGCTAATGCCGGCGATGATGGCTGCGGCGACTAGTCCTGCTAAGCTTAATCCTGTTTTAACCAATAGCTGCGTGCGTGGTAGTGCCTTAAATAAGCGCCAAGCCAACCAAGCATTGGTGAATAATATCAACGATGAAAACGAGCGATGCACATAGAAAATAATTGGAAAATCATCACGCCAGTATTTTCTATCGATATAGCCATGCTCGTGGGCAATAAAATCCACAGCTTCTCTTACTTGTGTACCCATACCGATTTGTATCAGGGTCATCAGCATTGCGACAATAACAACCGTTTTGATTTTATTTGGCAAACCCTGTGTCTGAAGTGAGGCAAGACTGTGTTGTTGCGAACGGGCAATGGTGTAAATTAATAACGCGACAATCGCTAAGGCCATTAGCATGTGCAAAGTAATCATAACCGGTTTTAAGTTGCTAGCGACAACCGTTGAGCCTAGCCAGCCTTGAAAACCGACCAGCAGCAGACAACTTATTGCTAAATAACAAATCATTTTGTCTGTTTTTAAAAATACTCGCGAAGTCCATGCGGTAGTAAGAATTAATAGGCCTATTGTCATGCCAATGAGTCGATTCGTGTATTCAGTCCAGGTTTTAACGGGATTGAACGCTGTGTTTTCATAGCCTAACTGGGCATATATTTGATGATAATTGACCGGTAATTGACTTTCATTGGTAGGTGGAATCCATTTGCCAAAGCAAGTCGGCCAGTCCGGACAGCCCATGCCGGCGCCCGATGCTCTCACAATGCCGCCGACTAAGATGAGAAAATAAACAGCAGCAATGGTAATGGTGCCCAAACGGCGAAAATTGACTATGTCAGGATGGGTCATCGTAACCTCATAAGTTTCTGTGTCGGTAGGGCGGATTTGCCGATAGGCAATCCGCCATTTTTGTGTACACCGATGGCGGTTTGCTATCGCGAATAATTACACTCTAACAAGGTAATAGGCGCGTGATCGGGTAATGTTAGACGATGTTCCCCGCTGTCTGAATACGCTAATACAATTAACAGTCGGCAAGACGAGCCTAGACTACAAGCCGATAAAACTTTACCGGCACTGTTTTCTCCTGTTTCTGATGATGAAACACTTAGTTCATCAAGCACAGCCGTGTTAACTTCAGGTGGTTGAGGGCTGTTGATTTCAGCGAGTACGAGGCGACGTTTAGCTTTACCCAAATAATGGGTTCGGGCAATAATTTCTTGACCGGTATAACAGCCCTTGTCAAAGCTAAGTGCGCCTAACAACCCTAAATTCAACATCTGCGGAATATACGTTTCTGCTGTGTCAGCGTTTAACCAGGGAACACCATCGGTGATGTCTAAATAGTGCCATACCGAGTAAGACGTGGGTATATAGCCTTTTTGTACTGACGCTTGCCAAATGCTTTGCGCTCGTTCCAGGGTTGCAACGATGATAGTTCGGTTAAACCAAGTGACCGTGAGTGGGGCCACTTCGGTGACCTGGTAGTTACTTGTTTGAGCAACTAGATTGGGGTTTAAGCCTATTAAGCAATAGTTATCATCATCGTTAATCGAAACCTTGGCACGCAAAATAAAACGACTTAAGCGCGTTTTTATGCTCTCTTTTTGCTCGCTAGGCACTATCATTAACCAAGTGTCTTGGTGTTTTATCAGTAAAAAAATCGCAGATACCCGGCCATTCGGTGTGCATATCGCGCCAAGACCGGCTTGTTGTTCGTTGAGTTGAGTGACATTTAACGTCACTTGGCCTTGCAAAAAACTGGTCGCATCGGCACCTGATACGGTCAACACCGATAACTCTGTTAATGGGAAAATGCCCAGGGCTAAGTTATCAGTAGCAAGGCTTTGTGTAGCTAAAAAGTTTTTCCAGTGTGGATTCATGGTTAAGATATAAGGCAAACCTGATTATGCAGCGAGTGAACGGAAATGTTCTTCAATATTGGCGACGAGTTTTTTTTCTAACGTAAACATGACCACATGGTCGCCGTCTTCAAATACCGTATCGTGATGAATAGCAATGGCTTCATTGTTGCGGATGAGCGCGCCTAATACAACGCCATCAGGTAACTTAACGGTATCAACAGTGCGGCCAACAACGGACAACTCGCCATTGCCTTGATGAGCAACTGCTTCTATGGCTTCTGCCGTGCCATTACGCAGCAAACTAACTTGAGCAACATCACATTGTCTGACATGTTTTAAAATACTGCCTAAAGTTTCAACATTCGGTAGTACCGCTAAATCAATGCCAGTACCAGGTAGTAATTTGTTGTAATACAAATGGTTTAAGATACAAATGGCTTTGCGCGCACCGTGAGATTTGGCTAAAGATGCGGAAATAATATTAACCCCATCGTTATCAGTAATAGCGCAATACAAATCGACTTTATCTATCGACTCTTCAACGAGCAAGGTTTCATCGCCACAATCACCTTGTAAAACAATGGTATTGCTTAACTCGTTAGCGATTTTTTTCACTCGCTTCGGGTCTTGTTCGATGATTTTAACATAATGGTCTTTCTCTAAGGCTAACGCCAAACGCTTACCAATATGGCCGCCACCCGCGATAAGAATGCGTTTAAGTGGTTTTTCTAAGCAACCAATATCTTTTAACAGCCGTCTGACTTCCAGTTTAGGGGCAAAGAAAAACACTTCGTCGCCGGGCAATAACATGGCTTCGCCGCTAACCGCTAAAGGGCTGCTATTACGAAAAATGGCAACAATGCGTATGCGCCCTTCCGTTAAGCGGTTTTTTAAGGTTTTAATTTTTTTGCCAGTTAGAAAGCTATTGTCAACGACTTTCACTGAAAATAACCGTACTAAACCACCGGCGAAATCCGAAATATGCAAAACGCCAGGGAGTTCGATTAAATTGCGTATCGACTCCATAACGTTTTTGTTCCGGGCTAATCACAATATCAATTGGTATGCCGTCTTGGCCAAATAGCTTAGGGTTTTTTAAGTAATCAATGGCACGAATGCGAGCGATGGTTTTAGGCCGACTGTAGAGTTTACTGATAATCGTACAGGCTAAAATATTGGTTTCATCGCGATTGGTAACGGCAATGACTAAGTCCGTATTGTGAACATCAGCTTGTTCTAAGACTTTGGGGTAAGAAGCATTACCTACGATAGTGTTAATTTTTAGCCGAGTTTTTAATGCCTCTAGTTTTACCTTATCCGTGTCTAATATGGTAATTTCATTGGCTTCACCGGCCAGTGCTTCGGCTACGGAAGAACCTGTACTGCCCGCGCCTAAAATCAAAATTCTCATGACAGCCTTTAACTAATAATGGCAAGCTTAAATTTCAAATTGTACACCTAATTCAACCACACGTGCGGCAGGTATTTTAAAGAACTGAATAGGGGATGACGCATTTCTAAACATAGTAATAAAAATCTTTTCTTGCCAGGGATTTAAATCCGGCTCGTCAGATGGAATCAAGGTTTCTCGGCTAATAAAAAATGTCGCTAATGCAGGGTTTACGTTTAACCCTTTAGAACTACATAATTCCAATATTTTTGGGACATTAGGCGTTTCATAAAAACCATGTTTAGCCGTTACGCGGAAAAACCCTTGGGCTAGTTGGTCTATGTTTAAGCGTTGGTTATCTGCTATGAAAGGGATGTCTTCGGTAGTAATCGTCAAAATGACAATACGTTCATGCAGCACTTGGTTATGGGTGTAATTAATTTGCAAAGCATGAGGCATACTTAAGCTGCGTGAATTCATATAAACCGCTGTGCCTGGTACACGCGCGAGTGGCGGCTTGAGTTTAAGTCGGCTTATGAAGCCTGTTAACGATATGGCGGCCTCTTGTAAATGATACGTTAACACTTCGCGGCCTCGGCGCCATGTGTGCATTAGCAAAAATAATAAGCAACCTAGCAATAACGGAAACCAGCCACCTTGAGGAATTTTTAAAAAATTAGCGCCCAAAAACGCACTATCGACCAGTAAAAATAACGCAACCGTTAAATAGGCATAGTGAGGGCGCCATTGCCAACTATCTAAAGCGACAATTAATGTTAAACAAGTGGTTATCATCATTGTACCCGTTACCGCAATCCCATAAGCGGCAGCCAGTTGACTAGACGAACCAAAGCCCAGCACGGTTAAAATCACTAAAACCAATAAAATATGATTCATTGTCGGCACATAAATTTGCCCCTTGGTTTCGCTAGATGTGTATACACGGCGCATACGAGGGATATAGTCCATTTGCATGGCTTGGCTAGTGATGGAAAATGCGCCAGAAATGACGGCTTGTGAAGCAATAACGGTTGCGCACGTTGCTAGGCCAATCATCGGGTAGATTGCGCTTTCGGGTACTAAGAGGTAAAACGGGTTTAGCACTGCATGGCTATCGCGCATGATTAACGCACCTTGACCAAAATAGTTTAAGACAAGCGCCGGTAATACTAATAAAAACCATGCGATTTCCACTGGTTTTTTACCAAAATGTCCCATATCAGCATATAACGCTTCCGCGCCGGTGAGTGCTAAAACTACGGCACCTAGCGCAATAAAGGCGTGCCATTGATGCGTAATGAAAAACTTAAGGCCATGTAAGGGGTTTAACGCTTCTAACACCATAGGCGTTTCGGCAATACTTAAACCACCTAAAAAGCCCAATAAGACGAACCATGTCAGCATGATAGGCCCAAAAAACGCCCCTACTTTTGCAGTGCCACGGCTTTGAATTAAAAACAATGCAACTAATACCGTAATCGTAATGGGTTGCACATACATGTGTAGCGAGGGCGCTGCCACTTGCAAGCCTTCAACGGCGCTGAGTACTGAAATAGCGGGCGTAATAATACCATCGCCATAAAATAACGCAGTGCCAAATAAGCCTAAAGCTATTAATAATTGCCGCTGCTTGGCTTGGTTTCGGTGGCGTAGTGCTAATGCCATTAACGCCATAATGCCACCTTCACCGTTATTATTCGCGCGCATCACAAACAGTACATATTTAACCGAGATAACCAGAATTAAATTCCAAAAAATCAACGACAAAATGCCTAGCACATTTTCGGGTGTCGCCGCTATAGCATGAGGGCCATGAAAAATTTCTTTCATGGTGTATAACGGACTCGTGCCGACATCGCCATAGACAATGCCTAAAGCCGCTAACATTAAAGCCGGTAATTGAGAATTTGATTCGTGGGTAGAAGAATGAGTCATCATGATGCGTCGGCGCCAACAAAAACAGCCGCGCATTTTCTCATTAGCGTACGAAAAAGCTAAGCAAAAATTAATGCGCTATTTTGGTTGGTCATTGCTTTGATTTGGTGCGTGTATTCACGTTTACTGGTCCTACTTTATGAGTGCTGGATTAAATACTCGGTGTTTTTTGTTAACTGGCGTGTTAATTGCTGTTAATAGCCGTTAGCTCAACGGCGAGATAACGGATGACAATGGCGTCTTATCATTTCAGCTCTGGAGTTGCGTCCAGTTTTTAGGCAAAAACTTTATTCATCCTCTTATGTTAAAAATATTCTTCCGGTGTTTAAGCATTAAAACACGCTTTGCGCTCATTGTTGGTCAATTAATACTGGGATTTTCGCTGTTTGGGTTAGTGGCTTTTGAGGCGATGAACACGGTTAATTTAAATAGCCCTATTTATCAGCGTATTATTCAAGGCAAAGACTTAATTGCTGATGTATTACCGCCACCTGAATACATTATTGAATCCTATTTAGTGGTTCTGCAATTAAGCCAAAGCCAAAATCAGCAAGAGCGTCAAGTTTTACTCGATAGGTTTAATGTATTAAAAGCAGATTATGAGGCAAGGCATCAGTATTGGCTGCAACAAGAGCTCAGCGGTGAGCTACGCACTGCATTGGTACAGCGCTCTTATCAGTATGCCACAACGTTTTTATCAAGCTGCCGAGCAAATCTTTTTACCAGCACTTAAAGCGCAACAAACCGAACAAATGTTGGCGGGGTTAGCTAAGGTAGAAGCCGCTTATCAACAGCATCGTGCGGCCATTGATGAGGTGGTTAAGCTTGCGAGTGAACGTAATCAACAAGATGATGGCTTAGCACGAGCTAGTCGGCAACAGTATCAAATGCTGTTGCTGGTTATTTTCTTAGCCAGCTTAACGCTGACATTACTATTCGTGGTGTTAGTTATTCGTGGTGTGTTAAGGTCGTTATCGGGCATTCAAGAGATTGCTGCCGCGATTACCGAAGGTGATTTAAGCTCAAAAATTGATGTACAGAGTCACGATGAAATAGGTACGGCATTAATGGCAATGAATACTATGCAAGCGTCGATTAAGCTGTTTGTCGAGAGTTTAGAGGCATTAACAGCACTTCATGCGCAAGGTCAAGTTAAAGAGCGGCTAGCGATTAAAGGCTTTCAGGGGATTTACCGGACTATGGCTGAGCAAGTCGATGAACTTATACAATCCAGAATTGCTATTAATAGGCGTTTAATAAAATTAGTCAATGATTATGCGAAAGGTGATTTTTCTGAAGATATGGACATATTGCCGGGTGAAACCTACACGATTACTGAAATCATGCATCATTCTAAGCAAACGTTTTTAGAGATTAATCATGAGATAAAGACAGTGGTAGCTGCCGGAGCAAAAGGTGATTTTTCCAAACGCAGTGCGGCTGAGCGGTTTCAATTTTTATTTAATAGCATTTTGACGGATTTAAACCAACTGATTGACACCTGTGACGTGGGTTTTAACGATATTGTGCATGTGGCTAAGGCGTTAGCTCAAGGCGATTTAACCCGTTCAATCACTAAAGATTATCCCGGTTTATTTGGTCAGGCTAAAGACAGTATCAATAACACCATTACTAATTTAAGACAATTAGTCAGTGAAATTAAAGCTGCTGCCGACACGATAGATGATGCAGTTGGCCAAATTGCTAAGGATAATGACGATTTATCCAGACGTACTGATAAACAAACCAGTCATTTAGAAAGTACGGCGGCTAGCATGACTGAAATTATGACCACAGTACAAGCTAATGCTGATAATGCGCGTCAAGCCAGTCAGTTAGCAGTCGCTGCAACAACAGTTGCTAATAAAGGCGTGCAAGTCGTCGATGATGTGGTGCTGACTATGCGAGGTATTAACGAAGCGTCAGGAAAAATTGGTAATATTATTAGCGTTATAGATAGTATTGCATTTCAAACCAATATCTTAGCGCTGAATGCGGCTGTAGAAGCTGCGCGTGCCGGTGAGCAAGGTCGCGGGTTTGCTGTTGTTGCAGTCGAAGTGCGCAATCTTGCGCAACGCGCGGCTGAAGCAGCCGCTGAAGTGAAAGCATTAATCAATGATTCGGTCGATAAAGTGCAAGCCGGGACACGTTTAGTTAACGAAGCAGGTTCTACTATGCAAGACATTTTGTCATCGATACGTGATGTCAATGCGATTATGGCGCAAATCAGTGCGGCCTCTGGCGAACAAGCTACCGGTATTCGGCAAATTCATTCAGCGATTAATCAAATGGACGATGTGACGCAACAAAACGCAGCCTTAGTTAAACGCGCTAAGTTTTCTGTTGACGCCTTACAGCAACAGACTAGCCATTTAACTGATAGAGTGGCAAGCTTCACGCTTTAACAAATTTTTTAGGCTACCAAACTTAAGTCGGGATAGGTCATTCGGCAACTGCTCCTGCGTTGCCCTACTACACGCCATCCCTGGCGTTATCAGGGTGCAGGACGCCGTAAATACATCCCTGTAGGCTTGGCGGCAGCATCCCTGCTGCCGACACCTGCACCCTAAACGCCCTGTCCCGACTTAAGTGGGTAACCAACTTTTAATACACCAACTGTCATTGTGCTAAATATTATTTGGGTAGGGCTGTTTATTATTGCGTTTGTTGTGGCGCTGGCAAAGAGCTTAGTATTAGGTCAACAAAACGCTGTTCGCCGATTTAGTGGCGGCGCTATTTAACCAGTCTAAGGCGGCGTTTGAGATTAGCTTAGGACTAGCCGGTACGTTAGCGTTTTGGCTGGGGATTATGAAGATAGCCGAACAAAGCGGTTGTATTCAACTGATTACGCGCGGGTTAATGCCGTTGTTTAGCCGCTTAATGCCCGATGTGCCAGCTAACCATCCTGCTTTAGGCGCGATGGTGATGAATATTTCAGCCAATATCTTAGGCTTAGATAATGCAGCAACGCCCTTAGGCATTAAAGCCATGCAAGAATTGCAAACGTTAAATCCAACACCTGATACGGCGAGCAACGCGCAAATTCTATTTTTAGTCATTAACACCTCTAGTGTTACGCTGTTACCGACAACAATATTAGCCTACCGTGCGCAACTCGGCGCGGTTAGCCCTGCGGATGTCTTTATCCCGATTTTATTAGCGACCAGTGTGTCTACACTGGTGGGACTTTTGGCGGTCGCTTGGGTGCAAAAAATCAAACTGTTAGATGCCGTAGTGATGGCTTATGGTTTTGGTTTGCTAAGCCTGCTAGGCGGCTTAATGGCATATTTCATCAAGTTGCCACATGGCCAGTTGGCAGACACATCGGCGTTTATCAGTAATTTATTGTTGCTAACGATTATTACGGGGTTTTTACTCGTTGCGGCGTATAAAAAAAATTAATGCCTATGAGGCGTTTATTGAAGGCGCTAAACAAGGTTGGCACACTGTGATACAGATTTTCCCTTATTTAGTCGCCATGTTAACGGCCGTTGGCGTATTTCGTGCCAGTGGCGCGCTAGACTTTATGACTGATGGTTTAAGATACCTGGTTAAGTATGCTGGCATTGATACTCAATTTATCGATGCCATGCCTACCGCGTTGATTAAACCGTTTAGCGGTAGCGGGGCAAGAGCGATGATGATAGATACGATGAAAACGTTTGGCGCAGATTCGTTAGCAGGGCGCTTAGTCTGCGTGATTCAAGGCAGCACAGAAACCACCTTTTATGTATTAACCGTTTATTTTGGTGCAGTGGGGATTAAGCATATCCGTCATGCGCTGAGTTGTGGGATAATGGCGGATTTTTCTGGTGTTATTGCCAGTATTGTTATTTGCTATTTGTTTTTTGGCTAAATGGGCGGTGCTCTTTAATGTGGCTATATTGAGAAATGGCCGTTAAAACTAGCTTTGTAAAATCTAGTGAGTCGCTATCGCGAAGTTTTATGTTAAGCCGGTTCTCGCACCGGCAGGCGAGCTACTTTCTTTTGCGTCGCCAAAAAGAAAGTAGCCAAAGAAAAGGCGACCCGTTGCCGCTTTATCCTGCGCGCCTTGGTTTTGCTGGGAGGTCGGCAGAGCGGGCGTCCTGCCCGCCTGCCGACGCACGGCATCCATGCCCGTGCCCCTAACGGGCTAATCCCAGCAAAACCTGCGGTGCTCGGCGCGGCAAACGGGATTAGACCTCCGAATAACTTGCTAGTCTTCTTCTCGTTCGCTGCCTAGCATGTTAGCAATAACGGCTGCTAAACGATGCTCTACAGTGGCATTAACATAAGATACGTCTGTTTTAACTATGCAACCGCCTCGACTAATCAGTGGGTCTTCAACAATACTCCACGAAGTCACCATATCATCTAAGGCAAGCAAATTGCGCACTAACTCAGCATCTTCAGGGTGTAGGTGTAAGTTGATTTTTTGCGAAGATAAAGGCAACACCTTAATAGCGGCCCTGACTGCGGCAACCACTTCACCGGGATTTAATTTAATCTCTCTGCGTATAATTTGGCTAGCCATAGCAATAGCCAATTCAATGAGTTCTTTCTCGACCTCTTCATCTAGCGCTTTAAAAGGCTCGCTTAAGGTCTCCATTAAACCAATCATCCGTGTGGTTTGCTCAGTCAGTTTTGCTACGTTTTCGTCGTAACCTTTTTGCAGACCTTCGTCATAGCCTTGTTGGCGTCCTTCAGCTAATCCTTGCTCCAGACCTTGGGCTAATCCTTGCTCTAAGCCTTGATTTAATCCCTGCGCCAAGCCTTGTTGAAATCCTTCATCATAACCTTGGGTTAGACCTAACTTATTCCCTTCTGCTAAACCTTGCAGATAAGCTTCATCATAAGCTTGTTTCTGCATGGTCTCGACATCTTCAACCGTCGGCAAAGCAATCGATTCTTGCGCAGCCTCTGTAGATTGCTCCGCAAGGTTCTGCTCTTCACTACTTGAGTCAACGGCAAGCTCCTCTTCTTCGGCAAAAAAATCTGGTAAGCGCCATAAATTTAATGCCGCAAGCTCAGATGCGGTAAAACCTGAGTTGCTGTTAGATATAGGCATCGCGGCCACCATCGCCACCGCCTAGTTTGATTTCGCCCGAGTCAACCATACGCCTGACCACACTAAGAATTTCTTTTTGCGCCGCTTCAACATCACTTACTCTAGCAGGCGGTGACGCTTCTAAATCATCGCGCAAGATTTCAGCGGCTCGGCGTGACATATTGTTAAAGACTTTTTCTTTTAAATCTTGGCTAGCGCCTCTTAATGCCAACAGTAATTGTCCGGTCGCAATTTCGCGCAGCAAGCCTTGCATGTCGGTAGCGCTCATTGTGGCTATATCTTCAAATACAAACATTTTATCTTGGATTTCTTGCGCTAATTCAGCACGCAACTCGGAGATTTCACTCATAACTAAGTCACTAGATGAGCCTTCCATGTAATTCAAAATGTTCGCAGCCGCATCAATACCACCAAGCGTTGTTGCCTTGACATTTTCACTACCCGTCAATTGTTTTTCCATAATTTCGTCTAATTCACGTAACGCGCTAGGCTGTACACCTTTCATGGTCGCGATACGCATAATTAAATCCGAGCGCATATTGTCGGGTAAAAACATAATCACTTCGGCCGCTTGATCGCTATCCATTAATGATAAAATCGTTGCCATAATTTGCGGGTGCTCTAGGCGAATCATGTCAGCTATCGCGCGCGAGTCCATCCACTTTAACTGCTCTATACCGCGTGTACTACCACCTTGTAAGATTCTATCGAGAATACTATTGGCTTTATCAGGACCTAATGCGCTAATCAACACAGTGCGAATATAGGAGTCGGTATCCATACCTAATGAGGTACGGCTTTTAACCGCAATGATAATATCCTCAACGACTTGATCGACCATTTCGGGGGTAATTTCCTCGATATTGGCCATCGTCGTACCAAGAATCTGCACCTCGCGCCGATTCATGTGCTTAAAGATTTGCGCAGCCCTATCCATGCCTATAGCCAGCATAAGAACCGCAGCTTGTTCGGTTTGGTTTAATTCTTTGACGGCCATTTATTTAATCCATGTTTTAATAACTTCTGAGACAAGCTTGGAATCATTATCAACCAATTGTTTAACATATTCCAAACGGGTTTCATAAGTAGGCGGCGTTTCGAGTAATAATAAATCAATCGCTTCCTGGTTCGCCTCAAGTTTGCCGTCTTCACTAGGTGTGGCTTCTGGAACATTTGCCTGTGCTTGTGCCTCTGCATGAGCTTGAGCGGCCGCTAATGCTTGCTGCTCTGCGGCTTGCTGTTCTGCTAATTGCCTTTCTTTTTCTTTTGCTGCCATAAGCTCTGCCTCCTTCTGGGCCAATAATTTTGCTTCGAGTTCTTGTTTAATTTCTGCCTCTGAACGACCTGCTAATCTTCGCATAGCGGGACGTAAGACGCCAAAGATTAGGAATAACACGGCTATCGCGGCAGCAATTTGTTTTAATAAATCAATAAACCAGGCTTGTTTCCATATAGGTAGCTCAGGGATGACTTCTGGCTCATCCGGTTTAAACGCAACATTAGTTACCGTCACTTGGTCACCACGTTCAGCGTTAAAACCTACTGCTTGCTTAACTAAATCCGTAAACCTATCTAATTCCTCTTGGTTATACGCCTGAGATTTAATTTTGCCTTCCGCATCAATAGTCTTTTTATCATCGACGACAACAGCAACGGTCAATCGGCGTAATTGACCAGTAGACACTCGGGTATGCGTGATACGCTTGTCTACTTCAAAATTCTTAGTCGCGCTCTTAGATGATGAGCTAGGTAAATTATTTTTTTGATTTTCAGCATTAGTCACCGTTTCTGGCGCAGTCCCTGCTGGCGTCGGTTGATTCGATAACGCGCCAGGCACGCCTTGCACGCCCGGTAACGTACTGTATTCTTCCGCCGCTTGCTCACTGCGTAAAGCCGTCGTTTTTAGGGTCGAAATTTTTCTTGCGTTGAGTCGGTTTCGGAAAAATCGACATCTGCCGATAATTGACTACGCACGCCTTCTCTACCGACTAAGGGCATTAAAATGTTGCCAATACGCTCCATTAAATGCTCTTCCATGTCGCGCTTATAATCGAATTGCTTAGCCGTTAAATAACCGATAGCATTATCTTTTGCGTTTAATAACCGTCCCATTTGATCAACCACTGTCACTTGTTCAGCTTCTAGCTGTGGCACACTAGAGGCCACTAAATGAATAATGGATTCTATTTGTTCTTTTTCTAAACTTCTACCCTTATATAACTGCAAAATCACCGAAGCGCTTGGCTTTTTGCGCTCTCTGATAAAAACTGATTGCACAGGTATCGCTAGCAATACTTTAGCGGATTTAACGCTTTGTATGCTCATAATGGTTTGCGCGATTTCACCTTCTAACGCGCGCTGGAAACGCATCATTTCGGCACTTTTTGCTCGTACCAATATTTTGTTCTTTATCGAGTAAGTCATAACCTGGAATAGGTTTGCTGCGCGGTAAGCCTTGGCCCGCTAATTTAAGCTTGATTTCACTAGCTTTACCGCTAAGCACCATAATAGCGCCAGAACCAGGTTCAATTTTGTATTTAATATTTTGGCTATTAAGATAATCCAAAATATCAGCCATATCCTCGTCGCTAACATCAACGTACAAACGATCATAGCTCGGTGCTTGCGACCATAAGACGACGGCCACCCCCATCGCAACACTAATCGCTAATACCAGCATTAAACCTAATTGCCGGGCTAATGTTAAGTTCGATAATTTTTTTAACGCAGGATGCGTTTCAGTTTCAGTGGCTAGCACCTGTTGAGCATCAGCAACAATAGGGTTATTAGCAACCGCATTGCTGATATTAGGGATGATGGAATTGCCTGGAGGTTGTTCGCTCATATTCTTTAGGGACTAGAAATGATCTACGTTAAGGCTATAACGGCATATTCATAACATCTTGATACGCTTCGACGAGTTTGTTTCTTACTTGTAGCATGGCTTGAAACGATACACCGGCTTTTTGCGAGGCGACCATGACTTCTGCTAATGTAACATTCGGCGCGCCGATTTCAAATGCTTCCGTCAATTTTCCGGCATTTTGTTGCAAATTATTGACGTTATCAATCGACTGTTTTAATAACGCACCAAAGTCGGTGTTAATAGCCGTATCTGGCGCTGGCTTGGCACTGCCCGCCGCTAGCGACATCGCTCGCATTTGCGCTAGCATGGTATTAACATTAATTTCGCTCATGACAAATTCTCGAAACGGTTTACTTAGCTAAGAGCAGGAATAATGCCAAGATAGTAATCGACAACTATTTTGTAATTGACAGTATTGTTGCATTCGCTGCTTGAGGCTTATAACAACCAGTCCAGAGCCTACTGACACATATCGCAGTTTTTTTAAAAAAGCATATACTAAGAAACAGTGACGCCTGATGCCGGTTTACCAATGCCTGACGTAGGCTTAAACAGTGTTTATTAAGATAAAAACTAGAAGAGGTTATTATGAGGTTATTGCTTTTTATTCTATGGCTAATCAGTACAAACTTAGCTTATGCCAATGAAGGCGGTGGCGAAGGTGGCGCTCAATATATTGAAGTGGGACCTAAGCTGATTGTTAATTTAGCAAACCCCAAGCAGCTAATGGCCGTTAGTCCGCAGCTTATGGTTGAAGGAGAAGCCACCGAGGCGGTTAAAAAAAACATGTCCGCTATTAAAAATGCATTAATTATGAACTATAGCGGCAGAACTGCCGAGTCGCTAGCAACGGCTGAACAACGCGAGGCTTTACGCAAAGAAACTTTTGAAATTGTAAAAGAAATTTTAGAGAAATATGGCTCTAGCGAAGGCTTTAACGATGTGTTTTTCTCAGATTTTAGGATTAATTAATATAACTACCTACCCAGTATACTAGGAAAGCTGGTCATTTTTTTATCACTCTAACCACGCAAATTCATTCAAACCTGAATCTGCATCTTAGATACGCTAGTTGGCTAAATATTGCAGCAGTAACTTATTTAGCGCGGTGGCTAATTTGATGTCAATTTCAGGTTTAAAATGCCCATCAGAAATGAAATTACTTAAATCTGAAGAGGGCGCTATATCATGGGAACTAAAGTAAGGAATATTATGTGCTGTTAATGTTTCTTGAAAGGCCTTGACTAAATGATCTTCATAGCCTCGGTCTTGTAACAATAGGACTAAAGGTATCTGCCCTTTTTTCCTAACTTGTTGTGCAAAATTTTTAATGAGAGCATTTGAAACATCAAGTAGCCCATCCGTATTTTTAAACCCCCGCTCATCCCAGTAGCGGGCATTCACTTCATGCACATGCTTGTGGCTATAGCCGCGACGAATTAACCGCCCTAACGCTGAGTAATCAAAAACGTCAGTGTCAAAAACATAAGAATGATAGGCGGGATCATTGACACGCAAAAAGTCCTTGTACTGCTCCCAAATTTCAGAATTTTTTAATCCATTGCGTAGTTCATCTAAAGAATTAAAAAATGGCTTAACCACTTTTAACTGCCCTTGTTCTAAGTAATAACGCGGGTAATTATAAGGAGTAGCCGCTTCAAACCATGTCGTCATCGTAGTCGGCGACACATTTCGTGGCAGTGATGAGGCTAAAACACCTAATACCACAAATTTTGCTTGTTTATGGGTGGAATCTTTTTCAAATAATGCGTATGAATGGGCAAGCGGAGCAGCCGGGCCTCCTTGTAAATTTAGTTCAAAGCGCGGATCAATTTTATGTAATGCATCTAACAGATGAAAAGTAAAGGATTGACCATAAGCAGCAATTAATATTTTTTGCGAACCAGATGCTTGAATAGGTAAGATTGAGTCTTGGTCAGCGCCAATCCAGCCAGCGTATGCTATAGGGGCAGTCGACTCTTTGTCATCCCTAACCATATAACGGAGTTTGCTTTCAACCGAGCGACCATAATTAAAATATTGTTGTATTGCGTTTGGTCTAAGTGTTGGTAATGCTGGCATGGAAAATAAAATGTTTATCGTCACGTCTATTAGTAATAGCCAAAGACAAGCCCACCCCAGCGCGGTAAAAATTTTTCGCCTCGGTATTATCGCATCTGATGCTAAATCAGAATTGGAAGTAGATAAATTGCTCTGATGTGCCATTAGAAATACCCATTAACAGCAAGGTAAAAAAGTCCAGCGTAGAGTAAACCCAGAAATAATCCAGAACAGCGAACATAAAAATACTCACTTTGAGTTTTAAATTGCAAGAATTCAATGAACATGAGCATGACTACACCGACTAACGCCGCTAATGTTGGTTGTTTTGCATGCAATTGCATATTGGAAAAATCCGTAAACAATATTTTAGTAAAATCTAAAAATTTGCTCTAATGAGTTGGCGCGGAATAATAGCATCCATAACAAACAAAAATCAAAAAAAACAACATCCTCGGTAAACGAGCCCAGAGTTTACCAGCAAACTCTTTGGTTTTTCCGCCAGTGAATAGCCTATGGATAACCAATAAGCTCCCTTGATACCCACCCCATAAAATAAAATTCCAAGCCGCGCCATGCCATAAGCCGCCTAGAACCATCGTCAACATTAAGTTGCGTAGTGTACTTATTTCTGTTCCTCTGTTGCCGCCTAGAGGTATATATAGGTAGTCGCGTAACCAGCTAGATAAGCTAATATGCCAACGCCGCCAAAACTCGGAGGGATTTACCGAAAAATAAGGCTGATTAAAGTTACGCAATAACTCAATACCAAACCATAATGATACGCCGCTAGCAATATCCGAATAACCTGAAAAATCGCCATAGATTTGCAGGGTAAACGCAATTGTACTGACAACAATATCAAGCCAACCAACGCTACCTGTTGAATTGTAAATGCTAGCAACGGTTCCCGCTAATCCGTCGGCTATGGTTATTTTTTTGACTAGCCCTAATAAAAATAAAATTAAATAACCACCGTGAGCTATTTGGTCGAAATTGACCGTACGCTTAGCAAGAATTTTAGGGACTAAATGTGAGGCTCTTTCTATTGGACCCGCAACTAATGGCGGAAAATAACAAACAAATAAAGCAAAATCTTGTAAATGCTGGACAGGCTTCATGCGCCGCCAATACACATCACAAACATAGCTTAACGTCTGAAATGTATAGAAAGAAATACCGATTGGCAAAATAATATCTAAATGCAAGAAACTAATATCTATATTGATATTTTTTGCCAAGTTTTCTGCGCTTGAAATAAAAAAATTATAATATTTAAATACTCCAAGCATCCCTAATTGACCGAACAGGCTACAACGCAGGAAAAATAACCTTTTTTTTCTGTTCTGGCAATTGCGCCAAAATTGGATACAAGCCGTGGGCAGTAATGAGTAAACAACATGTCAATAATAAGACGTTTACACCAAAATCAGAGGGAGTCAGCAGTGTAGCGAGATTATTAGAACTGAGAAACGCTTGTGACCATGTAACGTCTTGCCAATTAGGTAGCAGAAATAATAAGCAAAATCCCAATAAATGACAGGTAGGCGCTAACCTTTGCGTAAGGCTCATACTGCCTTGACCTATCATTAAACCAGTACAATAATCGAGAACGGTAGAAAGTGAAACTAAATATAAAAAACGGATATCCCAAGCGCCATAAAACACATAGCCAGCAATCAATAAAACCCAGTTTTGTTTTTTATACCCGCTTAAGTAGTATAAAATCAAAAACTATTGGTAAAAAAATAGCAAACGCTAGGGAGTTGAAAATCATATAGATAACTTTTCACATGATTCTTGCTTAACACGACAATCTAGCGAGATAAATAAATTAGATTGTCGTATAGATTTTGAGCAGCTAGTGTAGGCTACTTCTTTTCACTTTCCAGCGCCTCAACTAACTCACTCGCTGGCAAATAACCTGGATAAACATTACCTTGCTCGGTAACAATCATAGGTGTGCCTTTGACGCCAAAACTTTCAGCTAAGTCCATGTGTTCATCGACAGGGTTGTCACAGGTTTTAGCGTCTAATTTTTCATCTTTTTTGGCGGCTGTTAACGCAGCATTACGGTCTTTTGCACACCAAACCGATACGGCTTTGTTATAAGATTCTGAGCCTTTGCCGGCTCTTGGGAAGAATAAATAACGAATCGTAATACCTTGAGCTAGATATTGATCGATTTCTGAATGCAGTTTACGGCAATAACCACAATCAATATCTGTAAATATAGATACTGTATATTTTTTTATTTTCGGCTTGAAAATAATCATCTTATCTTCGCCAAGCTTATCTAATGCAGCAAGCCTACCCGCCGCTAATTTCTGCTCAGTTAAATCAGTACGTGTACCAACGTCGATTAAGCGACCTTGTAGAATGTATTTACCATCTTCTGAAGCATACAATACACTAGAACCCACCGACAATTCATAAAGTCCAGCAATTGGCGATGGCTTAATGGACTCAACTTTTAAGTCTGGCATAGCTTTGCTAAGTGCTTGTTTAACAGCACTTTCATCTGCGTTTACCACCGAGAGAGACAGACTCAAAATAGCTAGCGCGGTTTTTATCGTGTTTTTCATAACAGTCTCAATAATAAGAACAAAAGGGGACTTCAAACCTAGCCTGTAATGCTCAGCGGTTAAAATAGCCGCTGTATGTCTAGCACCATTGCTAACGCCATAAGGGTTAATAAGACGGCTAAGCCAGCATGTTGAAAGGCTAGCTGGACTTTTTCTGATACAGGTTTACCTTTAATGCCTTCTATAGCGTAAAACATTAAATGACCTCCATCTAACATCGGAATAGGTAATAAGTTCAATACGCCCAAGCTAACACTGACTAAACCTAGAAACTTAATAAACGGCACAAATCCCAAACTAGCGGTTTGGCCTGCTAATTGCGCAATACTAATAGGGCCGCTAAGATTTTCTACCGAAGCTCGACCCACCAGCATTTTGCCTATCATTTTCACAGTGGTCACAGAATAATAATACGTGGTTTCAAAAGCAACAGGGATGGCTTCTAACATCGGTAATGAATATTCGGCGCGCACTGAATTAAGCAAATTTTCTGGAACTAGCACCATCGCGCCAATCTTACCTTCGGTTGTATCGCCGACTTGCGTCGGTTTTGGGATAACCGTCAAAGACATGAGCACACCATCACGTTCTATTTTGACATTAAGCGATTTGCCTGGTGCTTTTTTAACAGTTTCAACCCATTGCATCCAATCATTAATCGCTACGTCATCAACTGTTAATACCAAATCACCTTTTTTGAGTCCAGCAACCATCGCCGCACCCTCTGGTAATAACTCACCTATTATTGGTTTGAGCTTTGGCGCCCAGGGATTAAAGCCTAAACGTTTATAGAGGGCTTCTGGACTTTGACTATCTGCACCGGTCAAATTAACAACTCTAAGCTCTTCACGCTCATCTAACGTCTTGACCTTAATTGTTAATTCAGTTTGACCGTCGAGCGCTGACGTAATCACCGCATTCATCGCTTCAGTCCAAGTCGGCGTCGTTTTACCGTTTACCGTTAAAATTTCATCGCCTTCTTTGAAATTGGCGCTAGCCGCAATCGTGTTAGGCTCTATAGTGCCTAAAATAGGTTTAAAGCCTGTTTCGCCCAGCACCAGCACTAACCAAAACAGCATAACGGCTAATGCTAAGTTAAATAAAGGTCCTGCAACAACAATAGCCGACCTAACCCATAACGCTTGGCGATTAAACGCATAAGGCAAATCATCGGCTGCGACATTACCTTCTCGTTCATCGACCATTTTTACATAACCACCTAACGGGAATACAGATAGCGCATATTCGGTTGTTTCAGGCGATTTTTGATATGACCACACTATTTTGCCAAAGCCGATGGAGAATCTCAGAACTTTCACGCCAGTTTTGCGCGCAACCCAAAAATGTCCGAATTCATGTATCGCGATTAATAAACCAACGGCAATTATAAAGTAAAATAAGGTGTGAAGAGTTTCCATATTAATGTAAGCGAATGATGATTCGTTGGGCGACATCCCTGGCTTGCTGATCGGCCGTTAACACCATCTCTAATGTATTCGCCGATTGCGCGGTGAATGCTTGCATCGTGTGCTCAATGATATAAGCGATATCAGTAAAGCGAATATCATGTTGTAAAAATGCAGCAACGGCGATTTCATTAGCCGCATTTAATACGGCAGGCATGATGCCACCGGCATGTATCGCCTCATACGCTAGCCGTAGACAAGGGAAGCGCTCAAAATCCGGGCGTTCAAAATCCATGCGCGCAACTGCAAATAAATCTAAACCATCAGCGCCTGAAGCAAAGCGTTCCGGCATAGCCAATGCATGAGCAATTGGAATGCGCATATCAGGCGTTCCCATTTGTGCTAATACGCTTCCATCCACATAATCGACCATGGAATGAATCACGCTTTGCGGATGAATAACGATTTGTATTTGTTCAGGCAACACATTGAATAATAAACAGGCCTCTATCATTTCTAAGCCTTTATTCATCATTGTTGCCGAGTCAACTGATATTTTTTTACCCATATCCCAGTTAGGATGGGCAACAGCTTGCGCTGGCGTTACATGAGGCAAGTCGGCTAATGGCGTTGTGCGAAAAGGGCCGCCCGAGGCGGTTAATAAAATACGGCGTACTTGTTGGCTGGTCGTACCAGCCTGATAACCTGCAGGCATACATTGGAAAATGGCATTATGCTCACTATCAATAGGCAATAGTAATGCTCCTGATTCACTGACCGCACGCATGAAAATCGGACCCGACATGACTAAGGCTTCTTTATTAGCAAGCAATACTGTTTTGCCCGCTTGTGCCGCCGCTAATGTAGGCAGCAAACCTGCAGCACCCACAATGGCTGCCATAACCGAATCGACTTCAGCTAAAGTCGCTACCTCGGCTAAGGCTTTTGCACCTGTTAACACCGTAAGCTGAGTTAAGCCAGATGCTTGTGCTTTGGCTTTAAATGCCTCAGCGTTAACTTCGTCAACAACAACGGCGTAATCAGGTTGATGCTGCTGGCATTGCTGCAGTAATAAATCGATATTGTTATTAGCTGTTAATGCGACAACACGGTATTTATCTTTATGCCTGGCAACAACATCTAAGGTACTTACGCCAATAGATCCGGTCGCACCGAGAATGCAAATCCTTTTCATGAGATGATGCCAGTATGAATTAATAACACGCCTGCGTAGAAAAACGGCGATGCCGCAATAGAGCTGTCGATTCTGTCTAAGACACCCCCATGACCCGGTAAGATAGTGCCACTGTCTTTAACACCACGTTGGCGCTTAACAACACTAAAGAATAAGTCACCGTATATCGAAATTAACACGGTTAGTGCTGATAATAAAACAAAATCTGATGCAATCATAATAGGAAAGCGATAGATAAGGCTCAAAACTATAGCGCATATCACGCCTGATGCTATCGCGCCATACATGCCTTCAACTGTTTTGCCTGGGCTAATTTCAGGCGATAATTTAGTTTTACCAAAACGTCTACCTACAAAGTATGCAGCGATATCGGCCATCCAAACTAAAATCAAGTAATAAATAGTCATTTCCGCGCCATATAACGCTCTTAACCGAATTAAAAACATCCAGGTTGCGACTAACACAAACCAACCGGTAACCAGCTTAAGGTTTATTTTTAACTTTACATTTAAGATGCCTTCAGGTGCTCTTCTGATGATAAACATCATCACAATCCAAAACAGCACAGGTGGGACGACTAACCATTCGATAATCCCTGAGTAATTACGCACTTCTGCCCAATCAAAACTTACTGCGATAAACTCTAAAAAGTAGGTCCAAAGATGTATCCCTACCATAGGTAATAGCGTTAATACAACAAATGCAGCGCGCCGAATAGGTGATTCTATGCCTGCTAAATAAGCCCATTCCCAGGCACCGGCTAAAGTCAATATACCAATTACGATTGATAAATACTCATCCGATTTAAAAGCGGAAAAAAGAATAATGGCGGCTAAAATCGAGCCTGTAATAATTCGCTGTATCAACATGGTTAAGTGGATTGTAGTTATAATTTAACGGAGTTATTTTTAATTTGCTCGCCCGTATGACCGAATCGACGCTGACGTCCTTTAAAGCTAGTAATCGCATCATCTAAGGCTTTTGCATCAAAATCCGGCCATAAGGTTGGCGTAAAATACAATTCGGTGTAAGCAAGCTGCCATAATAAAAAATTACTAATGCGTTGCTCGCCACCTGTGCGAATAAACAAGTCAGGTTCTGGCAAATCGTGAGTTGATAAATGCGCTGCAATAAGGCGGTCATCAATAATAGGATTAACCAGCTCGCCTGATTGAATTTTAGTTAGGATTGTTTGCATGGCCTGGGCAATATCCCAATGACCACCATAATTAACAGCAATAACAATGGTTAATGCCGTATTGGACTGAGTTTGCCGCTCACCCTCTGTCATTTTATCTTGTAATGGCTGGGAAAAAGCGCTTCTATCACCGATAAAACGCAAGCGTATGTTGTTTTTGTCGAGAATATTGATTTCATTTTGTAACGTCGCCAGAAATAACCCCATTAATAAGGAGACTTCTTCTTTGGGCCTACGCCAATTTTCGCTACTAAACGCAAACAACGTTAATACTTGAACCTGCTGTTTAGCACAATGCTCGACAATTTTTCTAACCGCCTTAACGCCTGCTTGATGACCTAACGCACGCGGCAAAAAACGTTGTTCTGCCCAACGTCCATTGCCATCCATGATAATCGCAATATGTTTAGGAATTTGAGACTCACTACTGGTTAAAGTGTCGTTAGTCATAACACGCGCCTTAATGATAGCTCATAAAGACAATAAATCGGCTTCTTTGGCTTCTAACAGTTTTTCAACATCTTTAATGTATTGGTCAGTAAGCTTTTGAATTTTTTCTTCAGCTGAGCGTGCTTCATCCTCAGAAATAAGCTTTTCTTTTAAGCTCTCTTTAATTTCAGAATTAGCGTCTCGCCTTATATTCCGTATCGCGACACGTCCGTTTTCTGCCTCTTGTTTGACCAATTTAACCAAGCTGCGTCTGCGTTCTTCAGTTAACGCCGGTAAAGGAACGCGAATAACCGTGCCGTTATTAGACGGATTTAAACCTAAATCCGATTTTAATATAGCTTTTTCTATCGCCTGAACCATAGTTTTTTCCCAAGGCGTGATAGATAAAGTTCGCGAATCTTCAACAGCAATATTCGCTACTTGCGAAAGCGCTGATTCAGTACCGTAATAAGACACGCTTACTTGATCTAATAAGCTAGGATGCGCTCTACCGGTTCTGATTTTAGAGAATTCGTGTTTCAATGCCTCGATGCTTTTAGCCATACGTGTCGCGGCATCTTGTTGAATATCATTTATCATTGTGTTTGTACCTCACTGAATTAAGGAGCCTATGTCTTCGCCTTGCATTAAACGCATCACAGCTCCTTGTTCAAAAATATTCATAACACGCATGGGCATGTTGTTTTCTTTGCATAAAACGAGCGCAGTGGTGTCCATGACGTTCAAACGCTGATCCAATGCTTCATCATAACTTAAGCGCGGATAAAAAACGGCATCTTTAACTTTTGCAGGGTCAGCAGAATAAACGCCTTTTACCTTAGTCGCTTTAATCATTAACTCTGCATTGATTTCTATCGCCCTCAAGCTAGCGGCTGAATCCGTAGTGAAAAAAGGATTGCCTGTGCCAGCAGCAAAAATAACTACACGACCTTTTTCCAAATGCCTAATCGCACGACGGCGAATATAGTCTTCACAGACTTGATTAATTTTTAGCGCAGACATGACGCGAACGGGCTGACCTAGATGCTCGATAGCGTCTTGTAACGCTAATGCGTTAATCACAGTCGCGAGCATTCCCATTTGATCGCCTGTCACCCTGTCTAAACCGGTGTCAGCTCGCTCAGCACCGCGCAAAATATTTCCACCGCCTATCACTAAGCCGATTTGCACACCTAAATCTGATAACTCTTTGATTTCAGAAGCCAATCTATTAACGATAGTCGCATCAATACTGCCGCCGGTTTCGCTCATTAATGCTTCACCGCTTAATTTCAATAAAATTCGTTGGCAAATCAGTTTTGTCATAATCTCTAGTCGTGATGGCTTAGTGTAGATGAGTTAAGAAACGGAAAGCTAAGCAATTATCTGCCGCGCACCTGTGCCATCACTTCTTCAGCAAAGTTTTCTTCTTTCTTTTCAATCCCCTCGCCGACTTCAAAACGAGTAAAACGGATAACCGTATTGCCTTTAGATGCCGCTAATTTACCAACAGTGATTTTGTCATCTTTAACAAACGGCTGACCTAATAACGTCACCTCTGCCAAGAACTTAGTAATACGACCTTGT
This sequence comes from Methylocucumis oryzae, assembly GCF_000963695.1. Lineage (GTDB taxonomy): Bacteria > Pseudomonadota > Gammaproteobacteria > Methylococcales > Methylomonadaceae > Methylovulum > Methylovulum oryzae. The sequence continues at coordinate 61,041 of NZ_LAJX01000015.1, forward strand.
ACCATTTTCTCGATAATTTCCATAGGCTTGCCGCTTTCAGATGCTTGCGCCATAAAGATTTCTCTTTCTTTATCTATCGTTTCTTGAGCCACTTGGTCTTCTGAAACACAAACAGGCTTGCTTGCCGCAATATGCATAGCGATGTCTTTGCCTAAATCGGCGTCAGCAACAGCAAGTTCAACAATGACACCAATTTTTTTACCGTGCAAATAACTCGCAGTACCGCCTTCCGTTTGGTATTTTTGGAAACGTCTAACAGTAATATTTTCACCTAGTTTTGCGATTAAACCGCGACGCATTTCATCGACAGTTACACCATCTTCTAATGGCATGGCTAAAAATTGCTCTTCCGTTGCAACATCTGAATTCAATAATGCAGCAGTAATGCTATTAACAAAGCCAACAAAATCATCGGCTTTAGCAACAAAGTCTGTTTCGCAATTAACATCGACGATAGCCACTGCTTTACCATCTGCACTGGTTTGTACGCCAATCAAACCTTCGGCAGCGATACGGCCAGATTTTTTATCGGCTTTTGCAAGTCCTGCTTTACGCATGTTTTCTACGGCTAACTCCATATCGCCATTGGCTTCAACCAAGGCTTTTTTGCACTCCATCATGCCAGAACCAGTTCGTTCGCGTAACGTCTTCACCATGTCTGCTGTGATAGTATTGCTCATTCTCTTATTTCCTCGTCGTATTGATGTCACTATAAAAACGCCCCCGTGAGGAGGCGTTATGAGTTTTCTAGTCTGTAGATTACGTCTAAAGACGCGTTATATTATGCTTGTTCGTCAGGATTAACGGCTTCTTCAACAAAATCGTCAACTTTAGCCGATAAACCCAGCGTAGCCGTTTTAGCATCTAATATCGCTGAGCTAGCGCTTTCGCAGTAGAGTTTAATAGCACGAATAGAATCATCGTTGCCAGGAATAATATAGTCGATTTTTTCCGGTGAGTTGTTTGAATCTACTATGCCTACGACAGGAATGCCTAATTTCTTAGCTTCGCTAATCGCATTTTTCTCATAACCCACATCTAAAATGAAAATGACGTCTGGTACGGTTTTCATGTCCTTGATACCGCCTAAGCTACGCTCTAACTTTTCTAACTCGCGCTCCATGCCTAACGCTTCTTTTTTACCAAAGCGTTGATATAACGTACCATCTGCTTTCATTGCTTCTAATTCTTTCAAACGATTAATCGATTTTCTAATCGTTTTGAAGTTCGTCATCATGCCGCCTAACCATCTGTGATTAACATACGGCATACCGCAACGCGCGGCTTCTTCGGCAACTACTTTACGAGCGGCTTTTTTTTGTGCCCACAAATAAGATTGTGCCTTTATTTGCGGCCATTTGTCCCAAATAGTTCATCGCGTCATTAAACATCGGCAAGGTTCTTTTCCAAGTCGATGATATGAATTTTATTACGCGCCCCAAACAAGTAGTTTGCCATTTTGGGATTCCAATACCGGGTTTGGTGTCCGAAGTGGACGCCAGCTTCCAGCATTTGCCGCATTGATACTGCTGTCATTGATTGCTCCTTAGTAACTTTGGGTTGGGCCTCCGCTAACCCCGTTTAGCAACCGGACGCTCATGGCGCCGACACCCTACCAAACGTGACGATTAAGCGTGAGTATTAATACAAAAATGAACTTAGCTTTATATCATATAAGCTTTTTTTTTACAATAAACCGAACTCTGTTAAACTCATGTGAATGATTATCAACACGATACGATTTAAGCACACACCTAAACACATGAGCATAACGATTAAAAACGACAGCGAAATTGAAAAAATGCGCATTGCAGGCCGATTGGCTGCTGAAGTCCTTGAAATGATAACACCTTATGTTGTCCCAGGCGTAACAACTAACGAATTAGATACGCTTTGTCATAACTATATTGTCAACGTGCAACAAGCGATACCCGCCCCGTTAAATTATCACGGCTTTCCGAAATCAATTTGTACGTCAATTAACCAGCAAGTGTGTCATGGTATTCCTAGCGACAAAAAGCTTAAGTCTGGAGACATTGTTAATGTCGATATTACCGTGATAAAAGATGACTATCACGGCGATACCAGCATGATGTTTTGTGTAGGCGACGTATCGCAACACGCTAAACGCTTAGTCAATATTACCCAAGAAGCCATGTATTTAGGCATTCAACAAGTAAAACCTGGGGCAACTTTGGGCGATATTGGCCATGCCATACAAAAACATGCCGAATCTAACCGCTATTCAGTCGTTAGAGAGTTCTGCGGTCATGGTATAGGCAAGAAATTTCATGAAGAACCCCAAGTCTTGCATTACGGCAAACCAGGTAGCGGCGTTATTTTAGAAGCCGGCATGACGATTACCATAGAACCTATGATTAATCTAGGTAAGCGCCATGTAAAAGTACTACCTGATGGCTGGACGACCGTAACTAAAGACCGCAGCTTATCAGCACAATGGGAACACACGGTGTTAGTCACACCAACTGGTTATGAAATTTTGACCCTACGACAACAAGAGCACTAATGACTAACATTGCGACCTCTTTCGAACAAGATTCATTGACGTACTACAAGCAAGTACTACGACAAAAATTCGTACAACTAGAAAATAAATTCGACCCGCATTGCTCTGTTTATGGCTTGCTAAAAGAACGCTCGGATTTTATCGATGATGTATTAACGTGTTGTTGGCATAACTTTTTAGGCGAACACTCTGCTCAACACAGCTTAATCGCGGTAGGTGGCTATGGTCGCCGTGAGCTATTTCCTTATTCTGATATTGATATTGTCGTTTTATTACACTCTAGCGACACATCAGCGTATCAAGATGCACTCGCTGATTTTCTGACGTTTCTTTGGGATGTCGGCTTAAAACCGGGTCAAAGTGCGCGCACCATTGAGGAATGTCTCGCCGTCGCAATTACGGATCAAACCATCATGACTAGCTTGCTAGAAATGCGCTTGATTACAGGCAACCAGGCGTTATTCGAGCAATTAAAACATGAGATAGCCCCTAGTAAAATCTGGCCCTCCGATCAGTTTTTTGCCGCCAAAATGAAGGAGCAACAACAGCGTTACGCTAAAGCCCACGATACAGCGTATAACTTAGAGCCCAACATTAAAGAAGGCCCTGGCGGCTTGCGCGATATGCAAGTCATCGCGTGGGTCTTTAAACGGCATTACAACTCATCGACATTACGCGAACTGATTGAATATGGCTTCTTACCAGAAGCGGAATATGCCGAACTCATCGCGGCTAGAGATGTATTATGGCGCATTCGCTATGCGTTGCATTTACTCACTCACCGTGGCGAAGACCGCTTAATTTTCGACTATCAGCGCGAGCTAGCCAGGCAATTCGGTTTTTCTTGTGAAGGCTGTTACAACGAAGACGTTGAACAATTTATGCAATTTTATTTTAAGACGGTACAAGGCTTAGAGCGTCTTAATGAAATGTTATTGCAATTGTTTAACGAGCGTTTTGTCTGTGGCGAAAATGGCTGCCAACCTATCCCTGTATCCGATAAATTTGTTGCGATTAGTGGCTACTTAGAAGCCATAGATGAACAAGTTTTTAACCATTATCCGCCCGCATTGTTAGAAGTCTTTTTAATTCTTCAGCAAAAGCCTGCATTAAAAGGTTTGCGCGCAACCACCATACGTTTGATTCGTAAAAGCTTACATTTAATTGACGCCGAGTTTCGTCAGAGCAAAACAGTAACAAACTTATTTATGACCATCTTACGCCAACCCGATGGCATTACAACACAACTTAAGCGCATGAATCGCTATGGCATTTTATCGGCTTATTTACCGAGTTTTGCCAATATCGTTGCGCGTATGCAATATGATTTATTTCATATTTACACCGTAGACATGCATACCTTATTCGTCATACGCAACCTTCGCCGCTTCTCACTAGATGCGCACCGTGACGAATTACCTTTTTGCAACAGCATCTTTTTGCTCATCTCTAAACCTGAGTTATTGTATTTAGCCGCGCTATTTCATGATATTGCGAAAGGCAGAAATGGCGACCACTCTACGATAGGCGAAGAGATTGCCCGCGATTTTTGTTTGCAACATGATCTATCCGCACATGACACGCGTTTAATCAGCTGGCTAGTCAGGCATCATTTACTCATGTCTATGACAGCGCAGCGTAAAGATATTGGCGATGCTGATATTATCCACGAATTTGCCCAAGTGGTCGGCAGTATTGAATATTTAAACCATTTGTATTTACTCACTGTTGCCGACATTCGCGCGACTAACCCTGAATTATGGAACTCGTGGAAAGACGCTTTATTGCGCGAGCTTTACAATGCAACGCATAGCGCTTTGCGTAAAGGCTTAAAAAACCCACTCGCGTTATCCGAACGCCTGCTAGAGAATAAAAAAGAAGTTGAAGACGAGTTATTAAAAGCCGGAATTGCCAAGCCCGTTTTTGAAGAGCTATGGCAATATGTCAGCGACGATTATTTTCTGCGCTATACCACAGACGAAGTCGTTTGGCATATTACCGCTATTACTTCGGCAAATGCCGAAGACTTCCCGCTCGTCTTAGTCAGACCTCAAACCCAGCGTGGTAGCGCCGAAATCTTCGTTTATATGAAAAATCAAGAGGCGGTGTTTTCGTTATGCACCGCAACCTTAGACCAATTAGGCTTGACCATCTTAGACGCAAGAATCATGACGACATCCGATAATCATGTGCTAAACAGTTTCCAAGTCTTAGAGCAATCCGGCGAGCCTATCTTAGACTTATGCCGAGAAAATCATATTTGTATCGCACTGCGTCAGAACTTAAAACAAGGTAAAGTTAAGCGGCAAAAGAATTTACACAAGCTTTCCAGACAAGCTAAACACTTTCCTATTCCAACCAGTGTTAAATTTCAAATCGACCCACTAAACAAATACACGGTCATCGAATTAATTACCACCGACCATGCGGGCTTATTATCGAAAATCGGTAAAGCTTTTATACGACAAAATATTAGCTTACACAGCGCCAAAATCACCACGATAGGCAGCCGCGTTGAAGATATGTTTTATGTCACTGACCAACAATTCCAACCGATTACAGATACCGATAAGCAAAATCAAATCGCCCAAGAAATTATGACGGCATTGACCGTTGACGAGCATTAAGCGTATAAGCCTAGGAAATTCACTGTATCTTGGTCAAGATATACTTTAAAATGCGTCGTTGCTACCGGCTTGATATAAGGCTTTGCTCAAAGACTTATATCGCTAATTTGATAATAATTATTTGGAGGATGGCATGTTTAAAACTCGCTTATTGGTCACACTACTCGCTTTAACCGGCTCAATTTCTGTCGCTTCAGCATGGGATGCATTACCTACTGAAGCTCCAGCACCGCAAGACAATCCGACCACCGCTGAAAAAGTGGCATTAGGACAAATGCTTTATCATGACCCACGTTTGTCATCGACAGGCACTGTTGCCTGTGCGTCATGCCATAATACGATGCTAGGCGGTGAAGATAACCGCCCTAATTCTATGGGGGTTCACGGCCAAACGGGTGGGCGTAGCGCTCCGACTGTCTGGAATGCTGCATTTAATAAAGTACAGTTTTGGGACGGTAGAGCTGCTAGCCTCGAAGAACAAGCCGCAGGCCCTGTCACTAATCCGATTGAAATGGGTATGAAAAGCTGGGATGACGTGGTCGCACGCTTAAAAACCATTGAAGGCTATAACCAAGCATTTGAAAAAGCATTCGGCAAAGATTCTATTTCAAAAGACAATGCGACTAAAGCCATTGCTGCTTACGAGCGCACATTGATTACCCCTAACAGCGCTTACGATAAATATGTAGACGGGGATAAATCTGCTTTAACCGACCAGCAACTCAGAGGCATGGAAAAAATGGCTGAGTTAGGTTGCACTAGCTGTCATAGTGGCCCCGCCTTTAATGGATCGGGTTCGTTCCAAAAATTCCCATTATTTGCAAACGGCTATTTTGAAGCTCAATTCCACTTTAAGAAAGATAAAGGCTTAGCAGAAGTCACTAAAAATCCAGCCGATGAAGGCATGTGGAAAGTACCTACCTTGCGCAACATTGCATTAACCGCACCTTATTTCCATAACGGTTCAGTTAAAACTTTAGATAAAGCCGTAACACTAATGGCTAAATTGCAATTAAACAAAGATTTAAGCAAAGAAGAAGTGGCTGACATTGTCGAATTCTTAAATGCATTAACGGGTGAGTTCCCCAAACAAGCCATGCCTAGCTTACCAGGTACGCCAGGAACAACTTTTAACTAAACACACGCGTTACTCATAACAAAACCGTCTACTGTTATTATTAGCGTAGACGGTTTTTTTATGCTCAAAAAATGTAACTACTCAGCCCCGTTAAAAAAGTTTGAGCTAAAATAACGCAATGAACACGCCACGCCCAGAAATCCCAGTCGCAGAAAACGATAAAGACGCGCTTATACTGGCGTTGTCTGCAAAGATTATTGAACTGGAGAAAACCGTTGCAGAATTGCAGGGAAAACTAGGCCTCAACAGCAGCAACTCAAGTCTCCCGCCTTCAAAAGACGGTTTCAACAAGTCAAAGTCCAATAAAAATACCTCAATACGCGACACAAGCACCAAGAAATCAGGTGGTCAAGAAGGTCATCCAGGCACAACGCTCAGCCCCGTAGCCAATCCTGACAAAGTAATCCCCCATCACCCGCCCGGCCACTGCGATTGCGGCTTATCACTGGCAGGCGCACAGGTTAAAGTTGAAACCCGCCAAGTGTTCGACATACCGCCTGTCAAGCCGGTCATCACCGAGCATCAAGTATTTGAAACGGTTTGTCAATGCGGTAAGGTGCATCGCGGCCAATTTCCCGCCGAGGTCAAAGCCAGTGTGCAATACGGTCCCGTTGCCAAAGCAACCGCCGTCAGTTTGACCTGCCAGGAAATGCTGCCCATTAATCGGACGGGTCAATTGATGGGGACGATGTTTTGCCTGCCGATGAGCGACGCGGCGGTTTTGAATGCGCAAAATGAAGCCCAATGGTTGCTCTCGCCCATCGTCGATGCCATCGCTAAGGCACTGAAAACCGCACCCGTACTGCACGCGGATGAAACCGGGATGAATGTCGGCGGCAAAAATAAATGGGTACACATTGCTGCAACCGCGATGCTGACTTGGATGGGCGCACACAACAAACGCGGCAAAGAAGCTTTTGATGCGTTGGGCATTTTGGGGCAAGCTACCGGCATTTTGATTCATGATGGCCTATCTTCTTACCGGCTGTTTGACGAGGCGGTACATGGTTTGTGCAATCAACATCATTTGCGTGAGTTGAATTTTGTTGCTACTCAAATGAATCAGGAGTGGGCAGGCCATATGATGACGCTGTTGCGCACCGCCTGCCACGAAGTGAACGCCTCGGCTGCCAATGTGTTGCCAGTCGAACGGTTGGCTTATTTCCGGTTGGTGTATGAAGTGCTGCTGCTCGATGGCGAAGCGGTCAATCCTAAGGCTGAAAAAGAAGCTGGAAAACGCGGCAAAGCCAAGCAGGGCAAGGCTTACAATTTGTTGTTAAGGCTGCGCGGGTATGCCGATGATGTGTGGCGGTTTGCTTACGACCCCAATGTTCCTTTTACTAACAATATCGCTGAACAGGCGGTGCGGATGAATAAGGTCAAGCAAAAGGTTTCCGGCTGTTTTCGATCGATGGAGGGGCTTGAGAAATTTTGCGTTATCCGTTCTTACCTTGCTACCCTGCACAAGCAGGGTGTCAATATCTTCGCGGCTCTTATCCAAACCTTTGCAGGTTCTGCCCCTATGCCTCAGTTCCTTTAAACCCGAAGGGGGTGAGTAGTTACCAAAAAATACTCTTTGGCGTAGGGACAGGGGATTCCACGCTATTCACTGATTGATTTTGCCTATATTCGCGCTCTATTTGCAAAATATAACTTTGAATAACATTTTCAAAGGCTTGGCTTGGCGCGATAAACTTACAACCAATTTTCTCTGAGCGTTTGAGATGAGCGGCTTTGAATACATATTTATGACGAATTTCAAACGAAATCACCTCTTCTATCCATTCATTCAAAACCAGCTTACAGTCTTTAAAATAGATATTAGGATTCATAACCTTAGAAACTTCAAAAGTATCATTAACCGCTGAAAAGCCACTTAAACTAATGTCTAGCAATTTTAACTTAATAGGAATAGCTCCGTTAGGCGCTATTAAACAAAAAGCAGGCTTGTGCTCTGGAATTTTTATTCGGTAAAAATCTCTTGCTTCCACCCAGGTAATCGAATCTGGAATCGGTATGGCATACACTAAAGCCCCATCCACTCGTTTTTCAATGAACCTATTGCTTTCAAAAAACACTTTAACCCCGTTATGCTCAGTTCTAAAGTGTATACCCTCGCTTTTTTGCAGTTGCTCTAATTGTTGTTTTTGCGGACCATGATAAAAAATAACGTGATCTTTCGTAATTTCTAAAATAGTCGTAATAAAAGATGACTCGTTATCGTTAAAACTGACAGTAAGCAGACATTTATATTTACGCAATAAAGCAAGTTTACTGATAATGTCAGAGCGACTGCGGATTAAAAAAGCAGATTCATGATCCATAGATGTAGACAGGTAATACGTTAAAAGTCAACTGACTTAATATACTAACAAATAATAAAGAGCTATCCTAACGTTACCCGGACTGGAAAACAAGACAGTTTAGAGCTTATGCAGAAAACAAGCGACGTGATTGCTGCTCGGTTTTGTATTGACCTTTAGCACCGTAAGTGCTTACTTGCTGCGTATTGCCTTTAATAAGTTGTAGGCAACGTTGATTATGGCGGCTTAGTAGCGCAATACAGGCACCGTTTTGCTCGTTCAATGTTTTACAGGTTTGACATAGCTGTTGCAGCGTATCCCATTTGGCTTTTGTCGTATCGATAGACAACCCCAAAGCAGCGGCTAGTTCAAAATAGCGTTGTATGCCAGCCTGAGAATGAGGCAGATTTTCTGCGGCTAGAATTTGTGTCAAATGCGTATTAAATAATTCTAGCTGTTGTACGCGTTGTTTCTTATAAGCGGCAAGCGAAGCAACTGAATCGGCATCTGTTGATGATGCTAACACAGCTGCTTCTTCAGTTAGCGTCTGATGCAATTGTTCAAATGCTAGCACAACATGATCTAGCAACTGGTCTAAAACAGGTAGTGTTTTATCAATTAAGCTCATAATCTCTCTCAAGACAGCAGACGCTCAAACTCCATCAACTTTTTAGCCACTTTTTCGGCATCTATGGAATAATTGTTTTCTTCCAATGCTTTTTTTACTTCGCGAACCCGATTGAAATCGATGCTATCGCTTGCCGATGTGGATTCAAATGCTTTTTTAATCCCTTGAGCAACAGAGGTAATAGCAATACTGTCTGCCTTTTGGGTGGTTTTAACCGTTTGGGCAGCCCCCGCCGACTCAACATCTCCATCCGCCTTTTTATCGAGCTTGACATTAACAGGCGTTTGCGCTCTGCCTGTGATGGATTCGATACTCATGTTAAATTCCTTAATGTTGTATTTGGAGGCGTTATCGGCAGAATCGGGGAAAACTTTAACCGAATCACTTAAATTAGACCATTAACACGCATTATCACAGCATCATAGTGGTATAAAAAAATATAGTTGCTTGATTTTAAACAACCAAACCTTTATTTACAATTGAGAAATATTATTGTTAAAGTTTGGCTGATTTCAATGCCGCCAATCTATCTGTTAATGTTGAGACGGTTGTTGTTTTACCGGTTACTGCATCTAAAGCCGCTTTAATATCAGGATTATCTTCAACCGAAACAGGCTGTAATAAACTAGCTTTGCGATTAGCCGCATCAGCAGCGGCGAGCGAGGCTTGTGCGAGATTTTCCATGTGGCCTATAGCACTGCTAAGTGACGAGGCGCTACCGGATAAACCGCTAGCCATTTTGGCGGCCTCGGCCTTATCTTCGGCTTGCCGCTTTAAGAATGTCGCACGCTCCATGGCTTTTTTAGCTTTTTCAACGGTATGGCGCGCGCTTTTAAGTTTTTCTGCGTATTGTAAGACGAGTTGCTCTAACTCAGTCATATATTGCTTAGCGTCCGCTGCCTCTTGTTTTTCCCGCTCGACATCAGGCAGCATTTCTTCTAATACCGTTAGTAATTGGTTTAGCGCCGATGCTTTGTCGGGCATCGCTTGTAAATGTTCAGCAGCGGCTAAACGTTGGTTGTACAACGCAACAATCGTTTCCGCTTCCTGCTGCTCTTTTTTCCCAAGTCTTTTTAGCCTTAGAAAAAGCCAAGTTTAATTTGTCGAATTTTTCCTCAATTTCAGCAATCGCAGCTTCAGTCGCACCTTCTGGATCGAATTTTACAATCGCTTCGCCTAATAAATTGACTAGCTCTTTGGTTTTTTGGATACCGTAATGCTTAAAAAACATAGTTACTTACCTAATAACGTTAACGTAGAGGGATGTAATGCAAAACCTAAATAAAATGACACGCTAGCGATTTGCTTGCTTTCTATGACTTCGACCACTATTTTTAGCCGCTCTTTAAAGTCGCCTGGCGTAATCGTGCGTTCAAAAATCATGATGCGATTATGGCACTCATACGCATCATCTAAAGTTTTAATCTGCTCACTGTATTCGAGTAAATCAGCGTTATCAGCCTGACCACCTAATAAGCGCTGATAACTAATATCATCCATGATAAATTCTTTCGCTGCCATGTCGTGTAGAATTTCCTGCCACTCTTGCTCGTCAGGTGTTAACGTTAAAATGTTCTGATAAAAGCTAACCTGCTCAATTTGCTCGCCCCGCGCGTCTAACTCGATTAAATAATAGCGACCATTATTTTCAACATACAGCGTAAAGCTGTCGATACTATCGTTACTGAATTCTCCAACCGCTTGAATAAAAAATGGGCCCTCAGGACGAATAAAAGCCGGCGCTAATTCAACCGCTATAACATCGATTAAATTAACACTGACATGGCTATTCAGGCTTATCACTAAGCGTGGTTTGTTTGCGTTGGTTTTATGAAACATTATTGCTGTACCGCTTTTTTTAAGGTGGATTCTATATCGGCCAGTTGCAAGGCGATTTTAGCGGCTAATTCAGGGCTTTTCGCTTGCCAGGCTTTGCTAATAACAAACGTTGCTGGGGCAACCACCGTATCAACATAGTTATCGCTAAACCAAGACGAGGCAATCGCCTTATTATAATCACTCGATGACAATTTACGCGCTTGATAGACGCCGCTTTGTGTTAGATGCTCATCGTCTATAGCAACCAATGAAAGTTCAGGACGGTTAATCAACCTATCTATCGTCGCAGCATGTGGAGCCGCCATATAGAATAAACAGGCTTTATTCTTAACCGCTTTTAAAATCGCGTCTTCGTAATTAACCGCGTCTTGCACTGGGATTTTAGCCAGTTCTGGGTTAAGCGTAGCGAATTTATCCCACGTTAAACGCGAGCCAGAATTTTTAGCAATCCAAAGCGTGTTATGACTACTGAGTTCGGCTATGGATTTGATTTGCATTGCTTTATTACAGGCTAAATGCGCCGCTTCCAGAAACGGTTTAAACATAATCTCTAATTGTTGAGGGTCAAAGCTAGCATCGCCTTGAATGAAACCGGCAGCACAAGTACCCGCAGTTAATTTGGCTAAAATTTCAGGCGTACCTTTAGTGGGTATCGGAATTAAGTTAACCCATTCGACTAATGCTGGCAGCATATTCGCTTGCGCAACTTTATAGTAAGGGCCATTTTCAGAACCAACACACACGTTGAAATCGGGTTGGCTGGATTTTAACGCCGCATCGGACAGCGTAGCAGAAGCCGGTACGCCAGGCGGCAACCAATTGGGATTAGGTGACGTATCTGTTTGTACACTTTTAATCCCATCTAGCGCATTAAGTTTTTGTTTTAATTCAGCGTTATCTTGCGCTAAACGGTCAGCTTCAGCGCGCCATTTTTGATAATCTGGGTCGTTTTGATGGTGAAACGCATACTGCCCTGCTTGCGCGGCATTATTGAGTAGACTGTATAAAAACATGCCAGACAATAACCCAAATGAATCACTACCGCCATTAACAACAATAGGCGGATTGGTTTGGTAATAACGGCCACGCGCACCCCAACTGTCGTTATCCTGTCCTGCTTGGCGATAAAGTGGATTGTCACGATAACGAGAGCGGTATTTGGCTAAGTCAGCTTCAGGAAAATAGCGAGGCTTTGTTGACGGCAAAGTCTTTTGCAGTGCGCCATACGCTTTACTGCTGCTTTGTTGGCGATATAGTTTATCGAGGGTCGTGTTATACGATTTACCAAATTTAGCACTAAAACCACCTTGACTATTACTTCGATAACTTGAGCTCGTCGTTGAGGATTTTTTCGGTAATGCACTATAACTGCTACTGCTTGATCGATACGATGACGAGCGTGATGATGACGAAGACCGAGACGATGAGTAACTCTTTGACCAACTATCCTCAACCGCTAACAGCGCGCTTAAAGACAATACACAGCATAAAATCAATGGTAATACTTTTTGACGAGAAGCGTTCATAACGAATTCCAAAAAACGGCTACACACTTTGGTAGGGACAGGGTATTTAGGGTGGCAGAAAACTGCTCCTGCGTTTTCTGCATTCACCACATCCTTATGGTTCCAGGTGTTGGCAGCAGGGATGCTGCCATCAAGCCTACAGGGATGTATTTACGGCGTTCTCGGCAACTGCTCCTGCGTTGCTCTACTACACGCCATCCCTGGCGTTATGCAACCTGAATACCCTGTCCCGCCTTACGTTGATAGCCAAAAAACAGTTTAATCATCAGACGTGTAACCGATACCAATCACAAGCGCCCCTACCTGCGTGCGCACCTGTTGCTAAACAGGCCGTGAGTAAATAACCGCCCGTAGGCGCATCCCAATCTAACATCTCTCCGGCGACAAACACACCAGGTCGGTTTTTCAGCATGAGCTGAGTATTCAAATTATCAAACTGTACACCGCCCGCACTACTAATTGCATGTTCTATAGAAAAAGGTGCGAGCGCCTTAATCGGCAAGGCCTTAATCGCGGCCGCTAATAAGACAACATCAGCCATTTGTTCTTTGCACAACACTTCATGCAGTAGTGCTATTTTCAACGGCGTAAATTTAAGCTGTTTTTTTAACCAATTCGATAACGATTGTCTGCCACGGGCTTTTAAACTATTAATAATGTTATCTCGTTCATGCTGAGGCGCTAAATCTAAGGTAAAACACGCGTAACCTTGCTGGCTAATCTGCTCACGCAAACGCGCTGAAAAGGCATAAATCAAACCACCTTCTATACCTTGCGCGCGTATCATTAACTCACCTTGGCGTTGCTCGGTGTAACCATGGTTATCGCTAACGCTTAGCACAACGGATTTTAGCGGTTGACCGGAAAATTTTTCACGGAAATACGCACTCCATGCCACCGTAAAACCACAATTACTGCTTTGTAACGGTGTCATTTGAATACCTTGTTGCGCTAAATACGACACCCACGCACCATCCGAACCTAATTTTGGCCAACTGCCCCCCCTAAAGCTAATACCGTTACCTTAGGCTTTATCACTAAATTTCCGTTCGGATGCTCAAAATACAAACAACCTTGTGAGTCCCAACCCAACCAGCGATGGCGTAAATAAAATTCCACTTTGTAACCCGCCAACCTGCGTAACCAAGCGCGTAATAATGGCGCAGCTTTCATCATCTCAGGAAATATACGCCCCGAACTACCGACAAAAGTAGTTATGCCTAACCCATGCACCCAATTAATGATTTCATTAGGCGGCATATACTCTAAGCTTAAGCGTAACGCGTGTTGATACCCGCCATAGCGGCTACAAAATAGCGAATACTCTTCACTGTGGGTAATATTGAGCCCACCGATACCCGCGCGTAAGAATTTACGACCCACCGATGACATCGCGTCATAAACAGCGACGCAAATACCCGCAGCCCCTAACACTTCGGCCGCCATTAAACCGGCTGGCCCAGCCCCAATAATAGCAACGTCTGGTACAACAGCGTTCTCCGTAATATAGCCTAACGTATCCATTTAATTCAGCCCATATTTTATCGATTGTCTTTGAATAATCGCTTCTATGGCTTTAACCACATAATTAGCCGCTTGCATCGGATGAAATCCGACATGACGCGCAGCAAAATCAGACGCTGCTTTATGGAAATGCGGCTCTGATATTATCCTATCAAGTGATTGTTTAATAACGCTTTCACTACGTTCTTGCCTTAACATCAGCCCGGCACCTAATTGCTCAACACGCCGCGCTTGTAGATACTGTTCGATGGTATAAGGCAATAATAACAATGGCACACCTGCTAACAACGCATTAGCGCTTAAGCCTGAACCGGCATACGATATAACAAGATTCGCTTTGACAATAAAACTATTTAACAACACCGGCTGTGTGTAAACACGCAGCTTTTTAGCCAGTTCACGATTGAGTCGTGCTAGCCCTGGAATAACACAGATGACTTCTGCATCTATTGCTGCTAATACCTTTAATAAAGCTTGCAAACCTGGCATATCGGGTCGTAAATAAGCAAAAATTTTAGTTTTGGTCTCGGTTTGCCAACTCGCAGAGAGACTGCCTATATAAGAAAAAATAGGACCCACATAGTCGCCATGCTCTCGTACCCCATAATGATCAAGCTCAGGAAAGGTCGCTAGAATAGTTGCTTGAGTTTTAAACACATCAGCGAATTGTTTAAATAGTGGCCCTTGAAAATGATGACTCACCGCATTGATTGCATTTAACACCAAGGTCTCGGCTTGGCTCAGTCTATGAGTGCTATTTGTTTACGCTTATCACCTTCCACCTTACTTAGGTTAGCAATAGGTATCATGGTACCATCGAGTTCGCCGATTTGTTGTTGGCAGCCAGGCTTAGCCAGCGGTAACGTCATGGAGGGCTTTTGCGTGTGCATCTGTTCACTATGATGTTGCGTTATTTTTCGAATCGTACTGACGGGCATGTCAATGCCTTAATGCTCACGCAGTTTTTTCGGTACTTGTCCAAACGCATGATCCGCACCAAAATCAGTCATGACGCGTTGCAGCGGTAGTGAGCAGCTATATGAAACCACGCATGCCGACCTGATGAAAGGTCTAATCTGTTGACATGGACAACGCAATAGAGGCTCGGTGACCGTTATGATTCCGTAGGTGGTGTGCCAGCAGACTTTTTTTTACCGTTACCATGAAGCCCTGGCTGTTCTTTTCGTATCTGCTCGGTGGCCTTATCAACGGCGCTCTCCGCCCAACAATGCAGCGCATCGCTGCCCATTTTACGCAATTCGTCTATCACATACTGTTCTACAGCGTCGGCTTTTGTACAATCTCCGATTACGTTTTCTACCATATTGAGTAAGGCTTCCATCCGGTTAAACAGTTTCGGATGACGTTTTAGACGTTCGATTAAGAGAAGTTATTTAGTTGAGTTCATAAATTTAGGCAAGGGAATTTTTGATACTCTACATGTTCCCCGCACTTTTAATCACACCCAGTTTAATTTATAGCTTGTGTGACCGTTTGGGCTATTGCCGCCGTTCAACGCCAGGAAGTTGTACCGTTACGCGAGTTTTTGGTCAAACTAAGTGGGCGACAAATGCTTCATAAACAGGAGTTTAGCTATACTGAGCTGCTAGCCGGCTTATGGACTTTTCTGGCTATGTTTGAAGCCATGAAATCCTATTCTCCACAAGAGCTAGCAGAATTAAAAAAGGCTGATCAACAATTTTTCTGACAAGTTGTAGATAGTGTCAACCCGAAAACCCCTGCAAGCCTTATGTACCGTGGGTTTCAGACGGTAGCATCGTGACGAAGATTTTTCAACTAAATCTCAGAATTAGAAAATTTCATTAAAAATTAATCTCCTACATCCATGCGATTTAGGAGATTATGTTGAACTCGTTACACTTTAAAAATCTTCGATTGCAAAAATCATCTGCAAGTCGCGTTGAATATAGCTTTCAGAGGTTTTCTTGCAATCACTAGATACTTATGCCCTAGCCAGCGCTTGAGTCATTAAACTACTTAGCCACCGTAATAGAGGCGCTGTTGGTATTACCCGCAGCGTCAGCAGCTTGAACGGTAAGGGTATGGAGTCCGGTTGTTACTTTTTTGTGTTCCAGTTATAGCTTAATGAGCTGCTATTTGTAGAACTTACCAGTTTGTTATCGATATAAAGCTTTAAACTGGTAACGGCAACATTGTCCGAGCCAATAGCGCTTACTGTTTGGCTCACTTTGGATACCTTAACACCATTAGCCGGATCTGTAACAGCCACTGTAGGCGCTATGGTGTCTGGAGCTGGCGCTGCGGCTGTTGTAGCATTAGTCATATTAGAATAAGCTGAGTTGCCTATACTATTAAAAGCATACACACGGTAATAAAAAGTTGTGTCGCTAGCTAGACCGGTGTTGTTAAAACTCGTCGCGTTTTGCCCCAATGATGCGACTTGGCTCCAGGTTGTGTTGTCAGTAGAACGTTGCACGATGTAACCGGCTTCATCGGAAGCACTGTCATTCCAAGTGAGTGCAATGCTATCGGGTGTCATTGAATTGGCCACTAAATTGCCAGGAGCATTCGGCACAGTGGTAACCAGAGTCCGAAAACCGGCGACCGTAGGTGCTGTTACATTCATAGAACGAGCCGTATCGGCATTATTAAGAATACCGGTTGGTTGACCATTCCAGTAAACATTCGGATTAGAAAAATAAGGAATTCTGGTTTCTCCGGAGCAGCTATAAGCCATAATATCTCTAAACAAACCACAAACCCGGTAACCATAAGCGTCAGGCGCAGCACCGGCTACAGCCGAGTTCTCCACGTTATGGACATTACCTTGATTATGGCCTAGCTCATGCGCAAATGTATTATTACTGCCAAGGCAGTTGTACACAGAATCATCGTGAACGACGGCAAAAGCATAAGGCGCAAACGATTGACTAGCTAAAGTCATAATACTGGCATAACCACAGTAGTTGCTGTCAGCACTTACCAAAGCAACCTGATCAGCACCATATTGATTGCGTAGAGCATGAACATTATCCATAAAACCATCGCTAGTTCCTTGTAAACGGCTCAAAGTGACAGTCATATCGCCGGTTTCTACATAATCAATTTCTACCATACCTACCAAATTTAAACTCATATTGATTTGGCTGTTCAAATAAGCTTGATTGGCTTTAGCAACAGCATTCAATATACGGGTTTCCATGCCACTAACGCCGCCCGCGTTTGCTCGTGCTTTGGGCGTGTAAGTCACTAAGACATCAATAACTTGACCTGTGCTTGTAACATCTCCAGATGCTGTTGTCGTGCCGGATGTGTCTATGATGTCGCCGTCTTCATTTATAGCATTGGCGTCAGGCACTAAATCCCTAGGCTCATACTGTTCGGGAATTTTGTTGGGATCAATTTCGCGCACCGCATGAGTCGTACCGTTAACATAAATGATTTCAAATGATCGACCATTAGTTTCTACGGTTCCCATTAATACATTGCCTTTAGCAGCCAAAACCACTTGGCTGTCCGAATCATCTTCAATATGCCCTATCCAGACATAACTGCCTTTGACAGTCGTGTCAATCTGATCGCGTATAGCTGTTAGGATAGCATCATCAAACAGGTTTAGATACAGAATGTCGGCATTAAGCGCACCAAGATTGACTTTTGCGTGGCGAGCACGGCCATCTTTTACTTTTTTCGGAATTTTTATTTCCGGTGGATTGTCTGAAAAGTCCTCTTGTTCAAGAAGATCCATCGCTACACCTGCATGAGGTTGTGCGCCGCCTGCAGCCGTTGGCGGCAAGCCGGTAATTTTTTCAGACATTAAAGATTGCCGAACATTAACTATCAGTACGCCAAAGACAATGCCTGCCAATAGGCCAGGAACCACAACATAATGGAATTTAAACCTGTCATGTTCTTCGGTAGCCCACCAGTGCTTATAAGCGAGCCACAACAAACTGGACAAACCCGCAAATAAACCAACCGATAAAGCTAATACTAGCCACGTAGGTAAATAGGTAATATCCGCATACATAGTTGCTGGCAATGTTTCCTCTGACATTACTTCTGTAGTAAACAATAACCCGGCGATGCCGCAAAAATTGCTATATAAGCTAATATTTGGTAAGGTTTTCATGATGGGCTCCCCCGCACAATAATTATTTGTCGCGCAAATCAAGTCTGATAAAAATTAAATTATAATTTATTGGTCGGATTAGCTTCTATAGACATGTATCTTTAATGCTAAGTTACCGACAAAAAAGTTTTGTATATTAGACATCATCTAAATTAATATTTATTATAAGTTTTTTTGCATAGAGACCGACAATAACAACTTATTATTGAAGTTAATTTTGATAATATATTTGCCAGAATAAACATTCTTTTGCATTTTTCTGCTGAGCTATAGCTATCGAACTGTCGCCTATTTTGAAAATTAGGCGCGAAAATATATGGCGGTATTATTGATGTGTTGAGACGGCAACTTGTTTGAAATCGTCGTATTTGCACGGGTTGGCGGTGGGTTATGTATTTCTCAATACCCGATGATTATAATGGGAGCTCTAACATTCTCTTTGTTAGGTCAGCCCAAGGACTTAGCTTGCTTGAATCGCTTTGTTCCCCACTGCTGCCCTTCGCTTTCGCCAACCATAAATGGCTGCCGTTAAAACTATAAACCGGTATTAAATCTTTGCGCTCGACAGCAGCCCGGATAGTGGGGAGTAAATTGTCAAGAATAAGCGGCATCGCTTGCGGAGTTGCATAATACGTTAAAACCATGTGCGCCTGATTAAGTGTTAGTGCTTTAACATAGGTAATTCTCAAGCGGTTTTCAGTGATACCCATTTCGAGTAACGTAAAATATTTGGCAATCGAAAAAATCTTCGCAGTCACCTGCGCCTTTGGCCAGAAATTCGCTGGGGGTAGCCCAATAATCGCTTTTTTAACCACAGCACCCGATCATCAACGAAACGTGCATTACGATTAAAAAAATCATTGACTTGCTGTAGCTTATCAGATTCCGACAGCGAATGACCGCTGGCCATCAAGTCTTGCCACGCGATAAAACGCTGTTTAGCTTCAGCACCGTATTTTTTAGCGATCCTGTCCAATTGCTCCGCTGTCAAACGCAAGCTGGTAGTGTGTTCAGATTCGGGTTTCAGCCAGCGCTGACCGTAATGACCAGCAAACACAAGACTCAAAACCAACACTAACCCAGCTGCCAAGCTGGCGCGTATCACTCGTCGCAAGTTATCGGCTAGCGCCGGTCAAGCCTATTGCGCACAACGTTTGATAATCCGCATCGTCATGAACATTTTCAGCTAACAGACTGATATCAAGCAAAGCAGCCAACTGCAGCAATGCTTCAATAAACTCTTGCTTTTGCCTCGATTGACTAATACCTTCGCTCAGTTCGCGGGATAGCCGCAAAAAATTAGGTCTTAGTTTTTTAATCATCTCGGTTGGCAACGAGTAGGTGTCGAAACGCTTGATCATGACTTGTCCACCAACTTGTTGTAGTTCAGAGAAAAATTCCGCATAAGCCGCAACGTCTTTAGCAACCGCATAGGCGGACACGGCAAACACTAAACGCTGCGCGAGATCGGCATCATTTTTGAACAACTTTTGCAACCAATACCCAAATTCTGCGCTCTTAATACTGCGCGTAGAGAGATTAATAGCAATAGCATGTTGAATGGCTTGGTTACGGATGTATGCAATCGCGAGGTCGATTACCCCTTTATCAAACTCGATGATTTTGGCGTATTTTTCAGCAATCGATACAAACGGGCCAATTGGCGTAAGCTGTCCCTGTTGGTCGCGCACGTTTGCAAACGCTTCTTCCATCAATAACTGCTGGTTAACAAAGCAGCTGATTTGCCCTTGATACGTCAGGCTATAATTAGCTTGATCGATGCAGTCAAAAACTAGCGCTTTCCAGCCCGAAATATCGCGGGCAAAATCATTGTGGCTACGGATGAAATAGCTATTGGCGCCGATTAACCTAGCTTGTTCGTAAGCCTCGTAAGCCGCTTGTACAACGCTATCGGACGAACCAAGCGGATTAACCAGTGCCGCCCCCATGTGCACGATGTCGGCCCGCGCGTATCGCCCACCCAATTCGGCAAATTGAGTGCTTAGCGCTTTTGCAATATCTGCTACCTGCTCGGCATGTTGAATTTCTAACAACATTGCAAACTCACCGCCATAAAATCGATAACAACGGACAACACTCTCAGTATACTGTTCGGAAAGCACCGTCAACAGATCTGCGCTACTGCGCAGTAAGCAGTCAATAGTCACGGCAGGCAGCTCTTTAACCAGGTCTTGTAAGCGATCGATTTTAACTACGAGTAAATAGGCGGGTCTGTGATCTTCTTGAATCCGCAACAAATCGGTGTCAAAGACGGATTTTTTATACAATCCACTCGCATCATCGTGCCTAATACTTTCCCCCATTACCGCTAACTTTTGATTGAGCGCCTCAAGCGTATTAGCCAATTTTTTAGACATGCTATTCATGGACAACGCGACGCTTCTCACCTCACTAGTCCATGGCAAACGTTCAATCGTATTAAAATGGCCTTCAGTAATTTTTTGCGCCAAACAGCCAATATTCTTTAACGGTTTAAGCGTAATTTGTAAAACCAAACTTAATAGCACCACCGACACGCCCAATGACTCTGCCGCATAAACAAAGGCGGTTTGCGCTTGCCGGTATAGTTTACCATAAGCAAATGCGGTATTAACCGTCACATAAACGGTACCACTGATCATCCAACCTGAACTGATTTCACTGCTGGCTGAGGCCGGTAATAGCGGTAAGCTGGCGATAAACCAATCCGGCACCCCGGCGACAGTCTTAACGTTACTCAGCCTAACAATATCTTTACCCGTCGCATCCGTCAGCAGAATTTCCTGGTAATAGCCCATGTCAAAAACCGCACTGGCCATTGTTTTCAAAATAGGGTCGTTAGGATTACTCATGTAAGGACTTAGCGACAAGCCCAATGACGTCGCGGTATCCTGCGCATGACTATGCGCCTCGATTTCCAGGTAACTTTTGATATTACCAATACTTAAAACCAGATTGACGGCAACAATCAAAAAGAAAAATAGCGAGACCAGCAGTAATAGTTGTTTGGCTAAAGACATGGGCATTAACTCCTAACACTCTAATCAATTCAAGGAATACGTCACCGGCAAGGATTGTCGGTTTCCAGCGCACAAGGATAAACACCAAGCCTTGCCCTCCTTTGGCCTCCGGGTTTCAGCACCTTATGCCGAAACGACGAATCACAAAACTAATGGAGGGTACCGTTGAACAAGAAGGGCACGATGCGAAACAAGATTGCAGTATGGCAAAGCGTCTATTGTCAGCTAGGCAGCAACATATGCAGCATCTTGTAAAACAGAAAAAAGGGGCTTTGCGCCCCTTTTTAGTTGAAGCCAATCGCGTTAAGCGCTTAGCTGTGATGATGCAATAGTTTTCTTCTAGCAGTGCCGACTAAGCCGACCAAGCCAGAACCGAACAACCACACAGCGGCGGGAACGGGTACTGATGGTGGAGGATTATCACCACCACCACAAACACTATTTGTACATTCAACACCATAAAGAGACATATGTGACAGTGCCTTATCTGGCATTGCCCAAGTACCGGTAGTATCGCCTTGCTTCAAGAGCCACGCAGTCCAAAAAACAGATCCTTCGTCAAACTTTGTACCACCGTCTTTAAGCACGATAGCGATCTTACTGTAGGTACTCCACAATGACGAAGCTATCGTCCATGTGCCAGACTTCCACCCGCCACTATCAGTGGCATCTAATAAAGTGGTTGTGTTTTCAATTGCTCCTGTATTTAACACATTCTCTTTACCGATTGCTACCCATCCGCTGAACCCTAAATTCAAGTCGGAAGCACTGTCATTTTTATCTTCCAAAGCGCCATTTTGAAAAGATTGACCATTTGAAACTGGGCCATAAACATATACAGATGGGTTATACGGTGCTGCGTTAATTACAACAGGAACAGCTAAAGCGGCAAAAGCCATAACCGCTGTAGTCATCTTTTTATTTAAATTGGATAAAATTTTCATAGTTGATATATTTTCTTAACAGAAAGTCAATAAGATCCCTACCGGAATAGCGCAGGAATGATAGACACCTTTCCATTTTAAACCTTTACGTATTCAACTTCGCCAACCACCTTGTCAGCATCGGTAATCTAGTCGGTTGTTAGGATACTTAAGAATGAATAATAATTACATCGGATATTTTTCCTTAAAATATCCCAGGTCATTACTCTGAAAATAGAGATATTAATCCTAATTAAAAATAGGATACTCATCCTAATCAAACCGCGCATACAGTTTTCCCGCAAACGCTTTCCGATGTTCTTCTTACCTAGCAATATATTGAGTTTGGTGGTTCTAAGACGCCAAGCGCAGTTCCAGTGCCCGCTGCAGTTTGGCTATTTGGTTCAGGCTTATTAGGCTTAATTAGCTCAGCGAAAAGAAAATCTAAAACTTAAGTAATAAGAAAAGGGGGCTTGCGCCCCCTTTTTTATTTGCCTAAAAAGCTAAGTTAACGCGCTTAAAGCGAACCTGAACCTGCTTTCTTAAAGCCTTCAGCAATGGATTTAGCCGCATTTGAACAAGAAGGATGCCCCCAACCACCGGTACTTTTACCTAACGCAGGCACACCTGTTACCGGTGCAGCATCACCGTTAGTAATATCGTAAACGATATTATCGTCGCCGTTAGTCGCAACGCCTGATGGCACATGGTCTAAACCAAGGTCAAAACGGATGCGCCAAGCGATATTATGGTCAGCACAAGAAGAGTCACCGCTAACACCTAAACCGCCAAGAAGCTCACCTTTCTCATCGTATAAAGCTAAACCGCCACCAAATACGTTAACCCCACCAATTTTTTTACCGACTAATGGGTCATTGGCAGTACCGTATTTATTAAAGGCACCATCATAAGCCGCATTAATATTGACAGGATTGCTTTCTTGTAAACCAAATAAACTGCCACCAGGTTGCGTAGCAGAATATAAGTTGGCAGTCGATAACGCTAAGCCAGGTAAACTAAACGCATTAGCGGTATTGGCTTTTTGTGCCGAAATCACACGGCTACCTGGCCATTGATCACCTGGTGCCGCACCAGAACGGGCCACAGCGCAAACAACGCCTGCGCGGTTAACTATCGACGCCCACATGTGCAAACCAAAGCCGCCGTTTGCTTCGCTTTGCGCATCTTTCAACGCAGTTTCTAAGGCCGCTTGATTAGGGAGATTATCGCAAGGCTTAGCAAAAGCCACTGTCCCTGTTACGCTTAAAGCTATCAATAATGCGGAGTTTAATAGTGTTTTTTTCATAATAACCTCGTATCAGTTCCTGTTAGTTATGTTGTCACGCATCTACTCAACATGAACTATTTTAATATTGTTTTAAAGCCGCCATTGTCGAGCAGAATGCTTGTAAACAATAGCATTTACAGGTAACAAATAAAGCAAAACGTTTAATACTTCGCAAAAGAAAAATAAAAAAATCTTTTTATTTCATAGAATTAATGCTAAGTGATTAATTACTTGACGAATTTTGCAGCGCAATAATTGCCGACACAAGACAAAATCTTTAGACAGTTTTTGAACCACCAACGTAACTTTATTAGCACAGTGACTTTCAAAATAACGATTGCCCGTTAAAATACCTGGTTTAATCATTAAGGAACACTATGACTCAGCTTGCTAGCCATTATTTAGAGACTTTCCCAAACCCCGCGCTTGGACGCGATTACACCATTCGCATAGACATACCCGAATTTACCTGTCTTTGTCCTAAAACCGGCCAACCCGATTTTGCCGTCATTAAACTTGAATATGTGCCCGACCAAGTTTGCGTTGAATTAAAATCGTTAAAACTCTATATCTGGGGCTTTCGTGACCAAGGCGCGTTTCATGAAGCCGTCACTAATCAAATCTTAGCTGACTTAGTGGCCGTCACTATGCCTAAATTTATGCGTATACGCGCTGAATTTAATGTACGCGGCGGCATTTATACAACCGTCATCGTCGAGCATCAACAACCCGATTGGCAACCGCCTGTCTATATCCAATTGGCGTAGAACTATGGCATTCAACGAGCATCTCAGCGTACTACCTCAATACTTGTTGCCTCATCATGCTTATCACGCGCGTGCCGCCTTTTAAGCCATTGTGATAATAAATTAGTAAAAAATTTTCTAATTCAGCAGTTTGTTAGCCTTTATCAAGTTAATATGGCTGAAGCATTAAATACTGACATCAATAGCTATCAGACCTTTAACGAGTTTTTTACCAGGGCACTAAAACCAGACTGTAGACCTGTTGCCAATGATAAACAGGGACTGGTAAGCCCAGCAGATGGGCTAGTCAGCCAAGCCGGTCGTATTATTGAAGGCTGTTTAATTCAAGCGAAAGGTTTTTCCTATAGTGCGCAGGAATTATTAGGGGGAGATTCTGCATTAGCCGAAACTTTTAATAATGGGTTGTACACAACCATTTACTTATCGCCTAAAGACTATCATAGGCTACACATGCCCATGACCGGCACCTTAACTGAGATGATTCATGTCCCAGGGCGACTTTTTAGCGTCAATACGGCAACATCGAATACTGTGCCTGGCTTGTATGCGCGTAATGAACGTGTTTGCTGTATTTTCGACACTGAATTTGGCACCATGGCGTTAGTACTAGTCGGCGCGATGATAGTCAACAGCATAGAAACAATTTTGGCATGGCGTTGTAACACCGCCAACGCGCTCTACTGTTCAGCGCTTTAATTATCCAAACGCAGTACACCGCATAGAAAAAGGTCAGGAGTTTGGTAGATTTAATATGGGCTCGACTATTATTATGCTGTTAGCGGATGATAATAAAGCGAGTTGGGGCGAGGAGGTTCAACCCGGTAATTCTGTAAAACAAGGCGAGAGTATTGGTCGCTATTATTAGACCAGGTAGGTCGGGTTAGGCGATAGCCGTAACCTGACCTACCAAGCTAAGTTTTATAGCAGCCTATCGCAAAAGCAAACTTGTTGTTAATGCAACAAGCCTTGTAACAAGCCATTCAATTTATGCACAAACGCCGCTGGATCGTCTAATTGCCCACCTTCGCTGAGTATGGCTTGATCGAATAAGACATGTGTTAAATCAGAAAAACGGCTGTCGTCTTGCTCATCTTTTAAGCGTTTAACCAGAGCATGGTCAGGATTAACCTCAAAAATCGGTTTTCTACCCATGCCCATACCGCCCATTAACTGGCCAGCATCTTTCATAATACGCTCCATGTTTAAGCTCATACCGTAAATATCAGCGACTAAACACGCTGGCGATGCCGTTAAACGATGACTTAAACGTACTTCACTGACTTTTTCGCCTAACACATCTTTAATTTGCTTCAAAACGGATTCAAATTCGGTTTTAACGTCTTCTTGTGCTTTTTTGTCTTCTTCGCTGTCGAGTTTGCCTAAGTCTAATTCACCTTTAGCGACAGATTGTATATGCTTTCCGTCAAATTCAGTTAAATTGCTGACTAACCATTCGTCGATACGATCCGATAACAATAAGACTTCTATACCTTTTTTTACGGAAAATCTCTAAATGTGGACTATTTTTAGCCGCTGAGAAACTATCTGCCGTCACATAATAGATTTTCTCTTGGCCTTCTTGCATACGGCTAACATAATCTTCTAAGCTCACATCTTGCTTACTGTTGTCGGTATGCGTCGAGCTAAAGCGCAATAACTTAGCAATACGCTCTTTGTTGCTATAGTCTTCAACAATACCTTCTTTTAAGACTGCACCAAATTCTGTCCAGAATGTTTCGTATTTTTCAGCCTCGTTTTTCGCTAAGTTTTCTAACATCCCTAGCACTTTTTTAACCGAACCGGATTTAATCGTGCTAATTTGTTTGCTTTGCTGCAATATTTCGCGCGATACGTTTAACGGTAACGAGTTGGCATCAACAATACCTTTAATAAAACGCAAATACCGTGGCATGATTTGCTCAGCATCGTCGGTAATAAAGACCTTACGAACGTAGAGTTTCACACCGTGCTTAGTGTCTCTATCCCATAAATCAAACGGTGCGTGACTTGGAACATAAAGCAATAACGTGTATTCGTTATTACCTTCGACTTTGCTATGCACATAGGCTAGCGGGTCTTGATAATCATGGCCTACGTGTTTATAGAATTGATTGTAATCGTCTTCGGAAATATCTTGTCTAGCTCGTGTCCATAAAGCCGACGCGGTATTAACCGTTTCCTCAACGATTTCAGGCTCCGGTTTTGCTTTGTTTTCAGCATCAGCTTCACCGTCTACGGTTTCATCATCGGCCATAGGCGGCATGACTTCTTTATCCATTACGATAGGTAACGAAATATGATCCGAGAATTTTCTAATAATCGAACGTAAACGGTAACCGTCTAAAAACTCATCTTCACCATCTTTTAAATGCAACACAATTTCCGTACCGTGTTTATCTGTTTCTACGGCTTCTATTGTGTACTCACCTTCGCCAGAGGATTCCCAGCGAGTACCTTCATCGATTGCAGAACCTGCTTTGCGCGTCGTTAACGTCACTTTATCGGCAACAATAAATGCCGAGTAAAAACCGACGCCAAATTGACCGATTAACTCGCTATCTTTAGCTTGCTCACCGGTAAGGGCTTCAAAAAATTGTTTTGTACCTGATTTTGCTATTGTGCCTATATTTTCTTGTACTTCGGCACGCGTCATCCCTATGCCATTATCGCTGATTGAAACCGTGCGTTTTTCTTTATCAAAAGCGATGCGGATTTTTAAGTCACTATCGCCTTCGTATAAACGCTCATCAGTTAATGCTAAAAAACGCAATTTATCCGCTGCGTCAGATGCGTTAGAAATTAATTCACGCAAAAAGATTTCCTTGTTGCTATACAAGGAGTGAATCATTAAATGTAATAAATGTTTGACTTCAGTTTGAAAGCCTAAGGTTTCTTTATGTGCGTCTACCGTCACTGTGCTATCTCCTAGTTAAAAGTTATATTGCTTAGAAATGGGGACACACACGTGTTTTTCAAGACTGATTAATACGACGTTTATACCAAAACCCATAAGCCACAACCACGACAACACTTAACACGACACAAGCCAGCACCAGTTGACGTGAGTATTGCATTAACAACGCTTCACTCTCACCTAACCAATACCCTAACCAGGCCAAAGCCGACACCCAAATTAGGGCACCGGTTAATGTGTACACAGAGAATTTAATATGACTCATGCTTGCTAACCCTGCTGGTAAAGAAATTAAATGCCGAATAACCGGTAATAAAACGCCCGACAAATGTAGACACCTCACCATGCTGCAAGAAAAACTTTTCAACCTTAGTAAATTTTTCTTCATTGATCAGTAAGTAATGACCGTATTTAAGTAACAGAGGACGCCCTAGCAACTTAGCGACAAAATAATTAGCATAAGCGCCCGCTAAACTCCCTAATGTGCCGCTTGTTATCACCAGCCACATATTCATCTTGCCTTGTTGCACTAAATAACCCGCAGGTGGCATGATAAGCTCGCTAGGCACCGGTAGTACTGAGCTTTCCATCGCCATGAGTAAAAAAATACCTAAATATCCCATTGAGCCTATGGTTGTTACTAACCAATTTATTAAATCATGCATCATAGCTTCGCCACTTGAATTAAAAGTTAAATTACCTAATCGACCGAATATTATAGCGAGCTTAACGAAACTTATCGGATTAACATGATTTTACACAGACCAACAAGCCTAAATCGACTAATAGCACTCGTTTTTACCTTTTCAGCCTGGTAAAATGCTGGCTTTTCAATCTTGACTCAACTGCCTCACTTTGGCTAAAGCAGCCATAACAACATTAAACCGTGCATTCTTCCATACCCGAACCTCCCCGCCCTTACAAATTAGTTGATACATCGGCAGGATTAAGCGCCGTAATAGCATCAAGTTTGTTACATTTAAGTGTCTGGTTAATTTGGCAGAATTTACCCGAGCCACCGCCAAAAATTGAGCCGCCCAAAGTTATCGAAGTTGCGCTCAATGCACCCACACCGAGCCAGCCCAAAACAGCAGCGCCTATCCCTGCACAGCCCATTGTTCCACCGAAACCAGCGCCTGCCCCAGCAAAAAAAGTAGAGCCACCTAAAGCCAAGCCTAAACCGGAAAAACCCAAACCTACACCTAAACCCAAGCCAACAGCTCAAGTAAAACCCAAACCTACTCCGGAGTCCAAACCAGCAGTAGAAGCGCCGCCGGTGTTTAAACCCTTTGAGCCAACACCGCTGGCTACTAGCGCTAATACCTCATCTACAAAAGCAAATAAACCTGCACCTGCAGCAAGTGCACCGACAGCAAATGCAGAGCCTATGGTTAAAGCCGTGTACTCATCCGCTTCGCTGCGTAACCCACCCACCCATTATCCTCGCTTAGCTCAAACACGCGGCTGGGAAGGCACTGTTCATTTGTTAGTAAAGGTTTTGACTAATGGTTCAGCCGGAGAAATCAAAGTTGTGCAAAGCAGTGGTCATGACATTCTCGACGAATCCGCTGTCGAACAAGTCAAAAAGCTGGCGTTTTCTCCCTGCGCACAAAGGCAAGCAAGTTATCGAAGATTGGGTCAAAGTTCCTATTGCATTTAAATTCAAACACTAAGGTCTGTTATGATACAACTTACTTCTGCTAACATTGTTCAAGTAACATTGTGGGTATTAATCGCATTTTCGGTTATTACCTGGACAATTATTTTTTTAAAATCATGGATGTTATGGTCCATCAATAGACGAAACCGCTCTTACACCAAGACCTTCTGGGCCGCAAGCGATTTAAATGCCGCTGCCAATTTAGACCAAGATGCAAGCGCTATTGGACGCATTGCCGGTATTGGCTTTCATGCGATTAGCGATGTCAGGAACAATGCATCGTCTATGTTAGAATTAAGTGGCGATATTCAATCTATTTTAGAGCGCTCGTTACGCCAACAAATTAGTAAAGAGCGAAAAACCCTAGAACAAGGACTTTCGTTACTCGCATCGATAGGCAGCACTTCACCCTTCGTAGGCTTGTTCGGCACTGTTTGGGGCATCATGCATGCGTTACAAAGTATTAGTGAAGCAAAATCAGCAAGCTTAGACGTTGTTGCAGGACCGATAGGTGAGGCTTTAATGACTACAGCAATAGGCATTGCAGCCGCGATTCCAGCCGTACTCGCTTATAATTATTTTATTCAACGCATCAAATCAACCGAAGCAGAATTAGAATACTTTGCAACTGACTTTTTAAATTTAGCAGTTAAAGCCGGACTAAAAGCCAATTCGGGAGAATAATCATGGCGCTAAAAACAGAATCGTCATCCAATCGAGAGGCTATGAGTGAAATTAACGTCACTCCGCTAGTCGATGTAATGTTAGTTTTATTAGTTGTTTTCATCGTCACCGCCCCCTTACTAACACAAGCCGTGCGGGTTGATTTACCCAAAACCGAGAAAACTGATCCTGCACCATCTGATCATTTAGCAACCATTGCTATAGATGCACAAGGCCAGATTACATTAAATGAAAAAGTGGTTGATTTAGGGCAACTAGAACCCGAATTGCGCAAATTACATGAGTCTGACCCAGAGCTCACCGTGCAATTACAAGCAGATACTGCGGTCGTGTATGGCAAAGTTGCTGAAACAATGGCTGTCGCTCATAAATCGGGCATTAATAAATTAGCCTTTATCACACGAGAATAATTTGTAGCTTAACATATTTTCTATGGTCATTATTGACAACATACAGACAAACAGTAGATACTAGAATTTCCTACAACAACGATGTAAAGGTGATTTATGTATTTACTGAAAACCATAGGATTTGTTGTTACATTATGGATGCTCAACACCAGCACTACCTTAGCTTCTCCTGTCAATATTAATACAGCAGATGCCCAAACAATAGCCGATGCTTTAACAAATATTGGCCTGAAAAAAGCTGAAGCCATTGTTGCCTACCGCACCAAAATCGGCGGATTTAAAACAATAGACCAGCTAAATGAAGTCTCTGGAATTGGTGAAAAAACCATAGAAATGAATAAAGCGGATATATTACTAACTGATACAGGTTCCGCACCGGCACCTGCTGAGGTAAAAAGTCCACCTAATAAAAAGTAGAGTTTTTTAGAGGAGGTTAATAAGACCTCATCGCCAAATTTAAGGCATAAAAAAACCCGCCTCGTTATATTGAGGCGGGTTTAGAGAAAGGTGCTTGGCAATTCCCTACTTTCGCATGGCAAACTGCCACACTATCATCGGCGCTAAACGGTTTCACTTCCGAGTTCGGGATGGGATCGGGTGGTTCACGTTCGCTATGGTCACCAAGCAAAACTAGTTGTGTTTAGGTCGTT
>NZ_LAJX01000150.1 GCF_000963695.1 Methylocucumis oryzae
TAAGACGGAACAGGTCATTCAGACCGCAGGACGCCGTAAATACGTCCCTGTAGGTTTGGCGGCAGCATCCCTGCTGCCGACACCTGGAGCCACAAGGATGTGGCGAATGCAGAAAACGCAGGAGCTGTTTTCTGTCGTTCTAAACGCCCTGTCCCATCTTAAGTTTGTAGCCCTTTTTTCTAACTATAGTAGGGGGCGTAATGACAGAAGCAAAAGTTAAGATTTGGTCTTTAGGAGACTGGAATGCTTTCTTCGGTTTTGGCACGAATATACTGGTTAATCTATTAGTATTAACAGGATTATTACGATTCGTGCTGAAAAAAATGCCCGATGACTTAGTGTTTGAGCGCATTTTGCCAGCTACTGGCTTAATGTTGTTTTTAAGTACGCTTTATTACGCTTACTTAGCCTACAACTTGGCACAAAAAACCGGCAGAGACGATGTTTGCGCATTGCCTTCCGGCGTCAGCGTTCCTCACATGTTTGTCGTCGTGTTCGTGATTATGATGCCCATATCACTAAGCACAGGCGATCCGGTTAAAGGTTGGGAAGCAGGTTTAGCCTGGGTATTTATTCAAAGCTTTGTCTTAATGATAGGAGCTTTATTGCCCCGTTTATCCGAAAAATCACACCTCGAGCCGCGTTATTAGGTACGTTAGCCGGTGTATCTGTCGCATTTATTTCAATGCGGCCTGCTTTAGAGATGTTTATGACACCGGTTGTCGGCGTTGTGTGTTTTGCAATTATTTTGGCGGGTTGGTTTGGCGGAGTTAACTATTTCAAAGGCATTCCTGCTGGCTTAGTGGCGATAGCTGTAGGCACGATTATCGCCTGGAGCTCAACTGCGCTAGGGTTAAATTATGGCGGCATGAGCTTAAGCAATGTGACTGCCGCTCTTAGCAATTTTGGATTTTCGTTACCTATTCCTGCGATTGGCCATGTGTTCTCTGGCTTTGAGTTTTTAGGGGTTATTCTAGTCACCGCCATTCCTTTTGGCGTTTATGACCTTGTTGAAGCCATGGACAACGTGGAAAGCGCCGCCGCCGGAGGCGACAGTTTTCCCACTACCCGAGTATTAACCGCCGACGGCGTTGTCAGCTTAATCGGTTGTCTAATGGGAAATCCTTTTATTAATGCAGTTTATATTGGCCATCCAGGCTGGAAATCAATGGGCGGACGCATTGGCTATTCGGCCGCTACCGGCGTTGTTGTGTTATTACTGTCCTGGTTAGGTATTATTGCGCTAATGGCATCACTCATTCCTGTCGTTGCCATATCGCCTATTCTGCTTTATATCGGCATGTTAATCGGCGCACAAGCATTTCAAGAAACACCTAAAGACCATGCCCCTGCAATAGTCTTAGCTTTTACTCCACATTTGGCGGCATGGGGCAAGCTCCAAATCGACAATGCCTTAGGAGCTGCGGGTACTAATGCTGTAGCGGTAGGCTTGGATAAACTCGGCAGTGTCGGTGTTTTATATCACGGCCTTGAAGTATTAGGGGGTGGAGCAATATTAGGTGGATTAATGTTAGGGGCTATTGCTTCCTTTATTATTGAACGCAAATTAATAGCGGCTTCGCAATTCGCACTCGCTGCAGCCGTTTTAACCTTCGTAGGACTCATGCACGGCGAATCCATAGGCTTTGCTCAATCATTAACCGTTTCGTTTAGTTATCTTTCCGTGGCTGTTATATTATTTTTATCGGGCAAATACGCCAAAATTACCCCTGCAACCATTCCTGCAGGACATTAATCAGGCTAATCTAAATGGCTTCGTATAGCACCTTGTTCATTGATTTTTATGTTGTTATAAAAGGTGCGCACAGCGCACCCTACCTATCTGGACATTAATATAGCCACACTAATGTCTAATTCGTGATGGTGTGCGAGGCCATTCATAACAAAAGTCATGGGCGAACAACCCATGACTTTCTATCCCCAACACTCTACATTTCCTAGCATCAGTATGCGTTTACAGACGATAACGCTCTTGTGTATGATGACAACTTATAATTTTAGCCATTAGAGCCGCTAACAACGTTAAGCTATCCGGTAAGCTTTTAGGAAATACTATGAATACTCACATTAAAGTCGCACGTTATTCTGTGTTCGCTTTGTTTTTGATGCTTGCCTCAACTGGCTCTGCTAACACAATAGATAGCACATCTGTTAAAACGATAACGCTCAATGTTTCAGGCAATGTAGACAACATAATAGCTAGCCCGACTGACCAAAATGCCTTAGTTGACCAGATTAAAGCCAACTTAAACAGTTGGAATATTCCACTGACAGTTGAAAAAAACGACTTAGCGTATTCGCATTCCCTGACCGCCGAGATTGGCGCTATTGAATATGGTAGCACGCCGGTTGGCCTGTCGTTTAGTACCGGCAACTCAGACCCTAGAGCCAAAGACTTTCAAAAAGCTCATGTACTACCTATCACATGCCGCATCCAAGCCAAAGCGCATCCTGAACAACACGCCGAATTAACCCAAACCGTCAGCGCTAATAACAAACCCAACCTAGCAAGCTTAGCTGATGATATAAGCTCTATTTGTTTTCAGCTATTAGATGATTTAAAAATCACCAAACTGACACCGCAAACCCCAGAAAGCATTAAAACCGTAACCTGGATGCCTAAGTTACGCGTAGAAACCATACCTGCCGCACCGCTTTCTACTAAGCCTTTAGCGAACGGCGCAGTGGCGGAAGAAGAGAAAAAGCAAATTATCTTGCATAATCAAGGTACGCCTGTGATTTTCAAATGGGGACAAGAAAGGCGCTAAGGCATCTATCAACGGCTAACCTTAACATAATAATCGCCGCCAATAACGATATATTCGGCCTCACCATGCAAACCGTGATGGCTTAATAAATCACTAAAAAACAGCAGTTTCACCATAGGCACTTCGACTTCTAAAATATAAGAGCCGAACTCACTGGCGATACTGCGTTTGTCGGTAAACGAGTTGACGCTGTTTAAGCGCATGAGTTGATAAGGATGGTCGGCAGGTTGCAGCGTCCAAGCATCTAGCTGATTAACACCACGAAACAAAGTCTTATGGCTGAGTGCTGGAAACTGAAAACGCTCAATAATCCATTGACAATATTCGTATAACAAATCCAATTGCATAAAGATACAATTGTTGTGGTAGCGGCTATTCATTTTTTCTTCTAAATAGTCTACCCAGTCTTTACTGATAAAGCTCAATAAGCGTCGTTTATGAAACGTTGGGAATAAGCCAAATCGGCTTTCTACCCAGCCTTTTAGTACGGCAGCTTGGGCATTATTAGAGTCTAAGCCCCAATCTTGAATAAGTTTTAAGTAGCTGTTTTTATAGCGGCGACGTCCGTGTTTATCAACACCTAAACGCTGCTCCGTTTCATGGCCGAAAATCACACACATGTAATCTTGAAAAATACGGTGACAGGCTTCTAAACAGTTTTGCTTAGCTAATTGCGTGAATAAACTGGCGGCTGATTCACGCGTACCCGAAATATGCAGAGGTTTTGGATGTTGATTAAAAATCGGGTCGGCCAAAATGGCAGTAGGAATCCCGATTAAATTCGTGCTATGGCCTAACGGGTAAGTATCTTGAGACAAACATGCTAAGGTTTCGCGATACATGTTATCGCTTAATCAGCCTTAAAAATCGCTTTATCTAAGTTTTTGCTTTGCGCTAAACCTTTGAGTTTGGATTTATCAATATTGGCAGAAAACACCGTACCCTCTAAATTAGCACCGCTAAAATTAGTATCCTCAAACAGACACGTAGACAAATCGGCCCCCGATAAATCAGCGTTAGCTAGGTTTGCCCCAGAAAAATCGATACCAAACAACACCGCACGATTTAGCTTAGCGCCTGATAGATTGGCAAAACGCATTAAAGCACGGTTTAAGTTCGCTTCGGTCAAATTCGCACCGGTTAAGTTGACGCTGTTTAAGCTAACGCGCATTAAACCCATTGGTTGATTTTGCATGTCCACGCCCCAATTAGCATGGCTTAAATCCGCTTGACTTAAATCGCTTTTATCGAGATTAGCAATAAAACGGCTGCCAGTTAGCTTGGCTTTGCTTAAATTAGCCGAAGCCATGTGTACGCCAAAAATGCTGGTATTGGCTAAATTAGCACCTGACAAATTGATTTTAGTCATTACGGTTAAATCCAAGTTTAATCCGGATAAATCGCTATGGCTTAAATTAGACCGGCGTAAATCGGAGCCCCATAAATCCGCCTGGCGAAAATCTAAGTTAGATAAATCTAAGTCAGTTAGGTCTTTACGTCTTAAGTCAGCAAGATGTGTGGCATCAGCCTTAGCCAAACGCTGCTCGACAGCGACTCTGTCCAACTCGGCAGCACTTATCTCTAAGCTAACCCAGCCAATTAAGCTTAATAAGCCAATAGCATATTTTTTCATAACAGCAACTCTCGATTTTTACAGTAAAAATAACAAGATAGACTCCACGCGCTCCTAACGACTTACAATCGCCAGGAACAACCTTTATTGCAAGCCTTATGCTTTAAAAACGCTTATACGCATTAATCAATCCATTGGTTGAGCAATCATGGCTAGTAATCACCGCATCATTTTTAAGCTCAGGCAGAATCGCTTTGGCTAATACTTTGCCTAACTCAACGCCCATTTGGTCGAACGAATTAATATTCCAAATAGCTCCTTGCACAAATATTTTATGCTCGTAAAAAGCTAATAAGCTGCCTAATGTTCTAGGCGTCATTTTCTTTAACATAAACGAGCTAGACGGCTTATTGCCTGGAAATATTTTAGACGTCACTAAAGCAGAATCTTGTTGCTGTTCAGGTGTTAATTCTGCTTTAACTTCGGCCTCGGTTTTACCGCGCATGAGCGCCTCAGGTTGAGCTAAAAAAGTTTGAGACTAAAATCTCGTGATGTTCGGGTAAGTTGTAATGGCTCAGCGCTGCAACGAGGAAGTCACACGGTATCAGCTTAGTGCCTTGATGAATAAGCTGGAAAAATGCATGTTGACCATTCGTGCCAGGTTGCCCCCAAATAATTGGGCCAGTACTGTAATCCACAGGTTCACCCGTTAAGGTAATGCTTTTACCATTACTTTCCATGTCACCTTGCTGGAAATAATCGCAGAAATAGCGCATGGATTGGTCATAAGGTAATAAGGCATGGGATTCAGCATTAAAGAAGTTGTTATACCAAATACCTAACAAGCCCATTATCACAGGGATATTTTGGGCGAATTCCGTATTACGAAAATGTAAATCCGCCTCATGTGCGCCTAGCAATAATTCTTCAAAATTATCCATGCCGACATATAACGCGATGGATAAACCCACCGCCGACCATAACGAATAACGCCCGCCAACCCAATCCCAAAATTCAAACATATTGTCGGTATCAATACCAAATTCAGCAACCGTTTCGGCATGAGTAGAAATAGCGACAAAATGCTTAGCCACTGCACTGGCATCTTTAGCTGCAGCCAGCAACCACTCTTTTGCCGAACGAGCATTCATCATCGTTTCTTGCGTGGTAAAAATCTTGGATGCAACAATAAATAACGTCGTTTCTGGGTTTAACGGCTTTAATTTCTCAATAATATCGGCTTGATCAACATTCGAGACATAATGCACTTTTAACGAGGCAGAACCGTAAGGTGTTAATGCCGCCGCCACCATTTTAGGCCCTAAACCCGAACCACCAATGCCGATATTTACAACATCAGTAATTGCTTTGCCGGTATAGCCTTTCCAGGCGCCAGAACGAACTAGTTCGCAAAATTTTCGCATTTTCGCTAACACCCGATTAACCTCAGGCATTACATCTTTACCGTCGACATAAACAGGCGTATTGCTACGATTGCGTAGCGCGGTATGCAAAACAGCCCGATGTTCGGTGTTATTAATAACTTCCCCGGTAAACATCGCCTCTATTTTGGCGCGTAGGCCCGCTTGCTCCGTCAATGCGAATAATAATGGCATGGTTTCATCAGTTATTCTGTTCTTGGAGTAATCAAATAGAATATCGTTAAAACTTAACGAAAATTTATTGAATCGTTCAGGGTCTTGAGCAAAAGCATCGCGCAACGAATGTTCATGCATTGCCTGATAGTGATTTTGTAAATCTAACCATGCTTTTGAGGTAGTCAAAGATGACATGTGTGGGCAGCTCCATTATAAAGAGAAGGGCTAAAGTCTACGTGAGGCGTAGGGTTCACAATAGGATAGCAAGCGTATTATCATTTGCTAATATAGTTTTTAGTGTTAAGCTTGGCTTGCATCTGAGTTTCCTTAAGATGATTTATGGTGCGAACAGGTAAAAGCCGTATGTGAATCAAAGCTATTTTTATCACATACTCTTTGCATTTAAGCAAGAGATAACCCATCATCCCTTATTATTGTTAAGGTTTTACAGCATAACCTATAACAGGATGCCGCTTGAAACATTAAAGCCTTTATTTGGGTAGTTTGATGTGCTAGAGTTTGCGACTGCTAGCCGTTTCGCAGTTAAGATATGTTAGCGCATAGCGAACAAGCACACTAACGTTTTTTATAATTATAACGAATCAACAAGACAGGAAGGTGTTATGAATACAACACAACTGATTAGAAATACCCTTGTATTTTTTGCGGGATTACTATTTTCTTCAATAATCTGGGCACATGGTGGCGCTAAAGGTACTGATACCGATCAATGTAAATTTGAATTAGAACCTGGCCATTGGATACACTACACCGCTTATCAACCTACTCAATTTCCAGCCGAAGAATTTTGCGGTAAGTTACCCAGCACAGACACTAAAACCTTATTAGTTTTCGATTATCAAGACAATCGCTACCGCGATATGACGGTTGAGTTTGAAGTCACCAAAGAACCAGAAGGCACACGCGTCTTTTTTCCTTCCTGCTGCTAAGCATAAATCTGGCACCGTAAACTTAGATTTACCTCAAGGCGTCGCAGACCCTGGTAAATACTTAATCCATATCACCTTAATTCCTGACCAAGGCGAGCGCTTAGATGCACACATGGGATTTGTCGCAGGTGGCGGTCAACCAGCAAGTTCAACTAACATCTTATTATTCGTATTCTTAGGTTTTGCTGCTTTATACATCCTCTATTTGTCACATGCAGGTTTTAAAGCTGCTGTTGACAAACATCTTGGTTTTAAAAAGAGCGCCTAATGCGTATAAACCTCTTTTCTTTGTGCTGTGTAATGAACTCTGAGGAAAACGAATGCTGAAACTATTATCTATCGGCGTCATATCTTTGTTAGTCAGTGCTAACGCGTGGTCTTTAGACTACATGGAGCATGACGGAATGTTAATGAATCACGGCGATGGTCACTTAATGGACATGGCCGGTGGTATGGTCATGGGACAAAATTCCGATAAATTACCGGGTGGCTGCGACAGCATTTCCGAAACACGTGAAATCACAGTTCATGCGGGTCACAAATATGCGGAAAAGTTTCCAGGCAGAATGTTCGCGTTCGATACCCAGGAATTTAACTTCGAGCCCTGCACTAAGCTCACCGTGCATTTTATTAATGATGACAAAATTCGCCATCAATGGATGATGCACGGTTTACCTAAGTACTTATACCCTAAAGGCATGTTCCATTTAGAAGTGTCAGGACCCGGTAAAATCTCAGGTACATTGATTCTACCGCCAGGTGATAAAACGTACTTAGTGCATTGTGATATTGCACAACACATGGAAAAAGGCATGAAAGCCCAATTAAAAGTGGGCAAAGGCGATGGCGATTTATCCAGTATCCCTGGCGTCACAGCGCTTGCTGTTGCGGATGATTACCATGGCAGCCTACACCAAATCATGGAAGCGGCGGAAGCAGAAGAAAAACTGTTAGCGAGCCAGCCAATACCTGACCCTAATGCTCCAGCCACTCCGGCAGCTAATGCCGCATCAAACACACCGCAACAAGAGCCTTTAATCTCAGGCATGACCATTATTGGTTTAGTCTTAGGTCTAATAGCCGCACCTTGGTTAGTTAAGAAATTTAAAGGCATGACTGCAGCAGAAATCATTACTTATATTTTTGAATTGCTACGAACCGGCGTGGAGATTGTTGTAAAGTTCTTTAACCAATTGCTAAAAATGATTAACAAAAATAAAGCCTTACCTGACAACTCCGGTCATTAACAGCTTTATTAAGCAAAACCCCTGTGCATACAAACACAGGGGTTTTTTTATGGGCGTAAGATTGCCATACCATCATGGATAACTCATTAGAATTATTGGGCTTGTTTATCAGCGCATTTATCTCAGCGACGCTAGCGCCCGGTGGCTCAGAAGCACTACTCGCCTATTTAGTACATACCCAAACTTTTTCGATAAATCACTTATTATTAATCGCCACCGTGGGTAACAGTTTAGGCGCGATGACAACATGGGGCT
This sequence comes from Methylocucumis oryzae, assembly GCF_000963695.1. GTDB lineage: Bacteria > Pseudomonadota > Gammaproteobacteria > Methylococcales > Methylomonadaceae > Methylovulum > Methylovulum oryzae. The sequence goes on from NZ_LAJX01000150.1 coordinate 8,413, forward strand.
TAGGCTCATTAGCGGCTATACGGTTTCCAACAACGCGTGTGTTACCTGAAAAACAGCTAAAAGCGTTAACCTACATAAAAAAACACGGTTTATGGGCGCTTTATTTTGCTTGGTTGCCGATTATTGGCGACGCCCTTTGTTTTGCGGGTGGCTGGTTAAGATTGCCTTACTTACCCGCTTGCGCGTTGATTGCGCTAGGAAAATTCAGTCGATATGCGGTTATCGCATGGTTTTTTGCCTAATATTTAGTTTTTAGAGAGCTATTGTGTTACGTCACTTTCCCAATCCCCAGCAAAACTATCGCCATAAAACGCGTGATTACGTTATTGCAATTTTTACCTTTGTTTGCGTCGCGATTTGTTTAATCACTGATGCCGATGCCGATATAGCAAAACAAAATGCATTAGGTATTTGTGCATGGATTTTCTTATTTTGCCTCTTATCAGGCGAAAAACCGCGAAGTCAGAATGCAAGTCGCGATAGCAATTGCCTTTGCTACGATTGGTGAGCATTTTGCTTCGCCGTTTATGCAAGGCTATATTTACCGATTTCATAATGTTCCCGCCTACGTTCCACCCGGTCATGGCATGGTGTATTTAACCGCTGTCGCATTGGCCCGCTCCGGATTGTTTTTAAACCATGCAAGAGTTATCGCCACACTGGTTGTACTCGTCTGTGGATTATGGTCTATTTGGGGTATTAGTGGCTTAGCTAAACAAGGCGATTCGGTAGGCGCACTGTTATTTTGTATATTTCTGCTTTATTTATTTAAAGGCCGTTCACCGATGGTGTATTTAGCCGCCTTTTTTATTACAACATGGCTAGAACTTATCGGCACGGCAGTAGGAACCTGGCACTGGGCGCCAATAGACCCCGTATTGCAACTACCCCAAGGCAATCCACCTAGTGGTGTCGCTGCTTGGTATTGTTTAGTCGATGCCGTCGCCATTGGCGGCGCACCCAAGGTTTTCCAATTACTGCATTATCTGAATACGCGTTTAAGCCTTACAGAGTTAAGAAAAAACTACCGTAAGACAGCGATAATGAATGATAATGAATACTAACCCCATGACAACGAGAGGCCACTATGAAACGACGCGATTTTATCCGTGCCGGGATAACCGGTTTAACAACAAGTTTAGTACTCCCTAATGCCTTAGCGGCAACAGGCGTTTTGCCCCCTACCCTTGGCGACTTATATTACACCGAAGCTGCGCAAGGGCGCTGGAGTGGTAAAGCCGCCACCCATTTACCTAAAATAGAACTAAGCAAACAAAATACCCAAACACTGGTTAAAGTGGTCACGCCACACGAAATGAAAGGCTACGAGCATTACATCGTCAAGCATGTTTTACTGGATAGCGCTTATAAATTTGTTGCCGAACACATGTTTAATCCAATTGAAGATAAAGTCGCATTGTCAACATTTACGCTAGACAATTACAGCGGCGCTATTTATGTATTAAGCCTATGCAATAAACATGATTTGTGGTTAGCAACTGCTGAAGTGTAACATATACTCTGAACGGTCACATTCGGGCTACACACTTTAGTTGTAGGGTGCGCTGTGCGCACCTTTTTTCATTGATTTTTTTGATGTTATAAAGGTGCACACACGCACCCTACTTATCTAAAAACCGAATGTAACCGCTTGAAGTAGAGCTGACAAGCCGGACTATCCGGCTTGTCTTAGTTTATAGGAGGAGCGTATGGCAATCAAAGACTGGCCCGCTTGTGACCAACCTAGAGAAAAACTATTAGAACGCGGTGTAAGCGCATTAACTGATGCCGAGTTACTGGCAATTTTTTTTGCGTACTGGTGTAAAAGGCAAATCCGCAGTTGATTTAGCCAAAGAATTATTAACCGAATTTGGCTCACTTAAAACCCTGTTAGAAGCAGGACAAGAGCAGTTTTGCGCTAGCAAAGGCTTAGGTAAAGCCAAATATGCGCAATTACAAGCAGTAATGGAAATGGCCAGGCGCCATTTCTTAGAAATAATACAGCGTGGCGACGCGCTAACCAGTCCCAATAGCACACGCGCCTATTTAAGCGCGCAATTACGCGGCTACAGCCATGAAGTATTCGCCTGTTTATTCCTAGACAACCAACACCGCGTCATAAAATTTGAAGAACTCTTCCGAGGCACGATAGACAGCGCCAGTGTTTACCCACGCGAAGTGGTTAAACAAGCCTTACACTACAACGCCGCAGCCGTCATTCTGGCACATAACCATCCCTCAGGCATCAGCGAACCTAGCACGGCCGATAAAGCCATCACGCAAACCTTAACCAAAGCCCTGGCCTTATTCGATATTCGCGTATTAGATCATTTTATTGTTGGTGATGGCGTACCGTATTCTTTTGCCGAACATGGCTTGATTTAATGGTTACACCCTGTGCCGTTTTATGTTGGTAGCCGATTTAATTAACGCAACTACGCCCTAGCAGGAATAAAAATGGAAGCTCTTACCGACTTAAAAGCCATTCTGCACTCTAAACGCGCAAACATCTATTACTTGGAAAAATGCCGAGTCATGCAAAAAGATGGTCGTGTGCTATATCTTACCGAAGCAAAAGACGAAAATCTCTATTGGAACATTCCCATCGCCAACACCACAGTGATTCTACTTGGCACTGGCACATCCATCACACAAGCTGCAATGCGTATGCTCGCCAGTGCAGGCGTACTTGTTGGCTTTTGCGGCGGAGGCGGCACCCCGTTGTTATCCGGTAATGAAATTGAATGGCTCACGCCGCAAAGCGAATACCGCCCTACTGAATACGTGCAAGGCTGGCTAAAATTTTGGTTTGATGAAAACCAACGCCTCGCCGTCGCCAAAAGCTTCCAACGCGCCCGTATCGACTATCTGCAACGCATCTGGTCAAAAGACCGCGACTTAAAAGCCGAAAATTTTTTACCGACGACAACAACCTAACCGTAGCGATAAAAACCCACGGCGAAAAACTCAACACCGCAAACAAAGTCGGCGACTTGTTCTCGCATGAAGCCCAGCTCACCAAACAGCTATACCGTTACGCTGCCAATCTCACGCAGCAAAACGGCTTCACTCGTGACCCCAACGCTACCGATGTCGCGAATGGATTTCTAAATCACGGCAATTACCTGGCTTACGGCCTAGCCGCTACCACGCTATGGGTGCTAGGCATTCCGCATGGATTTGCCGTCATGCACGGAAAAACCCGCCGTGGCGCTTTAGTATTCGATGTCGCCGATTTAGTCAAAGACGCCCTGGTTTTACCGTGGGCGTTTTATCTGTGCCAAAGAAAAAATGAGCGAACAAGACTTCCGTCAGCAAATCCTGCAAAAATTCACCGAACATAAGGCGCTAGACTTCATGTTTGAACAAGTCAAACAGCAAGCCATTGGCCAATCAGAACCCTCTCCCCGCGAGAGCGAGCAGAGTGAGGAATAAAATCATGATGGTCACCTTCATCAGCCAATGCCAGAAAAAAGCCCTGAATCGCACCCGCCGCGTCCTCGACGCCTTCGCCAACCGCATCGGCGACAACACCTGGCAAACCGTGATAACCGAAGACGGACTCATTGCCGTCAAAACCCTGCTGCGCAAAACCGCCACCAAAAACACGGCGGTGGCGTGTCATTGGCATCGGTCGAGAAGCCGAAGTGAGTTGGTTTGGATTGTGGGGAATCGGCGGTGTTTTAATTCTGAGGGGATTGTGCCGGTGAATCGCACACGCAAAAACTTGGCGAATAGTCATTGGGAGAATGATTGGATGTACTTGCCGCTAGTAAAAATCCTGAGCGCATTGGCGGCTTTGTTTCATGATTGGGGCAAAGCGTCAGAATATTTTCAAGCGAAACTTATGGAAAATAAAAATACAGGCGACCCATTACGGCATGAATGGATTTCCGTGTTGTTTTTCAACGCTTATGTTAATGGAGAAACGGACGAACAATGGCTGAATCGGCTGATAAATGCTGAATTTGACGTAACGACCTTAAAGCAAACAGTGCTTAAAAAAACCAAAGCACCGCTTTATCAATTGCCCCATGCCGCGAGTGTATTGGCGTGGTTGATTGTCACCCATCATCGTTTACCGACACTTGAAAAAACAGCAGGTAAACCAGCCGAAGATTTTAGTAGCGTGTTTAGACGTATCACCCAAAATTGGGGCTATGAAAATAGCTACGATGCCGAAGCCTTCAAGAAAAATTTACCACGTTGTTTTGACTACCCCAAAGGGTTACCCAGCGACTCACCCAGTTGGCTAAAAGAATGTAAGAAACAAGCCACTCGCTTACAACAGCACTTGCCGCTATTGGAACAAGCCATCAACGATGGCAGTTGGCGTTTGATACTTCTGCAAAGTCGTCTTGCGTTAATGTTGGGCGATCATTTCTACTCATCGTTAAAAATAGACGATCCAAATCGCTTAAAAAATCGTGAATTGGCCTTGTATGCCAATACTGAACGTGACGGCAATAAAAAAAAGGCTTCTCAAACAAACTTTAGATGAGCATTTGCTGGGTGTTGCCAAGCAAGCCGGACACGCCGCCCACTTTTTACCCATGCTGGAAGGAAACAATGAAGAGTTGGAGAGGGTTCGTGACGTTAAGTCATTAAAGCAAAACAGCAAGCAAGGCTTTGAATGGCAGGACAAAGCCGTTAAAGAAATTAGCCAATGGCGGCAACAAAACCCACAACTGGATGCCAATCAATACGGTTTTTTTGCCGTCAATATG
>NZ_LAJX01000151.1 GCF_000963695.1 Methylocucumis oryzae
TTGCCCGCCAATCGGTCATATTCATTAAACGCGAACCACGACCACCGGCCAAAATTAAAGCAATCGTATTGCGCGTCAAGTGTTGAATGGACGGATCGGGGCTTAAGCTGTTTGACGCGGGCATATAAATCTCCTGTGAGCATTAAAATCAATGTGCGCTGGTTAAGCGACTTTTTATCGAGCGTATCGGGTGTCTGGTCAAGGTCAGTTAGTCTATACAAAAAGCTATGAGTAAGTAAAATCCATAAGGTAATGCCAAGACCTAACTTGAGAGCCTGCTAGGCTAGATACTATCACGATAGGTTTATTTTACTGTTTAGTTGCACATATTTCTGCCTAAATTTACATGGAAATAGTAATACTAGTTTTTACTCGCTCATATTGTTCAATAATTGCTAGCTACTACGGCAATTGAAAATCTTCTACTGCACCTAGATGATCTATTGAAAAACGCTTAGGTGCTTTGGCATTAACACCCATGCCTCGCTTGGCGAATGCACGCCAAAATGCGTTGTAATCCGACGTATCGCGCGCTTGGGCAACGGCTAATAAAGCATTGCGTGCTTCTATGAAGGTTGGATTTACTGGAGTCATTTTTAACGAGGCGACTAAATAATCCAACATTCGGTCACGGGCTTGTTCTGGATTTAAGCGGCTGCTGTCATTTAGTAATTGCGCATAGGCTTCCCATAACATGGTTGCCCATACTTCGCCGCTGTTATGCACTTCTGCGTTGAAATTGGCGGTAAATAATGTGGGAATATCGGAGGGTAATGCTACGCCATCGCTAATATGCTTAAATGTTAACGGATTAACACTCATATCCGTGGAATAAGGATAACGCCGTATGCCAAAGAAATAGTCTTTGGGCTGTGTAGCCGAGACATACTGCGCTACGGGATAAGCGCCGTTAAATTCGGTGTTATTCGCTCGTTGCTGGTCTTCTGGTCTAACCATCACTAACAAGGATAAGAAATCACTCCAGCCTTCGCCCATTGAGCCACCTTGATTATTGGCTAAACGTTTTAACTAAGCGTGTGCTTAAAAAAATGTCCCCATTCATGTACCACGATAGTATTGTCTAGTGCACTGTTGTAAGGCGGTAAGATGCGTCTTAATAAATTCGCAGTTAGCGTTGGTGTGCTAGTGAGTTGTTGTTTAATCGCATCGCCATGCGCTTTAGTGATACCTAAGGTTGGTATGGTAATCGCGTTATCGATTGCGGGATCACCGGTTCCGCCCATGTTAAGCATTTTTCCTGGTGCGTTGTTGACGATAACTGCGCCGATTGCGCCAGCATCTTGCGCGTTTTTAACTTTTTTCAGCAAAAAAAGCAGCTACCTCTATCAATAAGCGCAATTTTGCCGCTAACGGTATCGCTAACGGGCGTCTCGCAACCATCATTAGTCGGTTCTGTACCATCATCGATAATCGCGAGTGCTTGATTCTTCAGTTTAAAATCTTGTGGACCAAACGATGCTGTCGTCACAGGGTATTTTTTACGCTGGCCGTCACCCGTATTAATGGCTAGATGTTTAGCACCGTTATGCGACCATAAAAAAAGCTGCATTCGTGCAGGCGCACCATCGCAGGAGTGGCCATATTGGCGTTGTCAGTACCGCTAAAATCATTAATTTCGACTCTCATCCTATCGACTTCGGCCCCCCCCTACCATAGTTTTGGTCTTGACCATTACCGGCTTGCTCGTTAAAACCATGATCGTATAACCAATCGTGTAAAAAATTAGTGGTATAAAACGCTTGTACAATGACTGGATAAAGTTGGCCGGGGCGGTTATCGCTATCGTATTCGTTAAAATCATACGCGTAATCAAACGTATGGTCGGCACTTAACGGCGCTCTAAGATCATGAAGAGAAAAACCATCGCCTCGGCTAATATCCGCATACGCATCAACATTATTACCGACTGTTTGCACAGCGGTATCTGGTAACCAAGGATCACACGTGCTAATAGGGCCACAGCTTAATTGGATAAGGTTAGCGGCGATAGGTGTTGCAGCTTGTGTAGGGGCAATTTCAGGGAATGGCGTTAAATCATTGCCATAAGGGCTGTCATCAGGTAACGGTAAGGTCGCTTGTTCCGCCCAAACGCGATAACTGAATGGTTGATGGGCGTCATGCGCTGTTAAATCAGTGCGGGCGAGCAAGCGGCCATCTTGCGCCGATATGACATAGCTATACGCACTATCGCTATCCGTTTCATCCTGATCCGCTGTGGTAATTTCTAAATAATAGGCAGGCTCTAATCGCTCAGCTAGCGGGTAATACACTTTTTTGCCGCGTACAGCTTGGCTTAATTTAAATTTGAGCTTTGCCTGTGCTCTGTCGGTAAGAACATACCATTGATATTCGCCGCGTTGCTCGCTTAATTGTAATGCAGATGCTGCGAGTGCTTGGTCTGATAAATCTGCTAACGCTGAGCTAATCGCTTCAGGTAAGCTCAATTTAAAAGCTATATTGGCGACAGCGGTATTAATGTTTTGATGTGGTGCTAAATAGCCTGAAATGGCGGTTAAGGCGAGTTGTTTATCCATTAACACATTGATATGGCGCTCGAATACATCAATGCCGTTAATGACTTGAGCAAAGCGAACCAGTGTACTATCACCTAGCCGCTGCTGGTCTTGTAAGCGAGCTGAACTCAAACTTGCTGTCGTCAGGCGATATAGTTTGGCATAGTGCGCAATATGTCCGCGCGCAATGGCTTCTAAGTTGTTACTGGCTGATTTAGCGCTAGACAGGCTTGGATTCGCGCCGGGCTTTAACCATAAAAAATTGGGTACGCCTAGGGCAGGTTCTACGCTAATGCTGTGCGTATCAGCGATTAAGCGCTTATCAGATAGAAGTGATTTGGCGGTCGTTCTGCTTTGTTCGGCAAAAGCGCTGTAATTAGGTTTGGCCTGAATATTGAGGGATAGGCTTGATAACAGACTTAGCCCGATTAAAACTGGCGTCTTGATAAATGTTGGCATGGTCATAACATCCATTACCCATTTGGGTTGTTGTGATAAAAAAAGTTCGTAAATTTGCATCCATTTTTGTTTGTGCATCGTAAAGCTTAATGCAACTTCATAGAAGAGTATGAAGCGCATTTCTTCAACACTATAGAGAGCGATACGATGAAAACTATAAATACGTTATTAGCAGTAGCGATTACCGCTGCTTTACCTCAACTAAGCCAAGCCGCCAGTCATAGAGAAGCTCCAGCGATAGCATTAGATCCCGCCGCAGATATTACCGATGTTTATGCCTTCCGTAGCTGGGAAGACCCTAGCAAGATGGTGTTTATTATGAACGTGTTGCCTGGACAAGAACCCAGCTCTGGTCCTAATTATTTTAATTTTGCTGATGATGTCGCGTATGACTTTCACATTGATACCAATAAAGACGGTAAAGCCGATGACATTATTTACCGTATCCGGTTTAAAACCGATTTAAGAGCACCATTTACCGATTTACCCGTTGCCTATGGTGGCGTTGATACCGTACCGGGCTTGCCACCGGCGATTAATAGTCTAAAAGGTGATGGTGCTTTAGGTCTTGGTATGCGTCAAACCTATACCGTTACTCAAATCAAAGGTAAAGCACGCACGTATCTGAATAAAACCAAATCGGTTGCAGTACCTTCTAACATAGGGCCACGCACTATTCGCGATTATGAAGCGTTAACTGATAAAGGTATTTTTCCGCTAACTAACGGTGGTCGTGTGTTTGCCGGTCAACGTGATGAGTCATTTTATATCGATTTAGGCGCAACGTTTGATACATTAAATTTCCGTATGCCACCTATCTTAACAGCCGAACAAGATGCGAATGATTTTGTTAACCCGTTCGGTAACGACATGTTCTCAGGTTTTAATGTCAATACCATTGCGTTAGAAATTCCAATTAGTGAATTAACCAGCGATAGCGAAAACGGCATTTTAGGAATGTATGCGTCGACTAGCCGCCCGCAAAGCAAAACCTATAACAAAGACGGCACGGTAAAAGCAGAAGGTGCTTTTGTGCAAGTGTCGCGCATGGCGAATCCGTTAGTCAATGAAGTGATTATTGGTACCGGTAAAAAAGATTTGTGGAACGCGACCGAGCCAGAAGATGAAGCACAATTTCTGGATTTTTATTTAAATCCGCGTTTAGCGTCGTTAATTAATGCGGCGTTTGGCACTAGCTTTCAAACGACAAACCGAACTGACTTAGTCGCAGCGTTGCTAAAATATCCTGGTCAAGACCCTAGCTCATGCAGTAAAGCCAACCCATGTTCAGAATTATTAAGAGTTAATGTCGGCGTAGCACCTACCGCGCCAGAAGCTCAAAAACGCTTAACAGTATTTGCCGGTGATAATGCAGGTTTTCCTAATGGCCGCCGTCCTAATGATGATGTGACCGATTTAGGCTTGCGCGTGGTTGCCGGTGCTTTATTGGGTACGGTGCCGAATTTAGGCGATGGTGTTAATTTTAATATCGGCGCGCCTGGCGATAATGTGACGGCGAATGGTATTTACAAGGTCTTTCCATTTTTACCCACGCCTCACGATGGTCGTAACCGTAGACATATCGATTGCGGCGAAACCGATGCTAACCCTTGTAATTAAGGCTTAACGTTTGTACAAGGGCAGGGGAGTCATGTTGACTCTCTCGGCTACCAACTTAAGACGGGACAATACCAAGCCGGGACAGGGTGTTTAGAGCGCAGGTGTCGGCAGCAGGGATGCTGCCGCCAAGCCTACAGGGATGTATTTACGGCGTCCTCGGCAACTGCTCCTGCGTTGCTAAGCCACATGGAT
>NZ_LAJX01000152.1 GCF_000963695.1 Methylocucumis oryzae
GCTTTTTTCTTGGCTAGGTTTTGGCAAAATGTAAGAAGTAGGTTTGTGAGTTGCTGATAGAAATTTAGCAGCAAGTATTCTGTTTTTTATCAACTTCCATAACAAGCAATAAATTTATTAAATATCATATAGATATAACAAGTTAGGTGCTAAAATCAACAGTATTGACGCATTGCGTACCCCAGTACGTTTAATCGGTTACCAACTTAAGACGGGACAGGGTGTTTAGGGCGACAGAATACGCAGGAGAGGTTTTCTGCCTACTACACGCCATACCTGGCGTTATGCGTTCTGAATGGCCTGTCCCGTTTAAGTGTGTAGCCCGTTTAATCGACTACCAATTATAACGTAGGCTTGCCAATACCGTACGGCGCTCGCCGTAAAAGCAATAACCGTCACCACAGGTCACGACAAAGGTTTTGTCTAATAAGTTATTAACATTAACCGATAAGCGTAAACCTTTCATACGGGCGTCGAGTTTGCTTAAGTCGTAATGGGCGGCTAAGTCGGCTAAGACATAACTAGGCGCTTTTTGGCTGTTGCTTAAATCGCCATAATTCATCCCTACATACCGAGTACCCGCACCCATACCAACTCCAGAAAAAGCACCACTTGGCTGCGTATAATCCAGCCATAACGAGGCTTGATGTTTAGGGGTATACGTCAACCATTTGCCTTGTTCGCTATCTTCTTCGGTTTTAGTCACTTCGGTTGCGGTATAGGCATAGCCCGCCGTTATATCGAGACCGTTAGCCAAACTGGCTTTGCCTTCAAGCTCCATGCCATGCGCAACGACTTCGCCGGTTTGTTTTTGCTGGGGATTGTCTGGCTCTGTTAAATCAGGCGTCAACACATTTTGCTGTACTAAATGGTAGGCAGATAGGCTGACATAGGCGTTGTAGCCCGGCGGCTGATATTTGATGCCGACTTCGTGTTGCTGACCGGTGGTGGGTTTGAACACGTTACCAAGTCGGTCTGCGCCAATCGCCGGGTCAAACGATTCGGAATAGCTATAATAAGGCGCAATGCCGTTATCAAATTGGTAGCCTAGCGCCGTGCGATAAGTAAAAGCTTCGTCATCTTGCGTCGTATCGGTTATTTCGCCGTCTCTTTTTTGATGAGTTTGGCTGGAAGCCCAATCCTGGCGTATGCTGACAGTCAACAGCCATTGCCGCCATTTGATTTGATCTTGACCATAGATGCCGACTTGTGACAGGTCTGAACGGAATCGGTTGGTCAATTCAGGCTTGGCAAAATCAACGCCATAAACCGGGTTATAAACATCAAAAAACAGTTCGGGCAAATCATAGTCCGTGGAGCCATTGCGTCTTCGGGCATCAAAGTGTCTGAAATCTAAACCCGCCAGCAACGTATGTTCGGTTGCTCCAAAGGTTAAATCGGCTTGCAAATGATTGTCTAATGTGATGGTTTGCGTTTTATCTTGGTAAGCGGAGCCATACCGACTGATTTGGCGTAGGTTAGGGTCAGACTCTACAGGGAAATCAGGGTCGTCAGTGGGGCGGACATAGCTACCCCAATAATTATCTGGGTAAAGCCCTTGATAGCTACTTTCTACATCGGCATAACGAAAATTTTGCCGCGCTTTAAGCGTGTCGGAAAAACGCATGCTCTAACGCATAACCAACGGCAAAATTGCTCACGTTCATAGTTATCATAGCCGGGGTCGCCTAAAAAGCGTTCGCTAGGAATTTGTCCATTTGGGTTAGGCAGCACCGTGCCTTCATAAGGTAAAAACTGCATGGCATTACCGGTTTCATCTTTTTGATAATGGCTTAAGAAGGTCAATGAAGTTACGTCATTACGCCAAGTGAAGCTAGGTGCAATGAAATAACGGTCGTCATCAACATGATCGACTTGCGTGCCGCTACCTCTGACTACGCCGACAATGCGATACAGTAAGTCGTCGCGGCCAGTGACAGGACCACTTAAGTCTAATGCGCCTTGAATGCGGTCGAAGCTACCACCTGATAATTGCATTTCATGGAATGGCGTTTCTGTTGGACGTTTACTCGTCATGTTCACCAAACCACCAGGTGGATTTTGTCCATACAACACCGACGAGGGGCCGCGTAATACTTCTACCCGTTCTAAATCGTAAGGATCAACGCGTAATTGTGCATAGCTGGTGTTAGAACTCATTAACCGAGTGCCGTCTAAAAAATTGCGTGGCCGTAAAGCCGCGTAAATTCAAATAATCGTCGCGTGTGCTAGGTCCGTATAAACCGCTTAAGATACCTGGCGTGTAGGCCACGGCTTGAGTAACGCTTTGCGCAGCATGGGCAGTGATTTCGTTTTTACCGATGATACTGATGGATTGAGGAATTTCTATCCAGGGGGTATCGGTTTTGTTAGCTGATTCTGAGCTATCTGCCACATAACCTTGTATAGGCGCATGGGCTGGAGTGGTTTGCTCGCTTTCGACGGTTACAGTTGGCAGTGTGGCCGGTTTAGCGGTCGATAGGTTCGACGTTGGTTCATCGGCAACGGTTTGCGAACTAAACAGCCAAGCTAAACTTAACCCTATCATTAAAACTGGCGGTCGCGATGATAAATGCCGGTATGCAGAATTAGCAGTCATAAAACTCCGTTGCGCACTGTTACAAAACAAAAATCCGACAGACGCAACGCGTCTGCCGGATGTTTAGGTTGAGATGTAGAATGGTTAAGCCTGTGGCGATGGCGGGAGGCGTAATTCGACATTTTCGTTACACGTTATTGACCGGCAGTGATTTCTAGGCTCCAGCCTTTAACTTCGCCTTTGTACCAAAAGAAATCATCAACAATGTAGAGTTTCCAGTCGCCGGCCGGGCTTAAACCATTGAAAGTGCTTAATAGTGGGCCTGATGTAGTAAGTTTCTTCTTGGCTTGGTCAGCTGTTGTCATGTCGACAACAGTGCCCGGTGTAATCAAACCCGCTTGCACAGGCGTGCGGAACTGGTCTAAGTCATCGACGCTTAAAGGATTGCTTGCGTCGTAGTCAGTGGGTTTCCAGCGATGTGCCGTAGTGTCCGTCCAGACGTTTACCCATTCATCATAAACAAGACCATACAATTCACTCGTGGTGCTGGTGGTTAACGTACCATCGTTACGAGTGTTATTTGGTAATGGCAGTGTCGCGGCATCATCAAAAATCAAATTTAAGTTTTTGACAGCCGTCGATGTGCCTTCAGCAGCCGTTGAACCACTGACATTAGACATTAACATGACATATTGACCTTGTGGACCTACTAATAGCATATCCACATCATCGACTAAGTCGTGGGTTAGACCTTTTATTGTCACGTTTACGTCTTTGATTTTATCGCCCTCAGCAAAGGCATCGGCTGGAACGGTAATAGTGCTGCCATAAGGTTGAGCAGGTGCGACAGGGAAACCGCTATTGTTTTCACGGATGTTATAAACATCAACCAATTCGGCACATTGCTCTTTGTCAGGGTCTGCGCATAAGTCTTTAATAACAATACGGCTTTTTTGCTCAAAGCTTTTAGTCGTATCAGCCATTGCATTTAATGACATGCCAGCAAGCAATGCTCCTATGGTAAGCACTAGTTGAGTGGGTTTTAACAACATCTTAATTCCTCATTAAAGTTAATAAAAAGTTCAAATTTAAAATACTATGTAAATAAGAACGATTCTTATTATTAATAAAATGACTAGCAAGTCAAGCGATTTGTGTGTTTTATTGATTAATGGATGGCGTTTGATACTACGACTAGATATTGCTGTTGCATAAATTGACAAACTTAATGATAATAATTATCATTAAGTTTATTAAAAATTATACGCGTCTGTCATGTTAAATCCTCAGTTATCCAAAACTCATTGTTCTCACACTCAATCTTTTATGGTTAGGGTTGAAGATGCTCATCTAATCGTTACTCAACAAGGTGAAGTCATTGCTGAGCTTGTTATAACTGAGCAATTAAATGAGCACGTCACTCTACGCGCAACTAAATTACCCGTATTAATGAACGAGTCTGTAGCAGTATTAGCACGTGCAGTGAATGGACTGTTCGATAACTTTAAGTCGGTAAAAACAGTGGCGTTTTCATGCATAGACTCACCTGAGCTATGCAAGCTGTTGTTAAAACACGGTTGGTTAGCAAGCGCCGACTCTGTATCTATTGTGTGGGCAAGACGGGATATGTTTAGACAATTGCCAGATTATTGGCTGCTAGCTAATCAAACGACATTAATGCCATTGCATTACACCGTAAGCGATGGCAAACGCCACCCGATACGCGCGCCTTATCCTGATGGTGAGATTTATCAACGATTTGTCCCAGAGTTAGACCAACGTTTTTCGTTAAGAACCGTAGCGCCTACACACGATGTCGACATATTCCATGCTTGGCAAAACAATCCGCGCGTCGCGGCGTTTTGGGAAATGCCTGGCACGTTGCAGCAGCATTTGGATTATCTCTATAAAGTCAGCACCGACCCTCATTTACATCCTGTTATTGCGTATTTCGATGCCCAACCGTTCGCGTATTTTGAGATTTATTGGGCGAAAGAAGACAGAATTGCGCCTTTTTATCAAGTGGATGATTACGACCGTGGCGTACACATGTTGGTCGGCGAAGAAAGTCTACGCGGGCCACACCGAGTTGCTGCATGGTTAACGTCATTAGCGCATTACCTATTTTTTAAGCGACCCACGCACCCGCTATGTCGTAGCTGAGCCACGCGCCGACAACGCCAAAATGATTGCATACATGATGAACGCCGGGTTTTACCGGGCGAAAGAGTTTGACTTTCCGCATAAACGCGCCGCACTGATGGCTTTGTCGCGAGAAGCGTATTTCAGTCAGTTTTGTTTTTAATAATGAGGTTAACAAAATGAGCATAGACAACGAAGACACCGTGTTCCAAGTCGTCGTCAATGACGAGGAACAATTTTCCATCTGGCCGGATTACAAGGCGATTCCGAATGGCTGGCGCGCCGTTGGAAAATCTGGCGTCAAAAAAGATTGTTTAGAGTATATAGACCAAGTCTGGACCGATATGCGTCCCTTGAGCTTGCGTCAGTTTATGGCTAATCAAAACGAACAGCGTTAACACCCTCACCGATGACAGCTATGGCCACTGTGTTGAAAACGACTAACTTAGTGATGACTAGCCCGTTGCCGTTGTTGGTGCAACCGGCCCAGCCTGGTTTAAGTTTGCACGAAGTATTCGCAGAGATTAAAGCCTTAGTCGATGAGCAGCTTTATCTGCGCGGCGGTTTAGTGTTGCGAGACTTCGCGGTAGACAATATTGCCGCCTTTCAAGCATTTGCCGCTGCATTTGGCTCGCCTTTGCTCAGCTATGAATTTGGTTCTACTCCGCGCAGCAACGTACTCGACGGCGTGTACACATCAACCGAATACCCACCACACCAAGCGATTCCGCTACATAACGAACAAGCTTATACCCTCGAATGGCCGATGAAAATCTGGTTTTACTGTGCGCAAGCCGCTGTGCAAGGGGGTGAAACGCCGATAGCCGATAGCCGCAAGATTTACCAAAAAATCCATGCCGCTATTCGTGAGCGCTTCACCCGTCACGGCTTAATGTATGTGCGCAATTACGGTAATGGCCTAGATGTGCCGTGGTCGCAGGTGTTTAACACGACTGACCGCGCTAACGTCACTCACTATTGCCAAAACCACGGCATTATTTGCGAATGGAAAGACGATGGCGAGCTACGCACCCGGCAAGTCTGCCAAGCGGTCGCGCAACATCCGATTACATGCGATTGGGTATGGTTTAACCAAGCGCATTTGTTTCATATTTCCAATTTAGCTGCTGATGTTCGCGAGACGTTATTAGAGTTATTAGATGAAGAGGACTTACCCCGTCAAGTGTATTACGGTGATGGCTCAGCTATTGAAGACAGTGTGTTAGCCGAAATTCGCGCTGTACTAGACGAAGAAACCGTCATATTTCCGTGGCAAACCGGCGATGTAATGATGTTGGATAACATGTTGACCGCCCATGCCCGCACCCCATTTACCGGCCCGCGAAAAGTCGTCGTGGCGATGGCTGAACCCTATGCTAGGGACAATCGAGAGCGTTTCATAATGGATAATAAAATTTTTAGCCGCTAAACATTTTGTCGACTTGCTCAATCTTAGGGCTGAGCAACACCCTGAACGCATTGCGTTATATTGCTTAGCCGATGGCACCGGGGCTGAAACCTGTTATAGCTACGCAGAGCTAGATTTACAGGCTCGCGCGTTAGCCGCAGAGTTGCAAACGGTCAGCAAACCGGGTGAGCGCGTAATGCTGTGTTTGGCCAATGATTTTTCTTATGTCGTTGGTTTCTTTGGTTGTTTGTACGCAGGTCTCATCGCTGTGCCGGCTTATGTTCCGGATATGACTAATCCTCAGTCTAGTAAACGAGTATTGGCCATCGCCCAAAATGCCCAGCCTAGTGTCTTATTGACGGTTAGCACGCATCTTAATAGCCTGCAAACCCTTGCTGAACAAATCCATGCCAGCGTTATGACGATTGACACGTTAGCGCTTGACCGGGCATCGGCATGGCTAAAACCAACCATTAAAGACGACGACATTGCCTTTTTGCAATACACCTCAGGCTCTACCGCTGAGCCTAAGGGCGTGATAATAGGGCATGATAATTTAATGGCGAATGAGCGGGCGATTAAACAAGGCTTTGCGATTACCGAACAAGACGTATTCGTCAGTTGGTTGCCATTATTCCATGACATGGGCTTGGTCGGTGGCTTGTTACAACCGCTATTTAGCGGTATTCCGGTGGTGTTAATGTCGCCGCGTTACTTTCTGGAACGTCCCGTGCGCTGGTTAGAAGCCGTGTCGCATTATCGCGGTACTGTTAGCGGCGGGCCAGATTTTGCCTTTAGACTCTGTAACGAAAGAATTCGCCCGGCTCAGTTAGAAGGTCTGGATTTGACTAGCTGGCGCTTAGCCTTTTGCGGCGCCGAGCCGATACGCGTAGCAAATTTAACCACGTTCGCCGAACGGTTAGCTGCCACAGGTCTACCTAAAACGGCGCCCTACCCTTGTTATGGTTTAGCTGAAGCGACATTATTGGTTACCGGCGGTGCGCCTAGTCAAGCATTAACAACAACGTGTTTTAATACTCAAGACTTAGCTGCGCAACGGGTTCAGCCTGCAGACTCGGGCGTTGAATTAGTCGGTTGTGGCCATAGTCAACTCGACCATACAGTGCTCATAATATCAGCCACCGGTCAGCCTGCTGGCTTAGATGAAGTAGGCGAAATCTGTTTATCGGGCCCTAGTATTTCGCGTGGTTATTGGCGCAATCCAGAAGCAACCGCCGCAGTGAGCTTGGTCTATGAAGGGCAACACTATTTACGCACCGGCGATTTAGGTTTTATCCACACACAGCATTTATACCTTGCTGGACGCAGCAAAGATTTGATTTTAATCCGTGGTCATAATGTCTATCCGCAAGATGTCGAGCAAGCCTTGGAAGACCAGTGTCCAGGTTTGCGTAAAGGCCGGGTAGCCGCGTTTGCGATAGAACACAACGGACAAGAAGCCATTGCCATTGCCGCCGAAATAGGTCGAGGCGAGCAAAAAAAACAACCCGCAACGGCGTGGTTTGATGTCATTAACCGCATAGTCGCTGAAACCTGCCAAAGAACCGGCGCGGCTCATTTTGCTATTAAATCCAGGGGCATTGCCGAAAACCAGTAGCGGTAAATTACAACGCCGCGCTTGTTTGACAACCTGGCAAACAGGTGAGCTGGATGTCTTTGCCGAATTTAATGGCGATACCGTCCAATCTGTTGCGGTTAGCGTTACAAGCGTCAATCAAACACGAATGGCCGCGATTTGGTCGGAGATTTTACAAATACCGAACATCGCCCCGGAACACAGCTTTTTTGCTTTAGGCGGCGAATCCATCGCAGCCATGCAAATCTCCGCCGCTGTGCGTGAGCAATGGCAGGTTGCGGTAGAGCCGGGGCTGGTATTTATTAAGCCTACTTTAGCTGAGTATACGGAAACAGTGGTTAAACTAACGACTACTGAGATCATTCAAGGCAATGCTGCTATCGAACGCAGTGACGCATCAGAAAATCTACCGTTATCGTTCGGGCAACAAAGTCTATGGGCTTTGCAACAACTATACCCGGAAACGACCGCTTACCACATAGCCGGAGCTATCCGAATTACCGGCCATGTCGATGTCAATACCGTGCGCTCTGCTTTTACTGGGCTAATGCTACGCCACGACAGCTTACGCAGCGTGTTCAAAGCTGAAGATGGCTTGGCGTCTATCAACATTCTGACGGACTGTGATTTACCATTTATTTACCATGATCTGACTAACTATTTTGACGCCGAAGCTGAAGCACAGGTCTTAGCAGAAACGGCAGTATTAACACCGTTTGCACTGGCTGAACAACCCGCTTGGCGCTTAGTCGTCATCAAACGCGCTGAACACGACTACGAACTCAATCTAGTCTTACACCATCTCATCGCCGATGGTTGGAGCATGAATTTATTACTCAGCGAATTCGCTGAGTTATACCAAGCGGAACTCAACGGTGTTAGCGCTGAACGTGCTAAGTTGCCAATACGTTATGCCGACTATGCGCGTTGGCAACGCGCTTGGACGCAGCCGG
>NZ_LAJX01000153.1 GCF_000963695.1 Methylocucumis oryzae
TTCATTTACGTGCTGCCTCTAGCGCTTCAATACGCTGAATTAAGTCTGTTGTTTCAATAAGTTTAGCCTGGGTTCCTAAATTAGATAGCAACTGCCCGCCAATATCGGATGAAATATCCCCGCGAGCAATGCTGTCAATTACATATTGTCCGATAGTTGCCAAGGTATCATTACTCGCTATATCGATAGTCACCGCTTCTGTTTGTGGCTTAAGCGGCGGACAAATTCTGTCCAGCAAAACTTTACATGCTTGCACATCACCAGCTTTGGTTTGAGCGAATAAGGTTTTGAGAATTTCTGGCGCGTGTAAAACAATTTCCTGTCGTATTAGCGTTGCCGCCGTCTTGCCTTTGGGTCTACCGTTTGGGTTGCCAGATTGGCCGGGTAAAAATTTACTCATTGCTGTTTATTACCTGAAAATATCAATCAATAGCCTCATAATCTGCTAAAAATAACGAACAGGTTACAATATCGTTATATCAGTTGTGCTCATTATGCCATACACAAGCCATTGACATGATTTAGTGCATGATTCTCGTGGCTAACATTATCAACGGATAAATAACAAAAACTTGCAGTTTTATCGCTAAAGCCTAGATAAATCTGGTATTGGGTCTGTGTCCTAAATTTCAAGCACAAAAAAAGCCGGTGTTACCCGGCTTATTGACAATAGATTTATAGAGTCGTATTAATGACTATTATTAATCAGTATGCTTATATTATTACTACCTGTATTAGCTGTAACTAAATCGAGTTTAGCATCATGGTTTAAATCACCTATTGCTATTGATTGAGGAAATGATCCCACTGAATAATTCATCTTATCCTGGAATTCACCGTTACCTTTCCCTAAAAGAATGCTTAAATTATTATCGTTTCCGTATGTTGAGGCAACCAAATCAGGATTACCATCACGATTTAAATCGGCTATAACAACTGAATTTGGGCGATTGTCAAGCCCATAACTTAGTTTTAAACGGAAACCACCTTTACCGTTGCCTAAAAGCGCAACTAGGCCATTATTTATTGACGCAAACAAATCTAGTTGACCATCATGATTGAGATCACTTATTGCTACTGCTGCACCATTATTACCGGTTAAATATTTTCCTTTTGGAATATATCCACCATCACCATCACTCAAAAGCACACTTAAGCCCTTATTATTAAGGTTTGCTGTAACCAAATCAGGATTACCATCACGATTTAAATCGCCTATTGCTACTGAATTGGAACCCAAAACGGTGTAATCTGCTTCAGGAAGGAAACCACCTTTACCGTTGCCTAAAAGAATACTTAGGTAATCGTGATCAGGATTTACAACAACTAAATCAGGATTACCATCATGATTAAAGTCACCTATTGCTATTGAAGTCGGATAATAACTCACCGAGTAATCTGTTTCAGGAAGGAAACCACCTTTACCATTGCCTAAAAATACGGCTAAGACGCCGGGTAAATAATTTCTACTAAACGACAACGGGCCTCCAGAAACAATATCAAGAATGCCGTCATGATTAAAGTCTTCAATAGCCACTGAAATAGGTGATATATTTTCAGTTTGTATGGTAGAAGATTGTGAAAAACTGCCGTCGCCTTTGCCTAAGAATATTTTAAATACGCCTACGTCGTTATTAAAACCAACAGAAACAATGTCCGGCTTCCCATCCCTATTAAAATCACCAATCGCCACGGAATATGGTTTAGCATTAGCTGAATAACTTATTTTAGGGAAAAAAGAAAGTCTTTCGGCATGGAGTTGATCGCATACCCCAATAGTTACGAGTGCAATTAATAAATATTGTTTCATTTTTTCTTGTTTATAAATTCTAACGTGAAAACCTTATAGCATTTTACCAACTTACTGTAAAATATTTTTTTAGATTGTCTGCTTTCTAGCCAAATTACTTTAGCTATTCCTTAATCTGCTCTATAGCATCCTAGCTTTTATACCTTATCAACCATCAACGAATAAGCGTTATAAGACCTACCTGCTGGACTTTGCTTTTTGCCCAAATAGGTTATGGCTACCAAGTCCCCTTCAGTCGCATCTTGTGCTTTGAGATTTTCTTTTAGCCAAGGTGTTAGCCATGCTGCAGTGGTTTGGCCGTTTTCGTCCTTAATTAAAATCTGATAGTTTTCCCCATAAACGCCTACCCGCTTTTGGCTTCCAATGTACTCGCCTATAAGCGACTCATTCGGCTCAGGCTGCCATACCTCTATCGGAGTACTTGCACGGGTTTTAAGTGCGTTAATGCGGTCGTTTAGCGTCATCAATTCAGTATTCATCTTCACAATTCCTTGCCGGTTTGTGCGGCGTTTTTGTTAATTATTTAACCATTATTGGGGGTGATGAGTTTTACCTCCCCCCTCTGAAAATTAAAAAATTTGAAAGTTTAGAGTTTTTAGCATTTTTAGAAAGTTTAGACGGTTTAAGCAATGGCGCGGCCTGTACAGCTCAACACACCACCCAGCCTGGCTAAAACCTACAAAACCCTCTTTCTGTTTTTCAGTTTTCCAGTTTTTCAATAAGGGGGGGGGGTAAAATTTCAATTGCCCCCCTGTTTCACCGCTTGGCAAGTCTCAACCCTAGCTTGGCCTGGTGGGTAAATACCGTTTAAACGTGAGTAAATTTTGGCGTTTTTATGACCTGACAATAGAAACCATCGGTGACCCTTGGCATAATCGCTGCCTGTGTGTTCAGCTAGAACTTTGTTAATCTGCGCATTGCTAAAGCCATAGTTCCGGTGTACGTTGTTCACCAAGTTGGTTTTAAGGGTGTCGCCCTGTTCTAGGGCTGCCAGTATGGCATTGATAACGGGCTTGTCCTTTTCCAGCCATTCATTTAACCACCGCTCCTGCTTTGCCTTTTCCGCTGTGTCCTGATTTATCTGTTCAATTGAGTTTAGCCGTTGCTCATAACTTTGGCCGGTCGCTGTTGAGTAACTATAAACCGCTTCGGTGTCAACGTCGCCTCGCGCCTTGATGTTCTCAAACAACACTCTTTTTTTGCCTTGCTCGCAACTAATTTCATCTAATGTGTATGCGCAGTCTACGTCGTCAACAATATCGGATGTGCCACCAAAAACTACCTTGCCATCTCCGTTCCGGTTTTTGTTGGTATGAGCCAATAAAATCAAACGTCCCCCCACTGGCGACAAACGCTCTGCCAGACTTCATAAAATCGGTTGAGGTTTTTTTATCCATCAAATCCGCGAACTTTTTTTAACGTGTCCAAGATGATGATTTTGCCGTGCGCGCTTTCGTCCCTAACCATCGCCTGTATATAATTAACGAACAACTTGGCTTCAAAACCATTGTGACCAGGGGCAAGCATTTCAAAGCCATGCAGTTCAGCTAATTTCAATTTTTCGACCAATCCCCTATAGTTATCATCAGCATTGATATAAAAAACATCTGCCCCTTCGATACCCTTGGCGCTAATGGCTTGGATAAGCAACCAAATGGTAAGCAACGTTTTGCCCGTATTCGGTTTGGCATAAATGGCGGTAGCCTGCCCATAAATGGCAATCCTACCTAACACGAATCGGTTATCTAACATTATTTTTTCCATCTCGTTTGAGCGACCTTTTAGGGAAAATTGGGCAAGGTTAAAGGGTTGCTTTGGACTTACTTCCTGCGGCGACTCTGGCGCGTTTTTTGGCCTGTTCCTCCTGATAAAGTCGCTGATTGTGTTTGGTAACTTCACTATTCCAGTTTAGTGCCGCTGTCCAATCGCCGCCGTGTTCCAGTAAGCGGAAACAATCAAAGGCATCATGGGCAAATCCATCGTTCAGCACATCGCCGCCATGACTATAAACCCGCTCCACGCCATCGGTGCAATTGTGCATAATGACCGTACCCGGTGCTTTAGATGAACTGCCGGGCCTGATAAACCTATCCTTCCCTGTACGCATGTAACCGTTGCGCGTAAGTACATCCGACACACAACAAGACTGGTTAAACTCTTGGATAGGGTTACGCCAGTTCGGTAACTGTTCGCCTTGCTGAGGTTTGTGTGGTGCAATTTTGGGCGGTTCAGCTATGCCTAATGCAGAATCAAGGCAAGGCTTCCAGTCGCCCCAGTTTTGCAGCATATCCAGTAAAACCGCTGGCGCTTCGGGAATCGCGGCAGGATTGCCAATAAACTGATACGCGCCGCCTTCCGGGTGCTGTCCAATAACCACATCTTGGCAATTGCCGGAGCGCAATTCGAAAATCGATTTCCCGTCATGCTTGAGTTGCCGCAAGCCAGCAGCAGTAAAGCCAGTCGGCAGGGTAAACAACAATTTACCCCGATTCGCTTTAGGGCTTTTGATTTGCACACGCTCATTATTTTCTAACCAATCTAATAGTTGTAAATCGGTGGTATCCTCAAACACTCTACGCGCCAGCTCAACATCATCTAAATCAAGAGCAAGTGTATTAGACGCGCTGTGATATAAGCCAAAATTGAAGCCGTCACAACCGATAATAGCATCAGGGCTGTTAGTGTAACCATTGGGGTTTTGAGGGCTACGCGGCTTATTCCAGCCTTTTCCTGGGGCTTTGGTGGGTTTGCCGTTATGGGGTGGAATCGGTACAAGATGCAATCCTGCATCGGTCAATTGTTTTAAGGTTAGCGTAAAATCAGACATAGCCCCCCCATGTTACCAACAGTAACGCGCTAAGCTGGTAAATGGCTGCTTTGAAGCGGTTTTGTCTTAAGTTAAAATGACATTTGCAAAATCGTTTAAATGCCGTGCAGGTACACCGCGCGTTTTTTTTGCCACTCATCATTTCACCCCAGCTACATGGTTTGCCGCTTTGGTCTCAAGCTCCCGAACCGTAGTTATGCGATTTTGTTTTAACCAGGCTTCCAGCTCCGTGCGGTCAAATGCCAGCAATTTGCCTCGTGGTTTGTAGTGTGGAATCTGCTGTGTTGAAGTTAGTTTGTAAAGGTAGGATTCAGACAAACCAGTGAGATAGGCAGCCTCTTCAATATTTAAGACTTGTTTGTTAGATACGGCATAGCCCATCAGTATATCTAATTTTTTACTGATGTCTGCCAAGGTTATGGCTTGTGTATTTGGCATTTTTAACCTTCTTTTCGTTTCGTTAACTTTATGCGTACTTTAAACAAGCGTTAAACGCTTACAAGTTAAGGCGAAAGTTTCCAACAAGCCACGCCATTCAAGGCCTGCAAGGTTAATCTGTGTAATACTTTGTAAAACTCTCGCTGAGAGTTTAGTTTTTTTTAAAATTTGATGTTAGAAAAGGCTTTTAGGACTGTCGAGGGATTAAACTTTTTGCCACCACGCTTATAAACTTTATTCTCGGTCATTTTTTCAACTGTTTTAATAGCTAACAATTTTTTTATTATTTTTCAATCTGTTGTCGGCCTCCACCAGTTTTCGGGCAAAATAACGCGCCGGAACATACCACTTCTGTTTTGGCTCCGGGTCTTTCGGTTCTGGTATGAAACAAGGCTCAGCATCGTTGTTCTTTCCAGTCTCTAAGGTTGCTACATTTTTTTTACGGATTATATCGGCAGCTGTGAACTCATGCGGTTCTTTTAAAACACTTTTATGCACCGCCTTCCAGCGACCATCATCATGATATTCGATAAATTCGTCTACCTCGCTAACTTTGACGCGGCCGATAGCTGCTAAAATCTCACTCTCACGCTCTGACAACTCAACGGTATTAGCTCTTTCCGGCAATGTCATCCAAACGGTTGTCATTCCATGTTCATAATTAACTTCTACACCGGCAATGCCGTCTTTTGGCTTAGGCTCCCATGTAACATGTGCAATACCATTTTCATCAGGATAAAAGGTAGTCATCCTGCGAAGGCTTCCATAGTAATAAACTTTTACTTTTTTTCATCAAACACTCCATTAATAAAGTGTCGGCATTACTGAAAGGTATTAACCAAAAATAGGGCAATGACTCCTGCATACCCCGTCGGGCTATCTGGTTTAATTCGATTACAGACCTATACTTGGTATTTTGTGCATAGCGTCTTTTCTGACACTGTCGATAATATCAGCGTAAATTTGAGTAGTTTTTACTTCGCTATGCCCTAGCAGTTTAGACGTGGTGTAAATGTCCACACCATTACATAGAAGGCTGACAGCAAAAGTATGCCGTCCTGTGTGAAACGTCACATGCTTTGTTATGCCCGCCGCCATACACCAGCGCAATAATTCCGTATTCATATAGGCGGAATACTTAAGTCCGCTAAATACCCTGCCACACCCTGCTGCTCCAAGCAATGTATAGGCCTGCTGAGTTATATCCAGATATTGTAGGTTGCCGGTTTTTTTCTGGTTAAAGGTAATCCGTTGTACTCCATCAAATTGGCTAACCTCAGACCAATCTAGTTTATTAATATCACTCCAGCGTAAACCAGTTAGGCAACTAAACAAAAAGGCATTTTTCAAAACACTATAACGGCAATCGGTTTTAACTAGCGCTCTAACCTCGTCTATCGTTAAATAAACCCTTTTATTTTGTTCGGGTGCAATACCTTTCACTTGTGTTAACGGATTTTTAACAATAATTCCTTTAGCGAATGCGTCGTTGATAACTGCCCGCACTTTGTTGAAATAAGTAGATGCTGTGTTTTTGCTAATAAGGTTACCGCTCTTGGTTTTAGCTTTGGTGTCAAAAAATACTCGCACCCCTTCCACCCAATCAGCGGTGATTTGTTCAAAAGCCAGCGAGTCATCTGGACAATGAGTTTTTAATTGAACCAAGCAGGCTTGCCATGTGGCGTAATTGCTGCTGCTTTGATTGGTTTTTTTGGTCTCCATAACCTTTTCAAAGAAACGATAAAAACTGGCACTAAGCTTAGTGGTGTCTGTAAATCCGTGCTGCCCGCTTGCTGCCTCTACTAAACGCTTAGCCTTAATATTTTCCACCAACAAGTCTGTGTCTTTATTGTGTTGTTTCTCGGCTTTGCCCTTCGGATCGGTATAAAGGAATTGGTCTAGTTGCTCTCGTTTCCGGTTATGTTTCGTCTTGCCACTATCGTCAACATAACTCCCGTACCAATACACCAGTCTAATAGACTGTTTATCGCCTTCTTTGTTGGTACGTTTCTCAATTGTAATTTTCATTTTTACCCCTTTTTACCCCTTACTACAACTAATGGGTAATATAGGGGTAAATAATAGGCAAGTAAAGGAAAATATAGACCAATAAAAAAGGCCTGTATCTCTACAAGCCTTTGTAATTTTTAACTTTATTTGTATGTTATTTTCTCTTACTTCACAACTTCACTTTCCAATACAAAAACTGGCAAATATCTTACCTAATAATTCATCCGAACTGACTTGCCCTGTGATTTCACCTAAGTGCTGTTGGGCGATTCTTAGCTCTTCTGCCACCAGCTCAAACGCATAATGCGTTTTAAGTTGCGCTAAAGCCTGTTCTAGGTGGTGTTGCGCTTGCGCTAATGCGTCTAAATGCCGAGTTCTGGCCATAAAAACGCTGGCTTGTGTTTGAAAGCCGACTAATTTTTTAATTTGCTCGGTTAATAATGCGACACCGGCACCGGTTTTAACTGAAATATAACACTCTGCGCCGGTTGCTGTTTCAAGCACACTGGGCGCTACACCCACTAAATCGATTTTATTGAATACATGGATACGCTTAATGCGTTCAGGTAATACTTCAATCTCTGCAAGCTCAGGACTCGGCAACTGCTCCTGCGTTGCTCTACTACACGCCATCCATGGCGTTAAACGCACATCTTGCATAAATAACACAATATCGGCGTTGTTAATTTCTAAGCGGGCGCGGCGTATACCTTCCTGCTCTACCACATCTTGACTGTCTCTAAGCCCAGCCGTGTCGATGATATTAATCGGCAAGCCATCGATTTGAATCCGTTCACGCAACACATCGCGGGTTGTACCTGGAATATCGGTCACAATCGCGGCATCATGTCCTGCTAAGGCGTTAAGTAAGCTGGATTTTCCTGTGTTTGGCTTGCCGGCTAAAACAAGACTAATACCTTCGCGTAATAACCGACCTTGTTGTGCGGTTTGGCCAATCGCGGTGACTTGTTGTAATAAACGCGTCAGACGTTGTTCGACCACGCCATCGGTTAAAAAAATTGATTTCTTCATCAACAAAATCAATAGCCGCTTCGATATAAATTCTTAATTCAGTGAGTTCATCGACTAAGCCGTTAATCTGTTTGGAAAATACGCCTTGTAAGGATTGCTGTGCTGAGCGTACCGCTTGTTCGCTATGGCTGACTATTAAATCGGCAATCGCTTCAGCTTGTACTAAATCGATTTTATTATTTAAAAACGCACGTTGGCTGAACTCGCCAGGCTGAGCTAGCCTAGCGCCTAACGCTAACACGCGTTTTAACAGCATATTGCTAATGACGCTACCGCCGTGTCCATGTAACTCTAACACGTCTTCACCGGTAAACGAGGCAGGGGCAGGGAAGTACAACGCGATACCGGAATCGATAATCACATTGTCTATGTCCAAGAATGACGTGTAAACGGCCGTTCTTGCTGGGAGTTTTTTTCTAGTGAGTTGGGCAATAATATCAGGAACTAATGTACCTGAGATTCTAATGACCGCAACGCCGCCATTACCTGGCGGCGTTGCTAAAGCAGCTATGGTATCTTGGTTAATGCCCAGTGCTGCCATCGCCACCAATTTGTTTAGTGATATACGATTGTTGCAGAATCGATAACGTGTTGTTGACCACCCAGTACAAGACTAAACCGGCTGGGAAGAATAAGAAAAACACGGTAAACACGAGCGGGAACATTTTGATAATTTTAGCTTGTATGGGGTCGATAGGCGCTGGATTCAGCGATTGCTGAATTTTCATCGTAATCCCCATGATAATCGGCAAGATAAAGAACGGGTCTTGTACCGATAAATCTTCTATCCATAAGATAAAGGGCGCTTGTCTAAACTCTACGGTTTCGCTTAATACCCAGTATAACGACATAAACACGGGGATTTGAATCAATATCGGTAAGCATCCCCCTAAAGGATTGACTTGTTCTTTTTTATACAACGCCATCATTTCATTGTTAAAACGCATTCTATCGTCTTTAAAGCGCTCTTGTAGCTCTTTCAAACGTGGCTGAATTTTGCGCATTTTCGCCATTGAGCGAAAACTTGATTGCGTTAATGGGAAGAATAATAGCTTGATACATAACGTGACGCCGATAATCGCAAAACCCCAATTACCTAATACGCTATGCAAGAAATTTAACAATGAATAAATCGGCTTACCGATAAAGGTTAACACGCTGTAATCAACGGTTAACTCTAAGCCAGTAGCGACTTGTTCCATAATAGGTTGAATCTTAGGACCTGAAAACAATTGCGATTCTAATTTTACTGATGAGTTATCAGCAACACTGACCGACGGCGAATAAGAACCTATGACAAAACGGCCATCAGGTAACTGTTTAGTGTAGAAATGATTTTCTTGCTCAGACGGGGGTATCCAGGCAGTAGCAAAATAATGCTGAATCATCGCCGACCAACCACCTGGTGAGGCCACATCTAAGTTAGAGCCTTCCATGTCGTCGAAACTAACTTTTTGATATTTATTTTTTTCGGTATAAATGACACCACCATCGTAAGCGCGCATACCGGTCATAAAGTTGCTTTTTTGTTCTTCGGGTACCCGCACTAATTGGTTGTATTGTCTACCTGACCAAGGTGCTCCTGAATGGTTAGTAACTTCTTGGGTTAAGCCAATATCGTAACGATTGCGTTTAAAGGTAAATGTTTTAGTAACGCTAATGCCTTGTCCATTCGTCCATGTCAGCGGTACGCTTAATTCATCTTGTCCATCTGCTAAGGTGTATTGGGTATTAGCCGCGTCATACACCGTGTAGTGGTCAGGTGCGGGAGATACACCGGCATCGGCAATTAAACCACTTTGTGCTGCAAATAATTTTTGCACATCATCATTGAGTAAGCGAATCGGCGCATGATTAATTTCAGCGACCGATAAGCCAATTAGGCTGCGTAATTTATTAACAACGCTATTATCTTTTTCGACAGGGTATTTTAATAAATCTAAACGACGAATCGTGCCACCTTGCGTGTCGATTTCTAAATCCAATACATCGGTTTTAATCGAAACGATTTTAGTCGCTGTCGCTATAGGCGGGGAATTGGCTGCTAATGCACTAGATTGAGCAGAATCAGGTGCTGTGCTGGCGTTGTTGGCAACGGGTAAATCATCGTGCTTAGCAGCACTAGATTCAGTATTGACAGCGACAGAAGGGGTAGGCTTTGGCCCGTAATCCTGCTCCCATGCTTGCGTCATCATTAACACGATAGTGCCTAGTGCGACTATCAGTAAAAATCTTAAATTATCCATTCTTATTACCAAATTTTTCTGGAACTGGATCCATGCCACCAGGGTGATAAGGGTGACACTTCAATAATCTTTTGAGCGTAAGATAAAGGCCGATGGCTACGCCATAACGCTTTAGGGCTTCCAAGGAATAATTTGAACAGCTTGGATAAAATCGACAATTAGACCCAAGTAAGGGACTGATAAGATATTGATAACACCTTATCAAAGTTATAAGCACGAAGCGCATCGGTTTACCAACCTAATCCAGTGTTTTTCCAATGACTTGCGTAATAATTCCAGCGGGGCATTGACAGCGTCCTTACGTGCTAAGACAACAATATCGATATTCCCTAAATCCTGTCGTAGTCTAAAATTTTCCCGAACAGTTCGTTTAATCACATTCCTGTGTACGGCTTTTTTTTATATTTTTTTTAGCAATTGCCAAGCCCAACCGAGGGTGATCTAAATCGTTTTTAATCGCCAATAACGTAAAATATTGGTCACTAGATTTAATAGGCTTGGCAAAAACTTTTTTTTATATTCAGCTGGTTTTTTTAATCTCAGCCGAGCAGGAAAGCGAAAATCGTCCGCAATCACTGACAAACTACAGTGCCAATTTATATCGGCCTTTTGCTCTACGAGCATTTAACACTTTACGACCACCTCTAGTTGCCATACGGGCGCGGAAGCCGTGAGTTCTAACACGTTTAATTTTACTAGGTTGATATGTACGTTTCATTTCAGCTTACCTGTGTAAGTATTATCAAAATCGGATAAAAAAGACACGGGATGATAAAATAATCAGTATATGATGTCAATTTATACTGCTTACGTTTTCTCGGCAACTACTCCTGCGTTTTCTGCCTACTACACGCCATCCATGGCGTTAACTGTTAAGCTACTAACCTTTTTTTGAAAATCAATATCTTAAACCAATGAGCTCAATCTGGGATAACTGTCTGGCTAAACTTGAAAATGAAATCTCAAATTCTGATTTCAGTACGTGGATACGTCCGTTACAAGCGGTTGAAAGCGACGGTCTTCTTAAGTTATTAGCCCCTAACCGCTTTGTTTTAGAGTGGGTTAAACAACACCATTTCAACCGCATAGAAGAAACCATACACCAATTTTCCAATGGTAAGTTAATCGTTAGCCTTGAAATCGGTTCTAAAAAAACCATTACCCCAACAGGGCAACCGGCCAAGCCTGGGGAAACGAAAAAATCAACACCCAATTATTTAAACAAAGCATTTAATTTCGATAATTTTGTCGAGGGTAAATCTAATCAAGTTGCGCGTGCTGCATCGATACAAGTCTCAGAAAATATCGGTAAAGCCTATAACCCGTTATTAATCTATGGCAGCTCAGGCTTAGGTAAAACGCATTTAATGCACGCCATAGGCAATGCGGTGTTAGAAAAACGTCCTTCCGCTAACATCATGTATTTGCATTCAGAAAAGTTTGTCCAAGACATGGTTAAAGCGTTACAACAAAATACTATTGATTCATTTAAACAGTTTTACCGGGCTATTGACGTATTGTTAATTGACGATATTCAATTTTTTGCCGGTAAAGAGCGTTCTCAAGAAGAATTTTTCCATACCTTTAATTCATTATTAGAAAAAAAGCATCAAATCGTCTTAACCTGCGATAAATACCCTAAGGAAATTGTAGGGTTAGAAGATAGGCTTAAATCTCGTTTTGGCTCCGGTTTACCGGTGTCAATTGAACCGCCTGATATGGAAACCAGAGCGGCTATTTTGATGAAAAAAGCCGAACAAGTGAATGTCAATCTTGCTCAAGAAATTGCGTTTTTTATTGCTAAACGCATTCCATCCAATGTGCGTGATTTAGAAGGCGCGTTAAGACGCGTCATTGCTAATGCTCAATTCACCGGTAGAGAGATTACCATTGAATTTACTAAAGAAGCTTTGCACGACTTAATTACCTTACAAGATAAACTGGTTAATATCGACAATATTCAAAAAACTGTCGCGGAATATTACAAAATCCGCGTTTCTGATTTATCGGCCAAAAACCGTAAACAAACCATCACCCGCCCTAGACAAATTGCTATGTCGTTAGCCCGCGAGCTAACCTCGCATAGCTTCCCCGAAATTGGTGACGCCTTTGGTGGGCGTGACCACACCACTGTTATGAACGCGTGTAAACGCGTCAGTGAACTAAAAGAATCTGATGCTAAATTTGCTGAAGATTATTCAAATTTATTAAGAACACTCGCCCATTAATAATGTGGATAACTGTGTGAATTAAATGTCAGCATGGTGTGTATAAGCTTGTGTATAACGGATTCAATAATGAAGCTGTTGTTTTATGCACAAGTTATACACAATGTTAATAATTACATTCTATTAATAACCCTTTGATTACAAGTAATAAAAATTGGTTTTACACATATACACCCGCTTAATAACAATAAAATAAATATTTTTGTCTTATATTGTTATTAGCCAATCAAAAACAATAAAA
>NZ_LAJX01000154.1 GCF_000963695.1 Methylocucumis oryzae
TGCTACCTCGGTTACCTCAGGCATTTTAATTATTATTATTGTTTTTCTGCCATACTGAGCTTACAAGGTTTGGAAGGAAAGCTGTTTCGGCCGGTGGCCTTAACGATTGTTTTTGCGTTAAGTGCGTCGTTGCTGTTGTCGTTAACAGTGATTCCGGTAGTCGCCTCGTTTTTGTTGAAAAAAGTGTCTCATGAAGAGCCTTGGTTGCCAAGAACGCTGCAAGCCATTTATAAGCCGTTATTGGCCTGGTGTTTAAATAATTACAGCAAGGTTTTTATCGGTGTAGCGCTGTTATTGTTGGCAACGATTCTGGTGTTTACGCGTTTAGGTAGCACGTTTATGCCAGTGATGGATGAAGGCGACATCGTGGTGCAATTGGAAAAACTGCCTTCGATTACGTTGGATCAATCTGTTGCTTTAGACGGGCAAGTGCAAAAAAACTTGCTTAAGCATATTCCTGAAGTCAGTAGCATTATTTCTCGCGTAGGCTCGGATGAGTTAGGCTTAGACCCTATGGGGTTGAATGAAACCGATACGTTTTTAGTGCTAAAACCTAAAGAGCAATGGCAGGTCGCGGATAAGGCTCAACTGATAGAAAACATTCGCGCCATTATGGCTAAAACGCCGGGTATTGCGTTTGGTTTTACCCAGCCGATAGAAATGCGCGTGTCAGAGATGTTGACCGGTACGCGCGGCGATGTGGCGGTGAAATTATTTGGCCCGGATTTAGATGTGTTAAACGAAAAAGGTAATGAAATTGCTGAGATTCTGCGGCAAATCAAAGGCTCTAGCGATGTGTTTGTTAAACAAAACGAAGGTATGCAGTTTTGGCAATTAACGATTAATAAAACGGCTGCAGGGCGTTTAGGTTTAGACAGCGACACGATAGAAACCTTGTTACGCGCGCAAATCGAAGGTTTAAATTTAGGTGTAGTGCAACAAGGTATTAAACGCACGCCGTTATTATTGCGTGGTAATAGTAACACGGCTAACTTTGATAGCTTACAAATCACTTTGCCCAATGGCGGCCATGTGCCGGTAACGGCGGTGGCACAATTAAGCAAAGTCGAAGGCGTGGTGGCGATTGGGCGAGAACATGGTCAGCGTTTCACGGTGGTGCGTAGCAATGTACAAGAGCGCGATTTAGTGGGTTTTGTGGCCGAAGCTAAACAACGCGTGGCCGAAAAGCTTAGTTTGCCTATCGGTTATACCTTAGAGTTTGGTGGTCAATTTGAAAACCAGCAACGCGCGGCTGCCACGCTTAGCATAGTTGTGCCTATTTCGTTAGGTTTGATTTTTCTATTATTGTTTTCTACGTTTGGTTCGATACGGCAAGCGGTCTTAGTGTTATCGAATATTCCATTGGCAATGATTGGCGGTGTGTTTGGTTTATGGGTATCGGGTGAATATTTATCCGTGCCAGCCTCAGTCGGTTTTATTGCATTACTTGGCATCGCGGTACTCAACGGCGTGGTTATGGTCAGTTATTTTAATCAACTCATCGTCAGTGGCATGGCGATTGCCAAAGTCGTGGTGATTGGCTCGTTACGGCGTTTGCGACCGGTATTAATGACCGCGAGCATTGCGGCATTTGGTTTGATTCCTCTGTTATTTGCTACAGGGCCGGGTTCAGAAATACAACGCCCGTTAGCGATTGTTGTTATTGGTGGCTTAGTGTCATCGACATTTTTAACATTGTTTTTATTGCCGGTGTTATATCAACGCTACGGTCAAGCCAAAAACGCTGTCTACTAAAGGAGTGGCCTAATGCATCAAGACTATTTAGTAACATTAAATGCTCCGCCTAGTTTGGAAGAAGCCATTGTGGATTGCTTGCTGCTATTAGAGGCTGAGCATGGTTTTAGTAGTTTTCAAGTCAATGCCCACCATCATCAAAATCAAGGCTTATCATTAGCCGAGCAAGTTAGTGGACGGCAAAAACGTATACGTTTTCAAATGTATTTAGCGGCTGAAACGTTACCGTTATTACTTGCCCAGTTAAAGCAAGAATTTAGTGGTGCAGGTATACAGTTTTGGGTGATGCCAGTGATTGAAAAAGGCGTGATTTAGTGTGTTTTCACAGTTGACTTTGCTGTTGAATCGATAGTTTTTTGCTTTGCTCGCTTGACATTTTATCCATTGCCTGGAATGTTATTTCAGGTAATCAACTAACAGTGTCTGGAGTAAAAAACATGAAAAATCAACTAATTATTGTGGTATTTGCAGCTTTATTACTAAGCGGTTGTGGCGATCAAATATGGTGTGGTGAGAATGGTTGCGGAGCGGTACGTGGGTCTGCCAATACATTTTCATTGCCTTCTTTCTAAGACATTAACCGCTTAGGTTTTATCAAACGTTAAGATAGAGTAACGATGAAAATCCAAGCGTGAAACTAAATGCTGAAAACGATATAACCGGGTCATTTCTTTAGCTTCTATGCCAGTAGCATTAATATGTTGCTCTAAGAAGCGATAAGTAGGCAGTGTGCCTTTGGTAATATTAATGTTATTAGTAAGCGTAAGACCTGTGGCGTCGGCTAGCTTTTGGTATTTTGCCAGTGTCATAGGCTCGCCGAGTTCGCCGTAGTATTTCTTCATCAAGCCTAAATAAGGTAGGCAAAAACAAGCGAAAATCAATGAGGTCGCTGAGTTAACTAAAAAATCAGAGATGATTAGGCGACCACCTGGCTTTAATACGCGGTGTACTTGTTGAAAATAACGGCTACGCGATGGAAAGTGAAAAATACATTCTACGGCTAACACATTATCAAAATAGTTGTCTGGGTAGTCTAAACAACAAGCATCGCCTATTTTAAAGGCAAGGCTATTACCCGAACCTGGCTTAGCTAAAACGGTAGCCTCAGCGCGTGCGATTTGCCTGGCATCGATATTAATGCCGTGTAGCTCCATGTGTTGATAATGTTCATTCAGTAACGCGAGTGAACCACCGAAGCCACAACCGGTATCCAATATCGATTGATGATGATTAATGTTCGCGGCATTAAAAATGTTGCAGAGTCATGTTGTCCGCAGCATTTAAAAAGCTTGCTAGCGTTAATTCAGCACGTTCTGGTTCTGACCAATAGCCCCAGTGTACATGTTTACTAAACGCTTGCCCTAAGACGGAATCTTGTTGCATTTGCTCGAACAAGGTATCGAAATAAGGTATGGCGTCATGAGAGGGTGATGTCATGGGCTAAAGTCCGGTAAGCTAAAACGCTGGTCAGTATAAGCGAGAATGTGTTTATAAACAAAACGGACTACCAACTTAAGTGGGGACAGGGCGTGCTGCGCTCTAAACATCCTGTCCCTACTTAGCATAAAGTGCATAGCCAGGAACGGTTTCTAACAGCGAATGCACTAACGACGTGTAGTATGCATTGACTCTGATAATTTCAGTTGCTACTGTAATTCCTTAATGTTAGGTTGATTTAAACAATAACAGCCGCTAATATTTTCACCCCCAAAGCCGTTTTATGTTTAATAAAACTTTACTGTCGAGGTACTCATGAATAAAACAGCGCCTAAAACTGTTACTAAATCCAGCACGCCGAGTGCTACTACTCCCGAACCCGATCATGACGATGAAGATCTTTATGATACCAGCGAATTTGCTTCGTTAACCGATGGTTTGGAAAAAGAAACCATTAAACGCGATGCACGTAGAAAAATCGAGATTTACTGGGAAAAGAAAATGTTAAGAGAGCAATTTGAAGATTTCGACGAATCAGAATTTGGCTTTTAATGCGTCCAACTATGTGGTTAATATATCGCTACGCAGCCCTTCCAGCGCCGTTTTAACGGTTTGCGCCCTGATTTGACGCCGGTCACCTGAGAATTGTTTTCTGACAACATAGGCTAAGCCTTCTCTTTTTTTCCATGCGATAAAAACCGTACCAACGGGTTTTTCTTCAGAACCTCCACCAGGACCGGCAATACCCGTAACGGCTACCGCAAGTGTTGCTTGACTGTGCGACAACACACCGTCAACCATTGCTAAAGCCGTTTCGGCGCTCACTGCACCATGACATTCTAGTGTTTCCCTGTTAACTTCTAACATACGTTGTTTTGCTTGATTGGAATAGCTGACAAAACCACAATCAAACCATGCCGAACTGCCTGGCACATCCGTTATTATTTCGGCAATCCAGCCGCCGGTACAAGACTCGGCGGTTGCTAAGATATGCTTTGCTTGGTACAAGTATTCGCCTGTTTCGCGGGCGAGTTGGTACAGCTCTGTGTGCATAGTCATATTTAGCGTTGCCTCGTTAGCTTGTTGCCTTATTCTGCTTTATCTTCTTCGTTGGCCATTTCAGATATTTCTTTTAGCCGCGAAATCGCTCTAAAATTAATACTGTCTTCTGGGTAATAGCCTTCTTGATCCACTTCGCCAGCTATTTGTCCTGTTAATAATTCAAGTGCTTGATTGACATAGGATACGGCATAGATAGCAAACAACTCTTGCTTAACGGCATCAATCACTTCTTGTTTTAGCATTAAGTTACGTTTATTAGCGACAGGAATAATGACGGCATGACTACCGTCTAAACCTCTAGCCTGGCATAGTCTAAAAAAGCCTTCGATTTTTTCATTAATACCACCGACAGCTTGCACTTCGCCATATTGATTAATCGAGCCCGTTAGCGCGAAACTTTGTTTTATCGGGGTGCGCGTTAAGGCAGAAATTAAGCAACATAATTCAGCTAACGATGCGCTATCACCATCGATTTCAGAATATGATTGTTCAATAGCAATACTGGCTGAAATTGCTAATGGAAATTGCTGGGCATAAAAATGACCTAAGTAGCCGGATAAAATCATGACGCCTTTAGAATGAATCGATTGGCCTAATTCAGCTTCTCGTTCAATATCAACAATGCCTCTTGAGCCTGGCGATACAGTCGTCGTAATGCGTGCCGGTGAGCCATAACAACTACCGCCAATTTCAAGTACGGTTAAGCCATTGATTTTGCCAACGGCTTCGCCGGTCGTGTCGATTAAAATAGTGCCGTCTAGCATTTCCTTAAGAATTTCTTGGGAAATTCTGCCATTTCGGTATTCTCGGGCTTGTAGCGCCTGTTCGATATGCGTTTGCTCTATAACGGTAGCGTGACTGCGTTGACTAAATAAGTCGGCTTCACCGATGATTTCCAACGTGTCATTAATGTGCGCAGAAAATTGCTGTTGGCTTTCTGCCAGTCGGCAACTGTGTTCGATTAAGCGTTGGACTGCGTTTGAAGTAAGTTGTTTGCCAGTGTGTTCTTGCGCATAACTTTGAATGCGCGTGGCTAATTGTTGAATGTTGCTATGAGTGACAGGAATATAAGGGTCAAAATCGGCTAACACCTTAAACATTTCATTAAATTCACTATCAAGCTCTTCTAGCAAATAGTAAATATCCCTAGAACCCACTAAAACGACTTTTAGGTTTAACGTGACGACTTCGGGTTTTAACGTAATGGTGTTAATACCCCATTCTGTGTAAGGTGCATCGATTTCAATACAGCCAGCTTGCAACGCACGTTTTAAACCATCCCAGACATAGGGGTAGTTTAAGAGTTTTTCGGCATCGAGCACTAAATAACCGCCATTGGCTTTATGTAAAGAGCCTGCACAGATTTTACGGTAGCTAGTGACTAAGGCGCCTTGTTCACTCGCATATTCGATGCGGCCAAATAAGTTTTGATACGTCGGATGCGGTTCGTAAATGACAGGTGCGCCGGTATCTAACTTGTGGTCAACAAGTACATTCGGTAAATATTGTTCGATTAACAGTTGTTTGTTTCTGCGGAAGGCATCTGCATCGATAGTCTTGCTAGGCATTAATATGTCGGCAATAGTGACATCGACTAAATGCTGCTTCATTTCGGCCAAGTACATAATGACATCCGCTTGCTCTTGGTATTTATCGCGTAATTCGGCGAATAAAGGCTCAATAGCGCTACTGACGGTATCACTGTCGACTTGTTTAATCCGCTCTGCCATTTCCCTACGCCATTGCGGCAATTCCAATAGCACTTCGTTTAAATAATCTTCTAAACCAACCACATCGGCATGGAATACATCTTTTTCTGCTTGCGGCAGTAAGCTAAATTCTTCATCTGTTAACGGTTTATTGCTGCCCATAGGCGCAAAGGTCATGACATCGTTTTCCATGAACAAGGCAATTCCCATTTCTTGCGCCTTGTAGTCGACCATGCCGATAGCTGTGTTATAGGCTTGAGTAAAATGCCGTTCAATCGCCGTCTTTTTTTGTTGATAAGTTGGGCTGTCAAAAACGGCAGGGAAGGTGGCTAAGACGTCATCAATGAGTTTTTCTATGTCTTTACTAAAGGTATGGCCTGTACCGGCGGGCAATAGCAGCGCTTTAGGTTCGCGAGAAAAATTAAAGTGATCGATATAAACCAAAGATGCTGGAGTGGATAGTATTTGTGCAGCGAGTTTTAGCTGCTCAAACACTAAGCTTAAACGGCCTAAACCAGGTTCACCCATGACAAAGATGTTATAGCCGAATCTTGGCATCGCGACGCCAAACTCTAGCGCTGATTGCGCGCGTGCTTGGCCGATGAGTAACGACGCTGATTCAGATGATTTGAGTGATATATCAATATCAGCCATATCAACATGTAATTTCAGTGCTGATAAAGGCAGTTTTAACGATTGAGACATGTTAAACAACAATAAAGGGTAAAAGGGCACTATTCTATCTTATTTTTCAGTAACATGAATAGTAAGCGTCGATGCTGAGCGCATAGCGATGAGTAAGCAATTTTTGAACTGTTACCTGATTTTTTTTGGCAAGCTATTKGTTTTTCATAGACTAAAATATTCATAGCGAGTAGTTATACGCAAAAATCACGTTATAAAATTTACTTATTTTTTAATTCAGTTATTTTAGCGGTCAGTTAAATAGGTTGAATAAAAATCCCCTTGCATTTTTTATTGTTGAAAATGATGTATAAACACTTTATGTTAGAATCAACTGGCATTTAATTATAAAAATAACGACTCCATGACCGCTAAACCGAAAATTTTAGTCATTGATGACGACCCCATGACACGCGCGTTAGTGAATAAATCATTAACAGCGAGTAATTTTGATGTCATCTGTGCCGAAAGTGGCGACGCGGGGCTCGCAGAGATTGCACATAACCGGCCGGATTTGATTTTATTAGATGTGATGATGCCGGGCATGGATGGTTTTGCCTGTCTTAGAATTTTAATTGCCCATTATGCGACCGATGTGCCTATTATCATGATGACGGCCGTGGAAGATGTACATTGTGTTGAGCAAGCTTTTCAATTAGGCGCGACGGACTTTATTAGTAAACCAATTCAGTGGTTATTATTGCCTTACCGAGTGCGTTATGTGTTACGTTCTCACCATACGCGACAATTATTAATTAAACAACAACAGCAATTGCGGCAAAGTGAAGCTCAGTTAAGATTATCGTTAGCAGCCGGTAAGCAAGGATTATGGGATTATAGCCCTCTCACAAACGAAATTAGAGTGAATGCAGAGTATGCTTTAATGTTAGGTTATGAAGCCAATGAGTTTTCTTCGCTACGCTTATCTGAGTGGTTTGCCAGTATTCATCCAGAAGATGAGGCGATAGTAAAAACGTCTTTTCGTGCTTACTTGCTGGGTGAACAATCTGAATATCGAATCAGTTTTAGACAGCGTTGTCGGGACGGTTCATGGCGTTGGATTTTGGCAACAGGAAGTATTGTTGAGCGAGACGCAGCTGGCAATCCGTTACGAATTTTGGGTACGCATACGGATATTCAACAAAATAAATTAGTTGAAGAGCAGTTGCAGTTACTGGCCAAAGTATTTGAGCATAGTGGCGAGGGCATTATTTTATGCGATGCCGATGCGCGTATCTTGTCGTGTAACCAAGCTTATTGCCAAATTACCGGCTATACACAACAAGAAATTATTCAGCAAACGCCTAAAATTTTATCGATTCAGCAAAAAGACCAAGCTTATTTCGCAAAAATGCGTAATGCCTTGAAAAAGCATAGTTATTGGCAAGACGAGGTCTGGGATGTTAGAAAAAATGGCGAGCAATATCCGGTTTTATTAGGCATTTCAGTCGTGCGTAATCAAGAAGGCCGTATCACACACTATATCGGTATTTTTTCTGATATTACCGAGCGCAAAGTGGCTGAGCAAAAAATAGAATTTTTAGCCCATCATGACTCGTTAA
Source organism: Methylocucumis oryzae (assembly GCF_000963695.1). Classification (GTDB taxonomy): domain Bacteria; phylum Pseudomonadota; class Gammaproteobacteria; order Methylococcales; family Methylomonadaceae; genus Methylovulum; species Methylovulum oryzae. The sequence continues at coordinate 8,210 of NZ_LAJX01000154.1, forward strand.
CAGGTTTGCCTAATCGAACTTTATTGCAAGAGCGTTTTGCTCAAGCGCTAATTGCAGCCAGTAGAAGTCATACGCTGGTCGCTTTATTGTTTTTAGATTTAGACCGATTTAAACATATTAATGATAGTTTAGGTCATGATATGGGCGATTTGCTGTTACAAGGCATTGCTGAGCGCTTATCGAATTGCGTACGTGAAGCGGATACGATTTGCCGCTATGGTGGCGATGAATTTATTATTATTTTAACGAATTTACCGGATGCGTTAATTGCTGAGCGCGTCGCTGAAAAAATTATCGCTCAATTGCATCAACCTTTTGCTATTAATAGTCATCAATTAACGACCTCGTTTAGCATAGGGATAAGTGTTTATCCGAGTGACGGCAATACGTTAGATGATTTATTAAAAAAAGCCGATATAGCGATGTATCAAGCTAAAAAGGCAGGTCGTAATTGTTATTGCTGTTTCTCAACAGAGCATGACGCCTGTGAACCTTAAGGTCGTTTTAGACGATAACCGATACCCGATTCTGTTAGCAAATATTGTGGTCGGGTGGGGTCTTGCTCTATTTTTTGGCGCAATTGGCTAATGTAGATTCTTAGATAATGCGCATTGTCGCTATAAGACGGCCCCCAAACTTCTTTTAATAAAAAGCGTTGCGTTAATACTTTATCTGCATTTTTCACCAAGACGGTAAGCAGTCGATATTGAATCGGGGTTAAGTGAATTTCGCTATCAGCTACCCGAACAATGCGTTTATTTAAATCAACCATTAACTCGCCGCAAGTAAAAATACCATCCGGTGCAAAAACCGCATCATTACGGCAACGTCGTAATAAAACCCGAATCCGCGCAAGTAATTCACCTAAACCAAATGGCTTGGTTAAGTAATCATCAGCACCGGCATCTAACGCATTAATTTTTTGTTGCTCCGAATTACGCGCGGATAACACTAAAATGGGCAGTGTTGACCAGGCGCGTATAGCTTGAATGACTTGCTCACCGTCCATATCCGGCAAGCCTAAATCTAATACGACCATATCAGGTTTGCGGACACCCGCTTCGATAATACCTTGCTTACCGGTTTCTGCTTCATAGACTTTAAACTCATGTGCGCTTAAGCCTGTGCGCAGAAACATGCGGATAGCAGGGTCGTCCTCTATCATAATAATAACAGGATTATTCATGTGACTTATACCGACAAGAAATACTGATAACTTAACGTGTTACTCAGTCAGGTAATATTGGGATTTGGGCTATGCACTTTAAACGGGACAATGCCATACGGGACAGGGCATTCAGAGCGCAGGACGCCGTAAATACATCCCTGTGGGCTTGTTGGCAGCATCCCTGCTGCCAACACCTGCATTCTAAACGCCCTGTCCCTACTTAAGTTGGTAGCCGGAATTTGAAGCTATAATCAGCGGCTGATAATATAATGAAATCCCTCTACAACGCTAGGACTAAACTGCTATGAATGCTATCGAACAGGCTGTCAGCGAGTTACACGAACAAGGCTATACTATTGTTAATAATGTGTTAACAGCGTCCGAATTAACTGCACTAGACCAAGATTTACTGCGTTTAGAACATGAGCTTAATATTAAGCCCGGCGTATCAGCTTTTGAAGGCTATCAGACGCTTAGGGTTCATAACTTACTTACACATGGCGTGTTATATCAGCGATTGCCGGTGCATGAAAAAAATTTTGCCGATTATCGAAGCCTTTTTAGATCCAGGCTGTTTAGTGTCATCGTTGTCAACGTCAACGCTATTGCCTGGGCAAGATGCGCAAACAATACACGCCGATGACCAATTAATCCCGTTGCCTAGACCTCATGTGCCGATTATCTGTAATACGTTATGGGCTATTTCTGACTTTACCGAAGAAAAATGGCGCAACTAGAGTTATTCCTGGCAGCCACCGCTTAGACCATAACCCTGATATTACTGGCAGTTATGACAGCATCGCCGCAGAAATGCCTAAAGGCAGTGTGTTATTAATACACGGTAGCGTTTGGCATGGTGGTGGGGCTAATCGCAGCCAGCAACGGCGCACAGCGATTGCGTTAAATTACTGCGCTGGTTTTATAAGACAACAAGAAAACCAGCAATTGGGTATTCCCAGAGAGATAGCGAAAACCTTTTCTAAGCGGTTAAGCGAATTAGTGGGTTATAGTATTTATAACACGTTAATCGGTCATATTAATTGCGGCCATCCTGGTCGATTACTCGATTAACGCTGTGATATGTTGTAATGGAACGATTTTTTTTACCCTAACTGAAATAGGCTCAGTCGAATTAACCGCGAGTGCCATTTGGTGCTGCTCAGAGGGTTGGTAGCGCCAAAATTGCCAGTGTTCGGGGGTATCGGCAATAGCGTCTAAAAATTCAATACTTACCGATTGTTGGTGGTCAAAGCTAAAACTGAACTGATCCAGCGGCAGCGATAAGCCTAAACCTCGCGCCTTAATATAGGCTTCTTTCAGCGTCCATAATGCAAAAAAGCGCTGCTGTTGCAAAGCGTCTGGCAATTGCGTTAATGCTTGGATTTCGGCGGCGGCGAAATAGCGGGCAGCAATATCTAGCGTCGCATTTGCTCGTAATAAATATTCAACGTCGACACCTATTGCGTGCTTAAGCGTAACCGCACAACAGATTAATCCCTCAGTATGAGAAAGATTAAATCTCAACGGTAACGGTATTAAATCCGGTTGAATTTCCGGTTTACCATAACTATCACGAACAAATTGCCATGCACTTGGCGCTAGTGGCCAATACTGCGATAACACTGCGCGCACCAGCGCACGCGTGACTAAGTATTGCTGTTGATGACGGGCAAAATAAAAGCGTTGCCATTGTTGCCGGTCTTGCTCGGTCAGCAATGCTTGATACGCTAGTAATAAATCAACGTCGGTGATTTCGTCTGGATAAGCTAACCATATATCGATGACATGCTCGGCTAAAGAAGAAGGCTGAAAGGGTAAATTTTGCATTAAGTCTGGACTATAGAGAGTCGTTGCGCGATACTGCCCACGCTTTAAAAACCTGTGTTTTTAAGCGTTATGATTGCTACGAAAAAGCGCCATTGTAACAACATTGTTTCAACTTCTAACGCATTTTCGGCAGATGTTCAAACAAAGCGGCCTTAGGCAAGTTAACGGCCCGCCGCTTTATCTTTATTAAATGCAAGAGGTTAAACATGCGCATTGCAGACAAAATGGCAGTATCTATACATTACACATTAACCAATGATGAAGGCGAGGTTATCGATAGCTCAGACGGTAATGAGCCGTTAGTGTATTTGCATGGGTACGGCAATATTATTTCAGGCCTTGAAGCCGCTTTAACGGACAAGGCGGTTGGCGACAAATTAAATGTTCGGATAGAGCCAGAAGATGCTTATGGTCTGTTTTATGAAGACCGCATTCAAGTCATACCGCGCGCGATGTTTGAAGGCATTAACGAGCTTGCTGTGGGTATGCAATTTCATGCTGATGTCAGTTCAGGCCCTGGCGTGGTCACGATTGTCGATATAGATGGTGACGACATTACCATCGATGGCAATCACCCGTTGGCAGGCGTACCGTTAACTTTTGCGGTAGAAATTATCGACATAAGACCTGCTGCCGATGAAGAATTGGCGCACGGGCATATTCACGGCAGCGGCTGCCACCATTAGTGATTTAGATTTAAGCCGGAACAAGTTCGCTCGTTCCGGTTTTCAGGGTTAGGTAATACGCTCATTGCTCATTGCTAATTCACCGCAACACCATCAGCTGCCAAAAAACCTGCTTTAAAAGTAAACCTGTTCTCTGTTTTTTTACCAAGTATGTTCGCCAGAAAAAATTGAACAATGATTAATTTATTGTATACTAGGCTTTATTCGATTAATCGTTGTTTTTTTTGT
>NZ_LAJX01000155.1 GCF_000963695.1 Methylocucumis oryzae
GTCCTATCCACTAGGCTGTGGCAGGGAGGGGTCAGGCCTTACAATTTGCATCAAAATCGTTAAAAAACGAGGGTGTCACGTCAAATGTAAGGCCTGAACCCAGAAACGCGGCGCAATACGCTAACGCTCGTGCCCTATCCGCTAGGCTATTTTTGCCAGTATCGATTGAAAAAAACTCAGCTTTTCAATGCAATCCAATCGATTAAGTTCTTTAACGACATCGTTATAGGCAATTGAACGCATTGCCTCAATTTCTGGCGCGTCACTGATATGCGCTTCTTCGACGGCTTGCTGCAACTCATCAACGGACATTGCCGCTGATTTAGCCAAGATGGCTTGATAGCGTTTAACATCATTTTCATTGGCAGCGGCTTTATCTGCTGGCCTAATAGCAATCAATGCGGCCCCTGCCAACGCCAATAAGCCGGTGCCAATAATCGCAATATCATCAGGCAGGTTTTTGGCCAAAGCTGTAATCGTTGCACTACCGCCGACAATCGTTAAAAACGTACCCGTTGTTTGTATATTGCGATACAACCGCGCAGTACGCTGGCAAAGTCTAATCGCATAACGAATCTCGGAAATAACTTGAATCTTTTGTTTTTGCATCGTTAGCTCCTTAGGTTTATGCGCTATGTTTTGCTGGGCGTTGATGGCTGTGGTGCAGGCAAGGGTGCCGGCATAGGCATAGGTTTAGGTGGAACATGTGACTTTACCTTCATCGCAGTTTACCCTTTAATCATATAACAATAGCGGTATTTTACTCTGTTACTGAAAGTTTAACAGCTCTTAGATGCGTAGTCTGTGTTGTAGTCTGATCATTCGGCGTAATGCATGTTGGCTAGTGACCGATTTAATAACATGAGTCAGAATAATCTATTATGCTAAATAGCACGAACAAGCATTAACTTAGCTAATCCCTTGCCCCAAATAGCGCCGTTCCTATCCGTACTAGCGTCGAACCTTCGTGAATAGCCGCTTTTAAATCACCACTCATGCCATAAGAAAACGTATCGAACGCTTGCTGGTTTAATGCGGTTACGGCGCTGTGTAGCTGGCGGAAAGGTTTGCATTGGTTGGCATAGTCGACTTCCGGTGCAGGTATGCTCATGACGCCTCTTAGTCTGAGGTTAGGCAGCTCCATAATTCGCTGGGATAATTCGGGCAATTCAGCTAACTGAATGCCGGATTTACTGGTTTCGTCGCTAATGTTGACTTGAATGAGTACGTTAAGTGGCGGTAAACCATCAGGTCGTTGTGCGCTTAAGCGTTGAGCAATCTTAAAGCTATCGACGCTATGCACCCAAGCAAAATGCTGAGCTATAAGTTTGGTTTTATTGGATTGAATAGGGCCGATGAAATGCCAGCTTATATCAAAGGCGCCTAGTAATCGCTGTTTTTGTAGCGCTTCTTGTAGATAGTTTTCGCCAAAATGCCGTTGTCCGGCTTGATAAGCGGCTATAATGTCGCTAGCGGGTTTGGTTTTGCTTACGGCTAGCAATAATACTGAATTAGGCTGGCGTCCAGCTTCGTACTCGTAGCGACTGATTTGGTTTATCAATCGCTTTAAATTGTTTGCTATCATGGTCGGTGTGTGATGTGTTGGCAACGTGCAGCGCGTATGAGCATTCATCGTGCTATGGTATCTTTTACTTTTGCTTGTGAGGACATAATGGACATCAGTGAATTATTAGCTTTTTCAGTTAAAAATAAAGCGTCGGATTTGCATTTATCGGCAGGACTCCCGCCTATGATACGCGTGGATGGCGATATTCGTAGGATTAATATTCCGGCGTTAGAGCATAAGGAAGTTCATGCATTGATTTACGATATTATGAATGACAAGCAACGACGGGATTACGAAGAATTTTTAGAAACCGACTTTTCGTTTGAGCTGCCCGGTGTTGCCCGGTTTCGGGTGAACGCGTTTAATCAAGATAGAGGCGCAGCTGGCGTATTTCGGACGATTCCGTCGAAAGTTTTATCATTAGAAGACCTTAACGCACCTAAATTTTTTTGAAGAATTATGTAAAAAGCCGCGTGGTTTGATTTTGGTGACGGGACCTACCGGTTCAGGCAAATCAACGACGTTAGCGGCGATGATTAACCATATTAATCTAAACGAATACGCGCATATTTTAACGATTGAAGACCCTATCGAGTTTGTGCACGAAAGCCAGAAATGTTTGATTAACCAGCGGGAAGTGCATAGAGATACGCATGGGTTTAATGAGGCGTTGCGTTCTGCCTTGCGTGAAGACCCCGATATTGTGTTAGTCGGTGAGATGCGGGATTTAGAGACGATTCGTTTGGCGTTAACTGCGGCCGAAACCGGGCATTTGGTGTTTGGTACCTTGCATACGACTTCAGCCGCTAAGACCATAGACCGTATTATCGACGTGTTTTCCAGCCGCTGAAAAAGATATGATTCGCGCGATGTTGTCAGAATCGCTGCAAGCGGTTATTTCGCAAACTTTGTTGAAAAAAAATTGGCGGCGGTCGCTGTGCAGCGCATGAAATTATGGTCGGTACGCCGGCAATTCGTAACTTGATTCGTGAGGCTAAAGTGGCGCAGATGTATTCGGCAATTCAAACCGGGCGCAAAGATGGTATGCAAACTTTAGATCAGAATTTAAAAGAAATGGTGGATAAAGGTTTGATTAACGCCAAAACAGCTATGGTTAAAGCGGTTAACAAAGACATATTCATGTGAGGGTATTATGTTAGATTCTAATCCTATACTCGACCCCATTTTGGAATTAATGGTTAAAAAGAAGGCCTCTGATTTATTTATCACGGCAGGCAGAGCGCCTACGATTAAAGTCGATGGTGATTTAGTCGAAATTTCTAAGCAAATATTAACACCTGAGCAATCGTTGAAAGTTGTCAAGAGTATTATGACGCAACGGCAAATCAACGAATTTGAAAATACTAATGAATGCCAATTTGCAATAGGTGTTAAGGACCTAGGCCGGTTTCGGGTTAGCGCCTTTATTCAACGCGATGCTGCGGGTATGGTGTTAAGGCGGATTGAGAATAATATTCCTACCGTTGAGTCGCTAAATTTACCGCCTATTTTGAAAAATTTAATTATGGAAAAGCGTGGCTTGTTGATTTTTGTCGGTGCAACGGGCACGGGTAAGTCGACATCATTAGCGGCGTTAATTCGGCATCGTAATGAAAACAGCAGTGGTCATATTATTACCATTGAAGACCCTATTGAATATCAACACCAGCATTTAGGCTGTATTGTCACGCAACGTGAAGTCGGTTTAGATACTGAATCTTATGAAATCGCGTTGAAAAACACCTTACGGCAAGCACCGAATGTGATTTTAATTGGTGAGATTAGAACCCGTGAAACCATGCAAAATGCGATTACGTTTGCTGAGACAGGTCATTTATGCGTGACCACGTTACATGCTAATAATGCTAACCAAGCCTTAGACCGGATTTTGCATTTCTTTCCCGAAGACATGCATTCGCAAATTTTAATGGACTTATCGCTGAATTTACGCGGTATTATCGCGCAGCAATTGGTGAAACGCATTGACGGTAGAGGGCGTTATCCGGCGTTAGAGATTATGATTAATACGCCATTAGCGAAAGATTACATACGCAAAGGCGAAATTAGTAAGCTAAAAGAGCTAATGAAAGATTCGCGTGAGCATGGTATGCAAACCTTTGACCAGGCGTTATTCGATTTATATATGTCCGACAAAATTGGCTTTGATGACGCGCTCGATTATGCTGATTCGCGTAACGAAGTCCGCTTAATGATTAAATTAGGCACGGCCAATGCCGGTGACTTTGAAAACCCAGATATGATGTTGTCCGAAGATGAAAGCGATAGCGATTTTTATCGGACTTTCAAAACTACTAAACGGCCATGAGTTTAGTGCATTCTGTTTCAGTTAAGATTCTTCCTGTGCTAAACGATAACTATGTGTATTTAGTGCACGATGAAGAATCCGGTGTGACTGCTGTTATAGACCCTGCTCTAGCTGAGCCGGTATTGGTAGAATTAGCGCAGCAACAATGGCGGTTGGATTATGTGTTAAACACTCATCATCATTCTGACCATGTCGGTGGTAACTTGGTGTTGAAACAACAAACCGGTTGTGCGATTGTCGGCTACCAAGACGATGCGCATAGAATACCTGGCATTAGTATTCAGGTCACAGAGGGTAGTACTGTGCCGTTTGGTCGATATACTATCCATGTCTTAACCACGCCAGGTCATACATCAGGCCATATTGTGTATTACCTGCCTGAAGCGGATTTGCTATTTTGCGGTGATACGTTGTTTGTCATGGGGTGTGGTCGTTTATTTGAGGGTAGTGCTGAGCAATTATGGTCTTCTTTGCAAAAACTGCGTGCGTTACCGCCGCAAACGCGCGTGTATTGCGCACACGAATATACTGAAACGAATGCCCGATTTGCGTTGAGTTTAGAGCCAGACAATAGACTATTACAACAACGCTATGCCGAGATTAAGCGATTACGCGCACAGCAGCAACCGACTATTCCATCGACGATTGCCGAAGAGCGGGCGACGAATCCTTTTTTACGCGCCGACCAAGTAGCGTTACAACAGGCATTAAAAATGCTACTGCATCGCCTGTGTCTGTTTTTGCGACGATGAGAGCGATGAAAGATAGGTTTTAATTTGAGTTATCTGTGTACGCACGAAAATATTTTGTAGTGTTGCTAAGCTGGATGCTTGTCTACCAGTCATTCGGAAGTCTAATCCCGTTTGCCGCGCCGAGCACCGCAGGTTTTGCTGGGATTAGCCCGTCAGGGGCACGGCATGGATGCCGTGCGTCGCAGGCGGGCAGGAAGCCCGCTCTGCCGACCTCCCAGCAAAACCAAGGCGCGCAG
>NZ_LAJX01000156.1 GCF_000963695.1 Methylocucumis oryzae
TCAACACGACATCGCCGCGTCTTAACGAAGCACCGGCTATTTTTTGCATAATGCGCGCCATAACGCGGTTCATCGAGCTTCTTGGCGGCAATATCACGCTTGGCGCTACGCAAAAATGCCGCTTGCGCTTTACTACGCCCCTCGGCAACCGCTTCTGCAAAATTAGCAAATAACACCGTACCCCATAACCATAATGTAATCGCCAAGATAAAAGATGCTGGCTCTTCACTTTGGCCGTCTAGCGCTAACAGCCATAACAATGTCGTCAATAAACTACCGATATAAACCACAAACATCACAGGATTTTTCCATTGTTGTTGTGGTGCTAATTTTCGTACCGAATTGATTAGCGCAAGACCAATAATATCCTTATCAAATAAAGACATTGATGCAGATTTTGCATTCATATTAAGACTCCCATACCGTTAATGAGCGGCAGCAAAATTAAGCATTTGTAACTGTTCGACAATCGGGCCTAAGGCCAATGCCGGAACAAATGTCAATGCACCCACCATCACCACAACGCCGATTAGCAACGCCATAAACAAAGGCGTATGGGTAGGTAACGTGCCAGGCCCAACCGGTACAATTTTTTTAGCCGCTAACGAGCCAGCAATAGCCAATACGGGTACCGCCAACCAGTAACGTGAAAACAACATCGCAACGCCTAATAAGCTATTGTAAAAAGGCGTGTTAGCGGAAATACCGCCAAAAGCACTCCCGTTGTTATTGCCTGCAGAAGATAAAGCGTATAAGACTTCACTAAAACCGTGGGCGCCGGGGTTAAAAATTGACGTTTTTTGCCAGTCTCAAGCATGACGGCCAAAGCCGTACCACCTAACACCATCAGCGGAGGGATTAAAATCGTTATTGCGGCCATTTTGATTTCAAAGGACTCGATTTTTTTGCCTAAATATTCAGGTGTGCGACCTATCATTAAGCCTGAAACAAAGACGGCGATTAGCGCAAACATAATCATGCCGTATAACCCCGAACCGACGCCGCCAAAAATGACCTCGCCTAATTGCATAAGCCACATGGGCGCTAAACCACCGATAGGCGTAAACGAATCGTGCATAGCATTGACAGAACCATTAGACGCTGCCGTGGTTGCTACCGCCCATAATGCCGAATTGGTAATGCCAAAACGGGTTTCTTTGCCCTCCATATTGCCACCTGCTTGTGTGTTATGTGCGGCTTGCTCAACCAAAAGGGAAGCAAATGTAGGATTCCCTTGCTGCTCAGCCGATACCGTGACGAAAACCATAACGACAAACACTAGCGTCATCGCCGACAACATAACCCAACCTTGCCGGGTGTCGCCGACCATCACGCCGAAGGTGTAACACAACGCGGCAGGGATTAATAAAATCGCCAATAATTCTAAGAAGTTGCTAAATGGCGTTGGGTTTTCTAAAGGATGGGCAGAATTTACGTTAAAAAAGCCGCCTCCGTTTGTGCCTAATTGTTTAATAGCAACTTGGGAGGCGGCAGGACCTACTGCAATCGTTTGTTCTTTCACGACAATCGTTTCAGTCACCGACTTGCCTTCAGCATCGAGTACCGGCTGTCCGTCCACAGATGTTTTAGCTTGCTCATAGGTCACAGGCTGGGTTAACGAGACTGTTTGGTAAGCACTAAAGGTTTGCACAACCCCTTGACCGACCAAGATAACGGCTAAGACTAATGATAATGGCAATAAGATATACAAAACGCTACGCGTTAAATCGACCCAAAAATTGCCAATGGTAGTAACTTTACGACGTACAAAACCTCGAATTAATGCCACTAGCGTAGCCATACCTGCTGCTGCGGAAACAAAATTCTGCACCGTTAAGCCCAGCATTTGTGTTAAATAACTCATGGTTAATTCACCGCTGTAGCCTTGCCAATTCGTGTTAGTCGCAAAACTAATAGCGGTATTAAATGCCGAATCTGGACTGATATTAGCTAAGTGTTGAGGATTAAGCGGCAACCACGCTTGTAGGCTTTGTAGCGCAAATACGGCTAGCATACCGACCAAATTAAACATCAACATGGCTAACGCATAATCAGTCCAGCGCATTTCGCATTGTGGATTAACCCCGGCTAATCGATAAATCAGCGCCTCTAACGGCGCCAACCAGCTCTTTAACAAGGCCGGCTCATCGTCATAAATTTTAGCCATGTACCAGCCCAACGGTTTTGCCAACGCGATGAGCACGACAACATAAACAACAATTTGTAAAAAACCATTAATCGTCATCAGAATTTCTCCGGATAAAACAACGCAGCGATTAAATAAATAAACAACGCCAGCGTGATAACGCCCGTTAATAAATATATCCAACTCATGACTGCCCTCTTAAATGCTCACAACCGATGACCAGTAAGCCAGTTAATACAAAAAATACCGCGATTATCACTACATAAATACCTAGCATAGGCGACCTCGACGTAAACGCGTTAAAACGTGGCGACAGTCTATGCCGAATAACTGTAAAAAAGCTGTAAAATTTCTTTATACAAGAGCACCAAATCCATAGCCGTAGGGTGCGCTGTGCGCACCTTGTTCATTGATTTTTAATGATATTATAAAGTTGCGCGCGCAACTCTCCCTACCTAAAAACCAAAAACTTAACCGTTTGAAGCATATAAAGATGCACCGAAGCTAGAGACCTTTCAGGCCTTTTTAAACCTGATAAGGTGTTAGTGACAGTCAGGCTAGTCCGAACATGTTCGCTTTTTTATACCTGATAATATTTGTTTTGATTTCGATCAACTCCAGGCATGATAACCGTGCGACATTGTCATAAAGTTGGAGTAGGCTAGGTTGTTTTATCGCCGATGGGCACTTTGCATGGATTGCTTAGCGTTGGTGTAAAATGAGTGTGGTCGCATAGATTGAGAGCGACGAATTCTTAACGAGGAAATACCATGTACGAACATTTAGAAACTGCAGAAAACCGTGCGGAATTAAAACGTGTTGTTGTTGACCCGGTCTCGCGCGTCGAGGGACATGGCAAGGTGACGCTGTTAGTTGATGACAATAATATTGTTAAACAGGCAAGACTGCATATCGTTGAATTCAGAGGCTTTGAGCGTTTTATTCAAGGCCGACCGTATTGGGAATTGCCGGTATTAGTGCAGCGTTTATGTGGAATTTGTCCCGTCAGCCATCATTTAGCGGCAGCAAAAGCGATTGACCAACTGGCTGGCATTGACCCGGATGATTTACCGGTGTCGGCAGATAAGCTGCGCCGATTATTGCATTTCGGCCAAGTCATGCAATCTCATGCCTTACATTTTTTCCATTTATCCAGCCCGGATTTGTTGTTTGGTTTCGATAGCGATATCAGTAAGCGCAACATCGTGGCAGTCTTAGCTGAGCATACCGATATTGGCTTAAAAGGCGTCAAGCTGCGTAAATATGGGCAGGAAGTGATACGCATGGTATCAGGTAAGCGGGTGCACGGTACGGGAGCTATTGCCGGTGGTATGAATAAAGCGCTTTCTATAACGGAGCGTGATTATTTATTAGCCGATATTGACCAAATGATTGCCTGGTCACAAGACGCTGTTGCGTTAATCAAGCAAGTGCATTGCGCAAATTTGCCATATTACGATGAATTCGCAACGATTAAGAGTAATTACTTAGGGTTAATAAAGCCTAATGGCGCGTTAGAACTGTATCACGGCGGCATACGCGCAAAAACAGCTGAGGGTGACACCATTACCGACCATTACGACTATTGCCAATATAACGATTTAATTCATGAAGAAGTCCGCTCTTGGTCGTATATGAAATTCCCTTATTTACTGTCCTTAGGTAAAGAAAATGGTTGGTATCGCGTAGGGCCATTAGCAAGAGTCAATAACTGCGATTTCATAGACACGCCGTTAGCAGAAGCCGCACGGGTAGAATTTAAAGCGCACGGCGGTCAAGCAGCGATGGTACATAGTACCTTAGCCTTCCACTGGACGCGTTTAATCGAAGTGTTACATTGCGCTGAAAGCATTAAACTGTTGTTAAATGACCCGGATATTTTAGGCGGTGAACTCGTGCGCCAAGGCGAAAAACGTTATGAAGGTATAGGCGTGATTGAAGCACCGCGCGGTACGTTATTCCATCATTACCAAGTCGATGAAAACGATATTGTTACCAAAGCGAATTTAATCGTATCTACGACTAGCAATAATATGGGCATGAACGAGTCAGTGCGGCAAGTCGCGGCCGAATATTTATCAGGACATGAGTTAACCGAACCTTTATTAAACAATTTGGAAGTCGCGATACGCGCATATGACCCTTGTTTATCCTGTGCGACGCATGCGTTAGGCAAGATGCCATTAAAATTGGAATTACGCAGCTGGCAAAGCGAAGACTTATTAGCCTCATTAACCAAACACAGTGACGGACGCATTGAACACGCACGCATCTAAGCCGGTATTAGTGTTAGCGGTTGGTAATCCCAGTCGGGGCGATGATGCCTTAGGGCCTTTGTTATTGGAGAAGTTAGAATCGGGATTGCCTGCACTTGATAGCATAGAGCTACTCACCGACTTTCAATTGCAAATTGAACACGCGATGGATTTACAAAACCGTAGCTTAGTGTTGTTTGTTGATGCGTCAGTGGCTGTTGAACAAGCGTTTAGTCTTGAAGCGTTATCACCTGAGCGTGACGACAGTTTTACCAGTCATGCGATGACACCGGCTGCGGTACTCGCGGTTTATCAAATGGTATATCACGAGCCACCGCCGCCTAGTTTTTTATTAAGTATTAGAGGCGAAGCCTTTGAGTTAGGTGCTGAGCTAAGTGCCTTAGCGGTCGGGTATTTAGAAGAGGCTTATCAGTTTAGTTTGCAGTTTTTGACTCAAGAAACCGAGCATAAGCCCATACTCGCAGAAGCATTAATGGAAGGGAAGTATTAGCTGATATGCCTAACGTAGACCTGGACAGTGATTTTGAGCGCATAAACGATGACATTAAGTCTACGCATGCTGATTGCGTATGCCGCTTTAACAAGATACGCCTAGCATCACCCTACAGTGAATTGTAAAAACCAAAAACTTAACCATTTACCGCGTATAACCCGAAATCTTTTTGACTGGAGACTATGATGGGTCCACATTATTTAAGCCGTTTTTTCACACCTAAAACCGTAGCAATTGTAGGGGCTTCAGAGCGAGAAGACAGTGTCGGTTATCGCTTGTTGCTAAATATGCAAGAAGCAGGGTTTTCTGGTGGTTTATATCCTGTTAATAACAAACGCGACAGCTTATTGGGTTTAAAAGCCTATCCTGATTTATTATCGGTACCGGATGATTTAGATCTCGTGGTTATCGCAACACCGGCGGCTACCGTGCCTGGCATTGTTAGGCAATGCGGCGAAAAAAATGTAACCTCGATTATTATCATCACAGCAGGTTTTGGCGAGTTAGGCGATGAAGGCAAACGCTTACAACAAGAAGTCTTAGATATTGCGCATCGTTATAGCATACGCATTATCGGCCCTAACTGTTTAGGCGTGATTAGGCCAAGTGGTTATTTAAACGCGACCTTTGGCGATGGTGTCGTCAAAGACGGTAACTTAGCGTTGTTATCACAATCGGGCGCGGTCTGTACGGCGATTTTAGATTGGGCGAAAGCGCAAGATATTGGCTTTTCAACTGTTGTTTCTATGGGCGGCGCTGCCGATATTGATTTTGGTGAAGTATTAGATTATTTAGCAACGGATAGCAAAACCACGGGCATTTTGATGTATGTTGAAGGCATACGCGATGCTAGGCTTTTTTTTAAGCGGTTTAAAAGCCGCCGCTAGATTAAAACCGGTTATTTTAATTAAATCCGGTCGGCATGAAGCGGGCTGTAAAGCTGCGATGTCGCATACCGGCGCCATGGTCGGCGGCGATAATGTATTCGATGCCGCTATTGCAAGGGCGGGTGTGGTGAGAGCCTATAGCATTACCGAATTATTTTCCGCTGCGCGTATTTTGGCGAATAATTACACGGTGAGTGATAACCGCTTAGCGATTATCACCAATGCCGGTGGCCCTGGTGTGATGAGTACCGACCGCGCGGAAGATGTTGGCGTAAAAATGGCTGACTTAAGTGAGACCAGTATCAACGCATTAAATCAAGTTTTACCGCCGCATTGGTCACATGCTAATCCGGTGGATATTTTAGGTGACGCAACCTCAGAGCGTTACCAACATGCGTTATCGGTTTGCTTAGCCGATGATAATATCGACGGTATTTTAGTGATATTAACACCACAAGCGATGACACGCCCGACGCAAGTCGCCGAAAGCGTAATCGACGGTGCAAAAGACAGTACAAAACCGGTGCTAGCGACTTGGACGGGCGGTGCGCGTGTCGAAGAGGGGCGGGCTTTATTTGCCAATAGTAATGTTGCGCATTTCAATACACCGGAAGAAGCCGTTGATGCGTTTGCGTTGCTTGCTAATTACACGCAAAACCAAATTTTATTAAAACAAATTCCATTACCGATAGCCTCTGAACCTAAACCCGACGTCACTGGTGCGCGTTTAATCATTGAGCGCATTTTATCGGAAGGTCGGCAAGTGCTTACCGCACAAGAAGCTAAAGCCGTATTAGCGGCGTTTCATATTCCTGTAACGCAAACCATAAAAGTTGCTAGTGCAAAAGATGCAATGATTGCCGCGCAAACCTTAGGGTTTCCGGTAGTGCTAAAAGTCAATATGGCCCAGTTTAGCCATAAATCCGATATAGGCGGCGTGCGTTTAAATATTGGCAGCGTACAAGAGGTGTCTAAGCATTTTACCGAAATGGCTGATGCGATTAAGCAGATACAGCCCGATATTGCAGAAGTAGAAATGACCATAGAGCCTATGTATCGCGCGTCAGCAGGCCGTGAAATCATGATAGGCGTGATTCGCGACCCAGTATTTGGCCCTGCGATTAGCGTAGGTTTAGGCGGTACGATGGTAGAAATCTTAAAAGACAGCGCAGTAGCCTTACCACCGTTAAACGCTTATATGGCTAAGCAAATGTTGGCAAAAACCAAGGCGCAACGCTATTTGCAAGCCTTTAGAAATCTGCCGCCAGCAAACATGGATGCCTTAATCAATGTCTTGTTAAACGTATCCGTCATGGTGAGTGAATTACCAGAAATTATGGAGTTAGACATCAATCCTCTGATTGTCGATGATAAAGGCGCAGTGGCGGTTGATGCCAGGATTAAAGTGCATTTATCGCATCAATTAATCCGCTATGCGCACATGGCGATACACCCTTACCCACACGAATTAAGCCAATCGTACCAACTCAGCAACGGTAATAACATCATCATCCGGCCTATTCGCCCTGAAGACGCTGTAATGGAAAAAGATTTTATGAGCCGCTTGTCCGATAAAACCAAATACTTCCGCTTCCGCCAAACCTTACACGCGTTAACACCAGAAATGCTAGTACGGTTTACCCAAATCGACTACGACCGTGAAATGGCCTTTGTCGCCGTCACCGAAGACGAGCAAGCGCCCAAAGAGTTAGGCGTAGGGCGCTATATTAGAAATCCCGATGGTCGCTCCGTAGAATTCGCTTTAGTAGTAGCCGATGACAGCCAAGGTTTAGGCATAGGCTCACGCTTAATGAAAACCTTAATGCAAACGGCGAAAGACAAAGGTATTAGTTTTTTTGAAGCTGAAGTGTTAAGTGCGAATACGGCGATGTTATCGTTACTCACCAAACTAGGTTTTAGTGTAGAAAAGCAAAACGACACGGCAGGGGTTGTTAGAGTGAGTAAGGATTTAAGAGGGTAAGCTTGCAGATATAATCCCTGTCGTCAGGGTACGCATTGCGTCAATACTGTTGACTTTAGCCAGTAGCACCCATTTTCTTAGCCCGCTTTTCTTTCCACTTATTAGGAACGCCTTTATTAACACGAGGTTTTGATGGCTTGGGCGTCTTCGGTCGGTAATAAACAACTCGTCGAATAGAATCAACTAACTCGAAGAAAAGAGTTAAGGC
>NZ_LAJX01000157.1 GCF_000963695.1 Methylocucumis oryzae
TAAAGTCTTTTTGTAAACGGCCTTCTTGTTTTAATGATGCGTATTTACAAGCGTTTTAATCGTCCTAATGTCCAGTTGGTTGATACCGATGGAAAAGGCGTCACCGGGTTAACAGAAAGCTCGGTCGTCGTTGGTAATAGCCATTATGACGTCGATTGTTTAATTTTCGCGACGGGGTTTGAAATCGGTACGGCCTATCCTAAACGCGCGGGTTTTGAACTGTATGGTGAAAACGGTTTAAGCTTATCAGACAAGTGGGCTGAAGGGATGCGCACCTTATACGGTATGCAAACCCAAGGTTTTCCAAACTGTTTTTTTGTCGGTATGACACAAGGGGCGTATACCGCTAATTACACTCACATGTTGTACGAGCAAAGCGAGCATATCGCCTATATCGTCGCCGAAGTCACTAAGCGCGGTCAACGCGCGGTTGATGTTACAGAACAAGGTGAAGCGGCATGGGTTGCAGAAATTACACGTTTAGCACAATCGTACTCTACGTTTTATCAAGAATGCACACCCGGTTATTACAACAACGAAGGTAAGCCTAATGAGGGTAATAACGCTAAAATCGCCAGCTTTTATGGTGGTGGTTCCGAGGCGTTTTTTTGCCTTGCTAAAGGCTTGGCGTGAGCAAGGCGAACTGCAAGGACTGGCGTTCATTGCTTAGGATTCGCTGTCTTCATGGGATAAGGTCGCGGTACTGCCCGCCATAATTCCACCATCTAACACGATTTCTGAACCGGTCATATAACGCGATTCATCTGAGGCTAAGTACAACACGCAATAGGCAACATCTAATGGTGTACCCATATCGTTTAATGGAATGCCACGTTTAACAAAGTTTAGTGTGGCCGTGCGTTGTTCTTCTGTGTCACCCATCACGGTATCCCAAATCGGGGTATAAATCGCACCGGGGTGTAATGAATTACAGCGAATATTGTAACCATGCTGCGCGCAATGCATGGCCACGCTTTTCGTTAAATTACGCACAGCACCTTTACTAGAGCAATAACCAGCTGTTTGAGCAATGCCAACCATGCCTGAGCGCGATGACATATTGATAATAGAGCCGCCTTGGGCTTTCATGAGCTGAATACCGTATTTACAGCCTAAAAACACACCATCCAAGTTTACCGCATGAATTTGTTGCCAATCGTTGAGTGATACCTGCTCAACGTCTTGCGGTCGTCCTAAAAATTCTGGCTCAAAACCGGACACACCGGCATTGTTAAACACCACATCTAAACGGCCAAAGCGTTGTTTAATGGCGTCAGTGACGGCCATCCAATCCGCTTCTTGGCGGACATCTAAATGATAGTAACAGGCGTTATCGCCTATTTCGTCAACAACGGCTAAACCTAAGTCATCGAGAATATCGACGATAATGACAAACGCACCGTGCTGGGCAAGTAGTTTAGCGGTGCCAGCGCCAATGCCGCGACTACCGCCGGTGATTAACGCTATCTTATTGTTTAATCTGGTCATTTATGGCTATAAACTCAATTTGTATTGCTGTGGAATTTGACTGACATCAACAGCATGGTCGTACCTATGTAATTCGCCGGTTTCAGTGTCAATTAAATGATTGTTAAACAGCTTGCCATGTAAGTGGTTTTTGAGCTTGATATTGCAGTCATAAATCGGAAATAAGCGAATAATATACACGGCTCTATCTTCGTGTTGGTTTTTCCATAATTCGGCAGCGTGGAAGTTTTTTATTATTCCATAACAAAACTTTGCCTTTGCTTTCATCGTATTTGAGAAACTCTTGGCTGTAATGTTTTTTGGCTAAGGTAATCACATTTTTATAATGCGCCATGAGTTGTTGATAAGGCTTGCTTTTAATAAAGCCTGCTAAATCTTCCGCTGTGATTTTTTCCGGGTCTATATAACCGTTTTCATCTAAAAATCTGGCATCGTGACCAAAATGGTTTTGCAATTGTTTCAGCAAAACATTGCCAGGAATTTTGAGCTTAGCTTCCGGTAATACCGTAATACGACCACCGTTATCATCGTCTAAATTGATTAACGGAATGTATAATGTGACATCGTTTTCGGTTTCGTAAAAATGATGGAAATTGGGTAAGTCGGTGTGAATACCGGCAGCAGAGCGACCAAAATCATTGCCGAGAAAAATATCATAACCAACCACTAAATAACGGGTTTTAAAAAACTTATGTAAGCCTTGGCTTAGTAAATACGCGCAGACATCAGCAATATAAGCTTGCTCAGCATACACGGCTTTATGATAGGTTCTATCGTACAAGCTCTTAACCATTTTCTTTGCCAGCCCTGGAAACGTGCTAAACAGCGCACCTAACGCTTTGCCTTCTAAATAGGCTTGATGTTCGTTATTAGCAAAAAATTTAGGGAAGTCGTTATGGCCCAGTTGAATGGCTTGATAATGGGCTTTGATGGTATCGACTAAGGATTCAGGCAAGGTTAAACCGGTTTCAACAAAGCCGCTGGTGTAATATTCGTTAAAATAGCGCTCTTTAAGTATATCCAGCATGTTAAGCGTCTCTACAGTCAGGTTAAAATAGCGTACAACGTGAATTAGCGACTGGATTCTATCGTAATTGCAACATTCAAGCGAATTTATGTTAACAAGTTTTATCAGTCTTCATTTAATTTCATTCAGGAGTCAAGCATGGTCGCGGTAGGCATAGAAGCAATGAATCATTACGGTGGTAGCGCTTATTTAGATGTTTTGGAATTAGCGCATTACCGTCAACTCGACACGGCGAGATTTGATAATTTGCTAATGAAGCAAAAAACCGTGGCTATGCCATTTGAAGACCCCGTTACCTTTGGTATTAATGCGGCTAAGCCCATCATAGACGCCTTATCTGAAGCTGAAAAAGACCGTATCGAACTGTTAATCTGTTGCTCTGAGTCAGGTATCGATTTTGGCAAGTCGATGAGTACTTACATGCATTATTACTTAGGACTAAATCGTAATTGCCGCATGTTCGAGTTAAAACAAGCGTGTTACTCAGGGACAGCGGGGTTACAAATGGCAGTGAATTTTATCTTGGCGCAAACCTCGCCAGGGGCAAAAGCGTTAGTTGTTGCTACAGATATTTCTAGGTTTTTAGTCGCGGAAGGTGGCGATGCATTAACTATGGATTGGTCGTTTACCGAGCCTAGTGGTGGCGCGGGTGCTGTTGCGTTACTGGTAAGCGAGCAGCCTGACATTTTTCAAATCGATGTCGGCGCGAATGGCTATTATGGTTATGAAGTCATGGATACCTGTAGGCCAATTCCCGACAGCGAAGCCGGTAATGCGGATTTATCCTTATTGTCGTATTTAGATTGCTGCGAACAAGCATTTTTACAATATCAACAACGCGTTGCCGATGTCGATTATCGAACTAGTTTCAATTATTTAAGCTTCCACACGCCGTTTGGCGGCATGGTTAAAGGCGCGCATAGGCAAATGATGCGTAAAATAGCTAAAGCCGGGCGCGATGATATTGAGCAAGATTTTATGCAGCGCGTCATGCCTGGCTTAAGCTATTGCCAACGGGTTGGGAATATCATGGGTGCGACCGTGTTATTGTCGTTAGCAGGTAGCATCGATTACGGTGACATTAATAGCCCTAAGCGTATTGGGTGTTTTTCCTATGGTTCCGGTTGTTGTTCTGAGTTTTATAGCGGCGTAGTCACGCCTTCAGGGCAAAAGAAACTAGGCACTATGGCGATAGCCAGCCATTTAGATAACCGTTATCGCTTATCAATGCCCGAATACGAAACACTATTAGCCGGCAGTGAGCAAGTGAAATTCGGTACTCGTAATGCCGTTATCGATACTGAATTGTTACCCGGTGTTTGGCAAACAAACCAAAACGCGACGCTAAAAGAAGGCAAAGCTAGAATTTATTTGCGCGAAATAAAAGAGTTTTATCGGCAATATGAATGGGTAGCTTAAGCGCTGTTCATTACCCGATCTTACAAGCACAAACCTGTATTAATCAGTCGGAGGTATTATGTGGATACTACTATTTATTCTAGCGCTAGCGTTTGTATTAGGCAGTGCCTTGATTTTATTACGCTCAAGTAACTTATCGAAGCCACCTAAGGATGTTAAGCCGCAACCTTATCAGAAAGATGAGGATTCGGGGTGGTAGGTAATGTCCGCGACTGAATCTCAGTTGGCCGAGCTGTTGGCTATAGCGGCGTTGTTAAGGGAATAAAATTAGGTGGTCTAGCTATTTTGTATCTCGCTGGTCTGCGTTTTTGTTGGTGAAAACTATACCATCTGTCTTTTTTCAGTAACCGTTCAATCTAGCCACGTTGTTTTCTAAAAGACATTCTGATCCTTAACTGTCTCGGAATTTGCCGTTGCAAAAGGCAGCAACTCATCGATACGACTGTTGGGCCAAGTCGGTAATTTTTCCAAAGTATCCTTGAGCCATTCGGTAGGATTTAAGCCATTGAGTTTAGCCGTCCCTAATA
>NZ_LAJX01000158.1 GCF_000963695.1 Methylocucumis oryzae
GTTATTATCACCTATTACCAGCAAAAAAATCGCATAAATTTTTTTCTAAGTTATTCTTTTACATAGCTAAAGCTAACAAGGCTAAAACTAACATCATTAATAACTGCGTCATTTCACACATCCTCAGTTGCATGATTTTTTTAATTTACAACTTAACCTTCGCAAAGGATTTAGTTACTTTTTGGCAGGCCCAATCATCAATTCAGTCATTCCATGCTATTTTTGTGCATGTAAATTTAATCCTATAACACAATAGTTATATTTAATATCAACTAGTTATTAACTATTGATATGAACAGTGACCCCAAAATAATGCCTTATAAAACCGCCAGGGTTAAATCCAATTACCTAACCAACTTAAGCTACTGGCATATAGCTTGCTTGCTAGAATAACGAAGAGAAAAGTAGTTATAACCACCCTATCATAAAAAGAATTATTTAGTTTGATAGGTTAACTTTTTTGTCTTCATTATATGCTTAGCTAGAAAACAGCTAATCCTTAAACTGGCCATTTAAGTCTAACCCTGCTGTCTTCGTGCTTTAAGTGCTTAATATTCATAACCTTTAGGATTAAATCACTATGCATCGTTTTATAAATCACTTATTAAACCAAACAACCGTATTAACATTATTAAGTGGCGCCATAGCACTAACAGTTTCACCGTTAGCACATTCAGGTGTCACTGCGGCCGGCACGGCCACATTGGTTTACAACAAGTCTAACTGGTCTACCGTTGCAACAACAGCGCTTAACCCTGCACCGGCAAAAATTGCCTATACTGATATTCATGCTACACCAACCGGAGTTGTAAATGACGCAGCAAACACCAACGGTCAACGCTGGATGATGTTACAAAACGTAGCCAACCAAACTGTGAGCAGCTTTCCTTATCCATCAGCCTGGCAAATCCCAGTCGCGTCTAACGTTCCTATTACCACAGCAGCAACGTATTCTTTTGCAATGCCAGTGAATTGTTACACCTCAAGCTGCTCTGGTTGGGGTACAGGATATACCGTAACCACTTACGATTCAGTTTCTAATCCGGGTGGCTGGATAGGTTTGGGAGGATCGCTAAAAGTATCGAGTGATTTTAACGAACCAGGCGGCACGGTGTGGTGGGGTAAATTAGCCCTAAAGCAGGATACGGGAACGGGACTATGGTGGATTTATGATCAACTTAATGGCAGCACTGTGTTCCAACTCGTTAGCCCAGTGGTTACAACCAAAACCTGCTCAGGCATCCAAAGAATTAACATTACAGCCAGTTATAAATTTGGTAACTCCGATTGGGGATTATTTTTTGATGGCTATGCCACACCAGGCACAAATCCCAATACAGGTAAGCTCGACCTAAACAAAACGCTAGGCACTTTCAGCCTAATTCCTTGCTAATCCGTTATTTTTGAAGTCTGTTCTTACCGGATGCTAACGCCGGTAAGAACTTATTTACTAGGAACAGTCGATATGAAAAAAATCCATAACATACACTTAAAGGTTGTTCTATTAACGACTTTTCTCATCTTAGCAAGTTATGAATTTTGGTTGCACGCAATAAACTTATTAAACCCACCTAGTCAAAGTCAACTAAGTACTCTTCCGGTAAAAGCAAAACCAACCACACCAAAACAAGAAGCTACTCGAACGAACAACCTTATTATCAAAACAAAAACGCCCTTAGCTACCGGGATTGAAAAAACCATAGCAGATTATCCAACAACCTTCTCTGGCATTATGGGTTCAAATCTTGGTAAGCAACTTGACGCGTCAGAGACTAAATCTATTTACGAGTTGTTAGCCGCTATCGAAGCTTCGTTAGCGACAGAGCAATCTCTTGCACAAATTCGGGCCAGTGAAGCATTTCAACATCTAATTCTTTCACTACCATCCGACCCTTCTGCACGTAAATATTTATTCGAACGACTACTACAAGCATCAGGTACACCTATGGCGGAACTGCTAGCTCAAGCGCTTGCCCAATCATCTGGTGGCCACGAGTTAGCCGAAATTAGGTCAGAAGCGAGGCGACTCTTAAATGAAGGGACAAGCAATCAACATTCAGACATTCTTAAATTTTTAGGACAAAGCCGAACAATCGACGCAGCTACACAAAAAGCAGTGCTTGAACTTATAACTAAAAATGCAAACAATCACACCGATTTAACACTTGACGCACTAAACGCGCTTAATTTTCAAAGCAAACTATCTGCTAAAGACAAGCAAAACATAGTTGACACCATCACATCATTAGCTTTACATCAAGATGCGACAATCAGACAAGCCAGTATTGATAAATTAGCCGCTTTAGCGAGTCATGATGAACAAACCTTGCAAGTACTCACTGAAGCAACTCACGACTCCGTCCCTGAAATCAGAGAACGAGCCATCATAGCATTAGGCCAAAGCCAATTTGACAGCCAAGTGATTCAAACAACCATGCAGACCGTCTTAGCTGACCCAGAGGAAACTGCAAATGTTAAAGCCGCTGCTCAACAAGTATTGTTAAACCTAAACCCAGATAGCTAGATTTAGTCTCGCTCCAACGCTCTAGAGGCTGTGAAAGTATTCATTTTTTAAAATCTGATACACAATATATAGTAGTAAATATAATTTTAAAGTACTATATATTGATAGGTTTATGAAAAAATCTGAATACTTTCACTGCCTCTCTAGCGTGGGAGCGCATAATATCTGTGGCCACACCCACGTCTGAGCTCGGGAGCGAAAGAAACAATACTAAGCTGAAGACAAATAGGCATTCCCACGCAGGAGCAGTTGCGGAGCGATAGCGTAACCCGACAACATCGGAGCGATAACCGCACAAAGCAAGCTTTGTACTCCAAAGTAGCTTAATTTAATGGCAGTAGCGCATCATCATACAAGCTAAGTGAATTCACATATCTCCACTGAAACAAGAAATTAAGTAGCGTCTAGTAACACAATGCAGAAAAATCCTCAATCAATCACAGAAAAAATCAAAAGCGTGGGATTTAACACATTTTTAGAAAAAAAGCGGGGAAATAAAAATTAATCAAAATAATAACTTGCGCAAGCCAGCATGGCAAATGCCACATACCTAGAAAAAAAGTGTGTTATTTAACTTAAATTTAACGCGGCAAACAATGCCGAAATGTTCCAATTTGCTCTCTATCATAAAAATATTTATCTTTTAAAAACAACACATTAATAAAATTTTTTGATAAAAATCAATTTTGGCATCTGATTTGCTCTACAAACAAGCATCTGCTCGCGGAAAGCGCCGCGACTAGATAAGCTCGCACTGACGCGGGCGGTATTAATCAATATTCTTAAAACACAGAGGAAAACACAATGAAAAAATTAGTTGCACAAATTATGGCTTTTATCCGCGAAGAACAAGGTTTGTCTATGGTTGAGTATGCTGTTGCCGGTGCGGTAATCGTATCGGGCGCTGTGGTTGCGTTTCAAACATTAGGTACTAATGTCACGACTCAAGTCGATAGCATTTCATCTAACATCGGTCAATAAGCTGTTAGTCAGCCCAATAAAAACTTCGCTTGGTAAACCAGTTAACGCAGTTTTTTCATGAAAGCACCGCTGTCATACCTTCTGCTATAGGTTAACCCACCTAGTTTCCCGTATGACAGCGGGCGTATGTCTTAAAACACTTATATAAAACAGCCGATTACGTGCTTACCTGCTCGTAGGCTCGCGCTCGGCGTAAGTATTATAGGTGTGGTTGACAAGCGATACCACATTTTTCGAGGAATTATTAATGGCTATACCTAAAATTACTTATATGGGCGTCAACGCTACCGGTACTAGCGAGTTTTCCAAAATCAGTATTCCTGATTTACTACTAGCTACTGGCGGATACCCCGATTCAGCTATTACAGAAATTGAAGCCAATCACGACCTACAAATTGATGAGCTCATTTATGAAGATGGCTTAGCTATCTTTGGCACTAAAGACGGTAACTCAACAATGAAGGCCACATTTTCTGGCCTAACCGTGACCAGCACTGAAAACAGTTATGGCAAATTCGTTAATTTAGACAGCACACACTGGTTGTTATTATTAACACCCGCCGCCCTCGATGTAATGGGTCAAGGCGGCGAAAGTATTAAACTGACTTCTACATTAGCAGGCAAAGACTCTTCCTCAATCACTTACGTTACCGTAGACACGCTCGCGCCAACCTTATTCAGTAGCTCGCCGGGCAATAATGACGAAGAAGTCGCCGTCGATAGCAATATTAGCCTAACTTATAGTGAAAACATAAAGTTCAGCAGTGCTAGTGGCACTATCACGTTACAAAGCGAGTCGGGTTTTGGAGATATTGCCATTAGTATCGACAGTACTGGTGCAGTCACTAGCGGTAACGCTACGGTCAGCATTAGCGGTAAAACACTGACTATTAACCCGACTGACAACCTTACAACCAATGATACATACAATGTTATAGTCGATGCCGGTTTAATTGAAGACAACGCTGGCAACGATGCAGCAGCACTTGACGACGATCCACTAACTCCTGCTGAAGAAGTAAAATTTGAAACTACACATATTGTCAGCAACATCGGTGTAGGCGCCAATGGTAATATGGATTACATCGGTAAAGTCGACAATGGCGAATACGGCGTCACGTTATTCGGTGATGACGATGGTGATGTCGTCGGCGATCAATTCGCTACGTCGGTTAGCAACGCAGGCGATGTTAATGGCGATGGTTACGACGATATTATTATCGGCTCCGCTTTAGCCGATAACCCTTATAGCTCATCAACCGGCTTAGCGTATGTCGTATTTGGCGGTAAAAATGGCTTAGCGATTGATGTTGATGACCCTGATTTTGAAGCATTGAACGATTTAGATGGCACTAATGGTGGATTTATTATCTCAAGCAGCAGTAATGCTACCGAAAACTTAGGCCGTTCCGTCAGCAGTGCCGGTGACCTCAACGGCGACGGCTATGCGGATTTATTAATCGGAGCTACCGGTAACTTAGCTACCGGCTCAACCGATTCGGGTAGAGCCTTTGTTGTTTATGGACAAAAATCCGGTTTTGCCAATGTTGACACCTCTACGTTCCAGTTTGATTCGTCTAATGGTTTCCAATTAACCAATAGCGACCTTGTAAACGTCAACATGGGCTTCTCAGTCAGCACCGCCGGTGACCTCAATGGTGACGGCTTAGCTGATTTTATTGTTGGTGCGCCGGGTGGAGTGCTAACAGCCGTTGCCGGTAAAGCTTATGTCATTTTTGGCAATGAAGAGGGGTATGCAAACAACTCAGTACAGTATCATGCAGCTAATTTTACTGGTGAGTTAACAGGCTTTAGTTCCGGTTCATTATCGCCCTCGACCTCTAGCGTTGTGAAATTTACCAGCACGACCACTAAGGCAAATGTAACTGATATTACCGTATCCGATACATCGACAAACAATGTCTCTGCAGCAACTACACAAGGTTCTGCATCTGTTACTGAAAGCGCAGCCGTTACTTTTACTGATTTATCAGCAGGTGAAAGCGTTACGGTAGCAGGTTTAACCTTAACGACTGATAGTGACTTAACAGCCAATCAGGTAGCAACTCTTTTTGCGAACCGAGCTAGCGGCTTCCATACCACTGGCTTTACCTTCTCAGGTACACAAACAACACCTGTTGATGCAGCGTTAGGCACATCTGTTAGTGATGCCGGTGACGTTAATGGCGATGGCTATGGTGATTTGATTATCAGTATGCCATTTAAGGGCGCTACTTTAGGAGGAGACGCCACTGGCGAATCCTATGTCGTATTCGGCGGCGACTCTGGTTGGGCAACTAGTGCGGCAGAGATTGATGCGGCCAATGGTGCTAAAGGCTTTAAATTAGTGGGTAGTGATGGCGACATAGTTAATTTGATTCCTGGCGATTATAGCGGTTGGTCGGTTGGCAGTGCGGGTGACTTCGACGGCGATGGTCTAAGTGATTTAGCTGTTAGCTCGACTAATGGGTTAACCACTTATGTTGTCTTCGGCAAATCAACGTGGCAGGACACGGTTGATATGACCGCACTAGTAACTACCGAAGGTACATTAAGTGCCACCCAAGGCTTTACCATTACTGATGGTCTATTTGGCGCAGCACAAGGTATGGGCAACTTCGGTTTCTCAGTCAGTAGCGCAGGCGATGTTAACGGCGATGGTTATGATGACCTTATCATCGGCGAACCTGGCGACATCAATAACCCGGCTCAAACCGATGCCAGCGCCGGTGCTGCCTATGTGATTTACGGCAAAGGTTCTGGCTTTAGCGATATTGACTTGTCTGCTTCATCATTAGATGGCAGCAATGGCTTTGAAATAGAAGGTGCTAGCGCCTATGAACATTTAGGTAACTCTGTTAGTGGTGCCGGAGATTTAAACGGCGATGGTTTTGATGACCTCATCGTTGGCGCAAGCGGCGCTGATTCAACTGGCTTCTCTGGGTCGTTACACAACAAACTTACTAGTGGTGACAATACCAATACTAATCAGGTGACATTTACCTATACAGAGAATGGAAACCTTAACCCCCTTGCTATTTCAGATACCTCTGCGTCCGGCAATATCAGTGTAGTATATACAGATGGTACAGCATCTACCCCTGAATCGTTTGTCGTTACCTTTCCTGCATTAGATGCAGGCGAATACGTTAAGATAGGTAGCTTAACGTATACAGCGGGTCACTCTCTAACAGAC
This sequence comes from Methylocucumis oryzae, assembly GCF_000963695.1. Classification (GTDB taxonomy): domain Bacteria; phylum Pseudomonadota; class Gammaproteobacteria; order Methylococcales; family Methylomonadaceae; genus Methylovulum; species Methylovulum oryzae. The sequence goes on from NZ_LAJX01000158.1 coordinate 6,702, forward strand.
ATACAAGTAGCAGAGCTGTTTGATAGCTTAACTGCTGGTTATCAAGGAGATAATGTAACCGGCAACGAAGGTGAAGCCTATGTGATTTACGGCTCTGAACACTTCGGCCATAAAGCAACCCATGTTGGTACTGCTAAAGCTGATGTCTTAAACGGTACAACTGCAGCCAATACTTTCGTCAGCGGCCGAGGTAATGACCTTATTTTCGGCAAAGGCGGTGCTGATGTATATAACGCCGGTGCTGGCAACGATACGATAAAAATCAGCGATCTTAACTTTAGATTAGTCGATGGCGGCAGCGGCACTGACACGTTGTCGTTAGCAATGGCCGGAAAAACGTTAACGTTAGCCAGTGAAAATATCAGCAACATTGAAACGATAGATTTAACCGGCACCGGTGCGAATAGCTTAAAACTGACTGCGTTAGATGTTTTGAATATGTCTGATAACAGCAACAAGTTAACCGTTAAAGGCAATGTCGGCGATAAGTTAGACTTTGAGGACACCGGTTGGACAGATGCTGGCACATCGGGTATCTACGATAAATATACCAATGGCGAAGCGGTGTTGTTAGTCGGTCAAGCTATCACAGTCGTTGATTTCGCTTAATTGTCTGGCGTAGGTCGGGTTACGACTGCATGGACAGATAGTTGCTCCTGCACTATCTGCATTTCCCACGTCCATGGGGGTCATGCAGGAGGTAGGAGCAGTTGCCGAGCCTTAGCGTAACCCGACGTTTTTGTGTGAAAGGTGTCGGGTTATGCCTGTGCTAACCCGGCCACCGTTTAGGTGACTTTGTTAAGCAAGGTGCAGGAAATATTTGTGGCTATGTCTCGTTTCCCCGCTCTCGTGTGGCAATGCATAATCCTGTAATCATTCCCAGGCCGGAACTTGGGAATGAGACATAACCCATGTTTTCATGCACCTTGCTTAGCGTTGTTTAACGTCACTCGGCTAAAGCGAGTGTGCTGCTGTAGGTTTGCCCATAGACGTCAGTCCAGTCCTCGCTAGGCAGTAAGCCATTGGCTGCCTAGCTTTTTTTTGGCATGGGTCCTACCGCGAACGATGCGCTTCGTACCTCAGCACATCCTATTATGTGCTAATCGGAGGCGCGCACTCAAGTTAGGTAGGGTGCATTCCATGCACCAAAAAGCGCGCACGGATTCAACGTTTCATCGTTATGTGAAACAGGGGCGTTTAGGGTGTGGTAGGACCGGGATTTGTTCCAAAAAGCACATCGTTGGCATAGGCCACAGCCATGAATGAGTCCTGGCACTCTGGCTTTGGTGCATGGAATGCACTCTACTTGGCTCTCACAGACTCCGGAATGTGGGAACGAGGGCATTATGGGATGTGCCGACGATAGCCGCGAACGATGCGCTTCGTACCTCAGCACATCCTATGGCTAGTCGAGGGCGCGCACCCAAGTCAGGTAGGGTGCATTCCATGCACCAAACAGTGTGCGCCGAATCAACGTTTCATCGTTACGTGAAACATGACGTTTATGGTGTGATAACGTGCTGCGTCACGCAACGCCGGAGCGTCGTGTCTACGTTCCCACGCAGAGCATGGGAACGATGAAGTTCTCGCTCCCACGCAGGAGCCTGGTAATAAGAGAAATTTACTTTAGCCTTTAACAACTATAATAACAGCGGCATTACGACCGCTTAAGACCTTCATGATTGCTTCTTTACCTGTCCCTGCATTACTGCTTATCGTGCTATTACTCCTGGCTTCTTGTATCGATTTTTTCAGCCACAAAATCCCTAATTGGCTTAGTTTTGGTTTATTAGGCTTAGGGCTTGCGCTGCAAGGGTATTGTTTTGGTTTGGCGGGATTTGGCGCAAGCTTAGCCGGTGGCGTGTTGGGCTTAGTGTTGTTATTGCCGTTTTATTTGCTAAAAAGCTTAGGTGCAGGCGATGTGAAATTAATGGCGGGCGTGGGTAGTTTTTTAGGTGCCGAATCGGTGATTTACGCAGTTGCCGCCACGATTATTTGTGGTGGTTTGTTGGGCTTAGCGGTGTTAATCGCTAAAGGTGGCATGGGGCCGTTTTTAAAGCGTTATACGCTGATGTTTCAGACCTTGTGTTATACCGGCAAAATCGTGCCTATTCCACCGGCTCTTACGGAAGTAGCGGCAAGCCGGTTTCCCTATGCTAGCGCTATCGCCGGTGGGACTTTTTATGTGTTATGGCAGCAGCAGTTATGGCCGAAACTGGCTGGCCTCGTCGCATTGGTTAACTAGCCCTTATGCTAAAAAAGCAAACATTGATTATTTTAGCCATTGCCTTGCTCACTGCACTGTTAGCGGTTTGGTTTGCTAAAACGTTGGGTAGAACGTTCAGCGCCTAGCGCGGTGCTGAATACCACTAAAATCTTAGTCGCGGCAAAAGAGCTAGCCTATGCAACGAAACTGAGCGACGCTGAGTTTAAGCTCGTTGATTGGCCGACTTCGCATTTACCTTCTGCGTATCTAAGCAATCCTAAAGATGCAGTGAATAAAATTACCACGCGCGCGCTGGTGTCAGGCGAGGTGTTAAGCAAGCATAACATCAAGGAATATGTGGGTGGTAATCCGTTATCGGCATTGATTCAGCCGGATATGCGCGCGGTAACTGTTAAAGTCAACGATGTCATTGGCGTATCGGGGTTTTTATTACCGGGTAATTTTGTCGATGTGTTGGCGACACCGAAAATCCGCAGCTATTCGACCAATAATGCTAAGGCCAATGTTGCCGCTACGCCAACGACGTATATCGCAGTGCAAAACGTGAAAGTGTTAGCGGTGGATCAAGACACCGGCGGTGATAAGAATAAACCGCCGTGCATAAGAGCGTCACGTTGGAAGTCTCGCCTGAGCAAGCGACTAAGCTCGTGTACGCAACCCTTGAAGGCACTATTCAATTATTGTTGCGTAATCCGGTCGATAAAGCCGTCGCCACCCTACCCTCGGACGTAAAACCCGAACCGGCACCGCCTGAAATCAAACCTGAACCTAAGCCTGAGCCAAAACCTGAGCCTGCTGTTAAGCCCGAAACGTTACCGGAAGCTGTCAAACCTGAGCGTTCATGGACGATTATTCGTGGCGCCACCAAATCGACTGCGCATTGTTCTGAGCTAGCGTCTTGTACGCCGATTAATAAAGCTCCTCGTAATAGCACAGGTCGCGTATTGCCCAACGCGGGTTTACTTTCTCCTCCTTAGCTATGGACTTTTTATGAGTGTTAAGTTGTTTAGTCTTCTGCTCATCATGGGATGGTTGCTTAAGGCGAATGCGTTTGCTTCGGATAATGCGCTACGTGTGACATTGAATAAATCACGCTTTGTCGAGTTAAAGACGCATACCGATAGTTTTACCGTGGCTAATCCTGAGATTGCCGATATTGAGTTATTAGACGAAAACCATTTGTATGTCTTAGGCAAGCATTTAGGCACGACCAATCTGACGTTGAATAATTCTAAGCTTAATCAATATGAGTCGATTAATATTGAAGTGACGCATGATATTGATGGCTTAAAAGCTAAGCTGCATGAGTTGTTGCCTACCGAGTCGCCTAGCGTGTATTCGTCGCAAGGCTCTATTGTCGTAGCCGGGCAAGTGTCTAGTGCTGAGAAAATGGATAATATTCTGGCGATAGCTAAGACGTTTTTGCAAAGTGACAGGAGTAAACCGGAAGAGTATTCGACCAACGAGAAAAGCAATGGCGTTGGCCTTATTAATATGATGCAAGTCGGCGGGCCGCAGCAAGTGATGTTGGAAGTCAAAGTCGCTGAGATGAATCGTACGTTGGGAAAAGAGTTAAACGTTGATTTTAATATGATGGGACAAAGTGGACAGTTTTCGGGTGGCTCGGTGTCTGGAGCGGCGGCTGTTACGACCACGTCACAAAATTTGTCGTCGTCGTTAAACCGGCAATTAGCAAGTGGTGCGTTGGATTATGCGACGAGTTTGATTAGCCCGTTTGGGATGTTTGGCCGTTTTATTAGTCGTAGCGGGCAAGTCAATGCGGTGATTAGCGCCTCGCGTAGTAATGGTTTAATTAAGATTTTAGCTGAGCCAACGTTAACGACGATTTCCGGCCAAACGGCGGATTTTTTATCCGGTGGTGAGTTTCCTATCCCGGTGCAGCGTAATGTGACCGGCGGCATTTCGGTTGATTATAAGGAATTTGGTATTGCGACTAAGTTTTTGCCAGTGGTGTTAGATTCCGGCCGTATTAGTTTGAAAATTTCCGTCGATGTCAGCGAATTAAGCAATGTCAGTACTGTAGTGGCCGCTGTTGACAATACACAGAGTTCGTTTGTGATTCCTGCTTTAGTTAAGCGGCGGGCGAATTCCACGGTGGAGTTAGAAGACGGTCAAACCTTGGGAATTGCTGGATTAATCAGCGACAACACCCGAGATTCTATTGATAAGTTTCCTGGTTTAGGTGATTTACCGGTGTTAGGTCAGTTATTTACTAGCCAATCATTTAAGAAAAGCCAAACCGAGTTAGTGATTTTTGTAACGCCACGCTTAGCCAAACCGATGACCACGGCAACGCCAAAATTGCCTACCGATAGTTTTATCGAGCCGTCTGATGTGGATTTTTATTTATTAGGCCGGACGGAAGCGAGGATTAAGCGTAAACAAAACGGTACGCCTGTCAGCCAAGGGGCTGGCGGTGCTGTCGGGCAGTTTGGCCAGCATTTGTGATGGTTATTTCTCGTTCCCACGCTCCAGCGTGGGAACGTTGTCAGTGACGCTCTGCGTCACGCAACGCCGGAGCGTTGCATCTCCGTTCCCACGCAAAGCGTGGGAACGATGCGCGATGCGTTTTTATTTTGTTTTAACGGTGACTTTATGAAACTAATTCCTTGTTACGTTGCGCTTGTAAGCATGTCGCTGTCAGCTTGTAGCACGTTTTAGCAGTCAACCTACTCAGTTTGATGCGCATTTTGGCGAGGCGGTGCGCGCTATGCAAGTCGCACAGACGTATGATTTAACCACGCGTCAACAACCTAATGATCATGTTATTTTGACGCATGATGGTAAAAAACAATTAGAGCAGTTGAACTCGACGTATCGAGGAGACGTTTTGGCATTTGAAATTGCAGCGTAATGATACCGATGTTAATAAATTTTTCCCCGGCATGGGTGATAGGGATTAGTGTTTTATCGTTCACACGCTCCGGCGTCACCGCCATTAAGTTAAAGAATAGAATAATCAATGGCTTATTCGTTGTGTTTTGTGAAATATTCTATCGCAAACCCAACCTACACGCCTCTGCGTCACGCAACGCCGGAGCGTTGCATCGACATTCCCACGCAGAGCGTGGGAACGATGAAAGGTTTGTTTTTGGAGGATTATGATGAAACATCAGAACCCAATCACGATTAAGCAACAACAAGGCGTTGTCTGGATATTAACGCTTATCGTGTTGCCTGTTTTACTGGCTTTATTAGCGTTTGTGTTGAATTTTAGTCATGTTTACCTGAATCAAGCTAAATTACAAAATGCAGTCGATGCAGCAGCCTTAAGCGCTGCCGAGAGTTTAAATAATGGCTTAGGCAACGATGCGTTGGTTGATGGCGTTAGTGCGTTTAATCAGACGCTGACGGGGGGTGGTAATCAAGAGTTATTAAATGCCGGTGTATTACCTGATATTTCATTTTCCCATACCGTTAATCCGTATGATGCTTGGACGGCTGATCCGTTTTTTGTGCGAGTGTCAGCGACTTATACCCAAGATGCGCTGCTATTAGCCGGTTTTTTCGGCATTGATAATATAACGATTACTGCGTCAGCGATTGCCGGGCCTAGCAGTTTTTCAGCCGGGCCTGTCCCGCCTGCTGGTACGCCGATATTGCCGACCGTGTTGTATCCTGAATTGTGAGAATGCGTGATGAAAAAGCTTGAATCCGGCTTGATATTAGTTGAAACCGCGTTGTTTACGATGTTTATCTTGCTTATTGTGCTCAGTATTGCTGAGGTTGGGCGTGCGTTTTATCAATATAATCAATTAGTCATCGCAACGCGCAATGCGACGCGCTATTTTGCTGTCTCGGCTAATCCTGGCCCTGCCGATACGGTCGGTGCGCAAAACTTATTGGTGTTTGGCAATGTGATCGGCGCGGGCGATGCTATTTTGCCTAATTTGCAAACCAGTGATGTTGCACCGGTTGTTGGAGGTAATTTTGTCAATGTCAGCGCGAGTTATACGTTTAACTTTTTGCCGGGTAATCCTCTTGCCAATATTACGGCGTTATTCGGTAGCAGTATCCCTGCACTCACGTTGAATACGTCTCTTTCTATGCAAATTTTTACGCCTTAATCATGATGTGCTTTTCTCAACGCGGTAGCGTAACCGTTGAATTTGCCCTTGCCGGTGCATTGTGTTTAATGTTGATTTTTGCCGCCGTCGAGTGTGCGCGGTTGTTGTTTACTTGGAATAGCTTAGCGGATATGACACAACGTGGTGCGCGCGCGGCGGCGGTGTGTCCGCCGTTTGATGATGCGATTTCCGGTATTGCGGTGTTTAATGACCCGACCAGCTCTGGCATAAGTCAAATCATTCCAGGCTTAGACACGTCGCATATTCAGGTTGAGTATTTAGATGCTGCGGGCAACGCCGGGGCGGCCGGTGCGGCGATTCAGTTTGTTAAGGTCAGCATCAACGGCTATGAGTACACGCCAGTATTGCTGGGTATCTTTGGCTTGAATGCTCCGATTACGCCGCCTGATTTCGCCGCTATTGTGCCTAAAGAAAGCTTAGGCGCGTTGCCCGATCCTGATAATCCTGCGGCTGGGGCAGTGATCACACCTTGCGCTTAATCACTTTTTATTGTTATCCGTTACCCTCATGGAATCGAATCTACGCGTTTTAATCACGGGTTACGCTAAACCGGAACTCGACGAGTTGCGGATTACGTTATCGCATCTTGCCGGACTTAACACCACGACGTTACTGGCTAATCCTAGCCATGACGACCCTCTCTATGGCGTCACTACGCTGCCCGACGTGTTAATTTTGTTTTTAGGTCAACGGGCTGAGTCGGTGTTAAAAGCCTTAGGAGCGAAACCGGCTCAGCTTAGGCCTACGACTTTAGTGATTAGCACGATTGGCGATAATACGGCGCTCATGCGTTTAGCTATGCAAGCCGGTGTCAGAGACTTTTTTCCGTATCCGGTACTCGAACGCGAGTTAATGGAGACGCTTAAACAAGTGGTTCGGGAAAAATCGTTAAAAGCGTCTGGGCAAAACTCGCAGATTTTTGCCGTGGTTAATGCTAAAAACGGCTCCGGTGCGTCTATGGTTGCCGGTAATTTAGCGCATATTACCGCCGTGCATGAGCAAGCCCGTGTGGCGTTAATGGATATGGATATGCAATTTGGCACACAAGCGCTGAACTTTAACATACATCCGCAACAAGGCATTTTTGAGACTTTACCGGTCATTGATACGCTGGATAGTGTGGCATTAAATTCTTTTATGACGGTGCATAAAAAGTGGTTTAGCGTTATTAACCACGTTGCCTAATCAAATCGGTTTACCGGGCGATTTACCGGTCTCATTACTTAAACAATTATTGGATTTAATGATGATGAGTTTTAAAGTCATCGTCATTGATTTACCTCGCTTAGTGGACCCTATTATGAGTTGTGTCGTCGATCATGCCGATAAGCTTGTCGTATGCGTTCAACAAGATGTCGCTAACTTGCGTGATGCTCAGCGGTTATTGAGGATTTTGCAACAAGACATGGAATTCCCTGAAGAGCGTATTGTTATCGCAGTGAATCGCTATCAAGCGATTAGCCCTATTCAGCTTGAAGATATTCAGCAGTCACTGAAGGTAGCGGCTGTTTATAGTATCCCTAATGATTATGCCCGCGTCAGTCATGCGCTGAATTTAGGTGTGCCACTACTCGAACAAGTGCCTAATGCGCCTATCACGCAAGCGTTAGTCAAATTGGTCAATGAATTGCTGGGCATTCAGCCACCACTTAAGAAAAACCTGATGCGTGATTTTTTTGCGCGTTTAGCTAAATAGTTAGGTTATGGATTTTTTAAAAGATCGTCTAAAAAACCACTTTGCTCAACCTGCTGTTAAAACGTTGGTTGAACCCGAAACTGCGCCAATCGTTACGTCGAATATTCCTAAACCGCGTGTTAATCCGCCGTTAATTGTGCGTCAAACTTCGGCTGGCGAGCAGGAATGGATGCAGCGCGTGTTACAAAAGCTGTTAAGCATTGCGGATTTGTCGCTATTAAACGAATTAGATGATAAGACCGCAAGGCAGAAAATTCGTGAGTTATCGCAAAAAATTCTCGATGAGGATTCAGCACCGCTGGCTATGGCTGAGCGTCAACATGTGACACGCTGCATTGAAGACGAGATTTTAGGCTTAGGACCGTTAGAGCTGTTACTCAATGATGCCAGTATTTCCGATATTATGGTGAATGGCTTTCAACAAATCTATGTTGAGCGCTTTGGTAAGCTGGAGTTGACTACGGTTAAATTCCAAAATGAAGCGCATTTAATGCGAATTATCGACCGGATTGTGTCTAGCGTAGGCCGCCGAGTCGATGAATCGGTGCCTATGGTGGATGCCAGGCTTAAAGATGGCTCACGCATTAATGCGATTGTGCCGCCTTTAGCATTAGATGGTTCGATTTTATCGATTAGGCGCGCGAAAGCCGACCATTTACGCACCAACGATTTAATTAATTTTCGCGCATTAACGCCGATGATGGCGGAATTATTAAGCGCGGCAGTGAAATGCCGGTTAAATATTATCGTATCGGGTGGCACTGGCTCTGGTAAAACCACGATGCTGAATGCGTTGTCTTCCGCCATTCCAGAAGATGAGCGTATTGTCACCATTGAAGACGCCGCCGAATTACGCTTGCAGCAGACCCATGTGGTGCGATTAGAAACCAGGCCACCGAATATCGAAGGTAAAGGCGAAGTCACCGCGCGTGATTTAGTGCGTAACAGTTTGCGTATGCGGCCTGACCGTATCGTTATTGGTGAGTGTCGCGGTGAAGAGGCGTTTGATATGTTGCAGGCGATGAATACCGGTCACGATGGTTCGCTGACGACGGTACACGCGAATACGCCGCGCGATGCTATCGCGCGTATTGAAAATCTCGTCGCTATGGCGGGTTTAGATTTACCCACTCGCGCGATACGTTCACAAATTGCCTCGGCCATTCATTTAGTCGTACAAGTATCTAGGCTTGAAGACGGTAAGCGTAAAGTCGTCAGCATTCAAGAAGTTAATGGTATGGAAGGCGATATTATTACGATGAGCGAAATCTTTACCTTTCAACGTCGCGGTCTTGATGAGTTTGGTAATGTCTTAGGCCGTTTTCGCGCAACCGGTACCGTGCCTAAATTCTTTGAAACGGTGCAAAAACGCGGCATTGGTTTGGATTTATCGATTTTTGATACGCATCGTGACGAAGGTTGGGAAGACGAAAAATGAGTGCTACTGAGTTGTATTTATTTTTATTCATCATTTTTTGCGCCATTTTGGTCGTTGGTTACATTGTTGCGAACGCTGTACAAAGTAAGCAGCAAATCGATCAGCGTATGCAACAGCGCTTAACGACGATAGAAGATAGTTTCGTCCCCGCGACCACGGGGTTATCACTGGTACGCATTAAATACCTGACGACGTTATCGCCTTGGGAGCAAGCGCTTGAAGCCTTGCCCGGTATGTTGGAATTAGAAAAAACCATAGAGCAATCAGGGCGGTTTTTTCCGGCTTACCGACTCGTACTATCGAGTTTAGGTTTAGCCAGTATTGCCACACTAACGACGTTACGATATACCGACGAATTTTATTTAATTGGGTTAGCGTTTTTAGTCACGTTTTATTTACCGATTTACACATTGAACACGTTACGCGATAAACGCCTAGCTCAGTTTGAAGAGCAATTGCCGGATGCGTTAGATATGATGGTTAGGGCTATGCGCGCAGGACACCGGTTTAACGATACGATGAGCTTAGTCGCGTCCGAACTGCCTGAACCGATTTCGTCTGAGTTTGGCATTACCTTCGATGAATTAAATTATGGCGTTGATATGCGCGTGGCGTTTAACAATTTGCTAAGCCGTGTGCCTAGCGTGTCGCTGATGGCAATGGTCACGTCGGTATTAGTACAACGTGAAAGCGGCGGCAATTTAGCGGAAATTTTACAAAGTATCAGCGGCGTCGTGCGCAGCCGCTTTAAGTTTCAACGTAAAATTAAAACACTGACTGCAGAGGGCCGAGCTTCAATTTTTGTTTTAGCCGCTATCCCGTTTGGTTTGTTTGGCTTGTTAGAAGTGACCAGTCCTGATTATGTCAATGTATTATTTACCGACCCGCTAGGCCCTAAAATTATAGGCAGTGGCTTAGTGCTGATGGGCTTAGGCGCAATTTGGGTTAAAAAAATGCTGAAAATCGATGTATAGTTCGGTTTAATAGTTATTGGAGAACGTTTTGGATTTAGCTCAGCTAACGTTTATCGGCACTATCGCGCTTAGCGTGTTTTTATTAGCGCTCACGGTCGCGTTGTTATTTTCAGGTGTTTCAGACCCGGTGCGCAGGCGGTTATATCAAAACGCTTGGTAGAACCTCGACGACCTCAGAGGTTTTTTCTAACCAACTGGATAGACTGTTAGATGCCGCTAAGCCTTATATCACACCGCAAAATACGAAAGAGCTGACCAAAGCGCAAGAACGTTTATTACATGCGGGATTTCGCTCGCCGAATAGTTTAAAAAATTATTATGCTATTAAGACGTTATTATTGTTAGGTTTGCCAGCCGTGCTGTTAGCGATATTGCCCTGGCTACCAAACTTAAGTGCTGAGCAAGTAGCTTATAGTGCGCTATTTGCCTCTAGCTTAGGCATTGTTTTACCGAGTTATTATTTAGATAAAAAAATTGCCGAACGGCAACAGCTACTTATCCATGCCTTCCCTGATGCTTTAGATTTATTAGTCGTTTGTACCGAGGCCGGCTTAGGTTTAGGCGCTGCCTTACAACGGGTTGCCCAAGAACTCATCGCGATACATCCGGTATTAGCGTTAGAACTTAATCTGGTGAATGCGGAAACGCGCGCCGGTGTTGACCGTGTGCAAGCGTTATATGGTTTAGCTAAACGCACAGGGTTACAAGAAGTGCGCAGTTTAGTCGGTTTATTAGCGCAAAGTATCACGTTAGGCACCAGTATCGCCGAAGCATTGCGGATTTATTCAGAAGACTTTCGCGATAAGCGTATGCAACACGCGGAAGAAAAAGCCGCTAAACTCGCGACGAAAATGATTTTTCCAATGGTGTTCTGTTTTTTTCCAGGCTTTTTCTGCATTGCCTTAGGGCCAGCCGTGATAAAGCTGATGTTGATTTTTAATAGATAATGTTACAGGGTCATATGTATGGTTTTTACCTGGTTTCGTAAGTTACGCTTTAAAGGCACTCAGCTAGTTTTAGTTAGCTTGGCTTTGGTGAGTTGTGCCAGTACCCCAGACCAGCAAGTCGAAACAGAATCTTGGCAATCGTTTGCAACGCGCGGCAATCAGGAGTTAACCACAGGTAATACCGACGCGGCATTAGCGTTGTATGTGAAGTCATTAAACCTAAACCCCAACAATGCCGAGTTACTGAATAAAATCGGCGCGATACATGCGGACAGGCGTAATTTTAATTTAGCTGAGGAAGCGTATCGCTTAGCGTTAAAACAACAACCCGGAAATGCTGCGACATTAACCGGACTTGGCTTATTGTTAATCCAACAACACCGCCGCGAGCACGCTTTGCCATTACTGAAAACCGCACTCAACAAAGACGCGTCTTGCTGGCGTTGTGCAAACGGTTTGGCATTGTTATATGACCAACAACAGCACTACTCCACGGCATTGGCTTATTACCAACAAGCTTTAAAGATTTTGCCTAACTCTGCGCAAGTATTGACTAATCGAGGTTATTCGCATTATTTAGCAGGCCATTGGGCTGATGCCGAACGCGATTACCGTGAAGCGCTACGGCTAGAGGATAATTACCGCCCTGCCCTGCAAAATTTAGCGTTGTTACAAACCCGACAAGGCAAAGTGCAAGAAGCTTTAACAACATTTCAAAAAACCACCGACATAGCATCTGCTTACAATAATATCGGCTATATCTTTATGCTAGACGGCAATTACGGTGATGCTGAACAGTATTTAGAACAAGCAATTAGCTTATCGCCGGTCTACCACACAGAAGCTTTTGCCAACTTAACTAAACTGCATGAGTTATGGCGGCATTAAGTAAGGCAGCTCAAATGCTTTGCCGTCGTTATTTTTGCCCGCTATCGCCATTGTCAAAACGCCTTTTAGTGGTCAGTA
>NZ_LAJX01000159.1 GCF_000963695.1 Methylocucumis oryzae
CTGCCTGTGCGGCAGTGAACTTTATGTAATGAGCATATTTGACAAATTACGCTTTCTAAGCTGCCTGTGCGGCAGTGAACGAGTAACAAGCGGTATACACCATTGCGGGTCTTTTTCTAAGCTGCCTGTGCGGCAGTGAACTGTCTCCCAATCTCCCGAAAGCCAGTCGTGTAGCAGTATACAGGAATTTTGAATGTTTTAACCATTCTAAAAACACGGCTACACAACCAAACTGATTTTTCTATATTTTTAAAAAGCGCGAAAAAAAATGGGTCAAAACTCATTTCTAAGCTGCCTGCGCGACAGCGGACAAAAAAGTTCAAAACTCAGGGACGGTTGAGGTGGCGCTTAGGCCATAACTGCTGAATGTTGTCCCCGACGACTCAGCGACTACAGTTTTTTTAATCCACAGACAAAACGTTTTGCCCGCCGCTCAGGCTTTGTAAGCGAATGAACGGGGTGGTGACGGTTTTTTGCGTCATATCGCAATAACGGAGCTGGGCTTTGTAAGTCTCACCTGAGGGTGGTTTGACCGTTAAGTCTACGGCACTGTGCAAGGCGGTTGCTAAATCCATGCCGTGGCGTTTGGCATAACGTCTGGCTAGGCGTTCTTTGTTGGTTTTCGGTTGCTCGCGTTGGTAAGTGGCATAGCCGACGAGCTTTTCCGGCACAGGACGGATGCTGGTGCAATGCACATAATCGCTCAGTCGTGCCAACCAGTGGCTGGCGTTAAATTGGCTGAGCGTGGCTTCGTGTTCGGCAAATAAGCGCAACTTAACGCCTAACACTCTGCGCTTATCGCCCTGCACATACTCAGGAAACGCCACACCCATCGGCACATGGCCTTGGTCGTCTTGTATTTCCACTAAACCTAGGTGGATTTGTTGGTAGACTTTTGACCAGAGGAAGTGGATGCCCACTTCTGGATTAGGCAATAAAGTGATTTCCAAATAGAACTTCATGGCCTAGTCCTTGCCGCTTTCGCCAAACACGCCACCACGCACTAATACTGCCATTACATAATGTTCATCTTCTTTTTTCTCCAAGGTTTCACCACAGGCGAAGCGATCAAACAGGGTAAAAAAATCGGCTTTGGCTTTTGGGTTTCGGTAGGCTTTTCCTAAGTTGGTGACTGCGCCGTAAGGTTCTATGGCAATGGGGAATAAGGTTTCACCTTCTGGGACTGGATACCATGTGTCTATGGTACGCAACGCATTGCCGATTTTTTGCGAGTGCATTCCTGCAATGTTGTTGATGTGATAAAGAATTTTGCTTTTTTTATCTTTCGCGGTGCTTTTGTCTAACACCAATTCTTCACTGGGGTACACATCTTGGGCAAAGCCTACTTGGGCAAATGCCTTGATTTCTAGCAGTAAAAAATCTACGTTTTCGCCTGTTAAATTATTTTTACCAGATAATGCGCTGGCTATTTCAGTTGCCAGTTCGTCAATTTCAGCAGTGACGGATTCAAAATCACTCAAGCCCATTTTTACAGCATCAAAAGTCCAGGTTTTTTCTGAATCTTGATTGAGTTTTTTCACCTGCACTTCTATGTTTTCCGCACCTACACGGTTGCGCCATAAAAAACGCGCATTGGCGATATTGATGGCGTAACGTTTTGCCAGTTCTTTAAAACCTTCGGCGGCAATGTAGTCATTGGCGGCTTTGCTGTAGGTTTCGTTAAAGGCTTTGTTGTTGCAGGCGGATGGATTTTGCACGCCGCTTAACACCTTAAGGGTGAAATGCAGTTTTAAGGTGTTTTGGTCTTCGCCTAACGCACAACTGTCAACCCGTTGTAAGTTTGGGTTTTCGACCGCTGCGTTCAGTTTTAATGGATCATTTTTAATGGCATCTTTAAGACGGTTGGAAATGGTGCCACGCACTGATTTTTCGCGCAGAACCAGCGGTTTATTAGATTCGGGTTTATTACGTTCTTCCCAGGTTGTGCCGTACATAAAGCCATCAGAGGGAACGAGTTTTTTTTCAAAAGCCAATACAGAAGCGATGTTGGTATTTTTAGCCATGGGTGTTTTCCTTATTGTTGGTTAATGGGTTGGTTTTGTTGGCAAAGGTAAAGGTTATTGTCTAAATCGGCGTGAGTGTGCCAAAGCATGTTGTCTAGGTTGTCGATGCGATAAGGCATTTTAAATTCGCCTAAGGTGATGATACTTTCGGCAAAACGGTGGGGAGTGTCGGGGTCGCGCTGGTTTTCGGCTTTGCCCAAATCGCTGATGCCGTGAAAACCTGTGGCAATGGGAACAATCCAGCCTTTGTTTTTGCGGCTACTTGTCCATGTTACTTTGTCTTTATCATCAATTTGGCTGGTGTGTTTTATGGTTAGGTAATCCAGTAAAGCATCTATCGCATCTTGTCCGTTCGCCATTGCCAGTTGCATTAAGTCACGGCGTTCAATTAGGCAAAAACCAGGCATGAGTTTGGTCATGAGCTGTTTCTGGTTTTCTGAATCAATCTCAAACGTTTCGGACGGTTTGGCGGTGATGACATCGCCGCCTGCAAATTTCAATTTGCCTTTTACAAGATGGTCAACGTGTTCCGCTAAATCTTGGTCAAAATCACAGCTGTATTCAATAACGATCGAGACGGTTAAATGGCAGCGGGCTTCTTCAATAAATGAAGGTCGATTGCCGGATTTATCTAGCGGATTACCCGTGCCGATTATGGAATACACAAAATCGCTGTTGCCTTTGTAGGTTTGCAGTTTGATGTCGTGGCAGACTACGCCGACGCTTTTAAACGCTAAATCTTCAAAATCATCATCACGGGGTTTAAGCAAGCGTTGTAAATTATGGACAGCGCCTAACCAAGCAGTCATGGCAGGAAAGCCAATAGTGTATGGACTGGATAAGGCGTTGGCGTTATGGATTTGAATATAGGGGATGAGCAGGACGTTTTTTCATAATATGGCGGCCTCGCACTCGTCAATTAAGCGGATAAAGTGGGGTTTGTAGCGGTCGTCGTCAATGGATAAGGCTTTATCGCCTTGGGTGGTTTTGTAGCTATTGGAAAGCCAACGTGCCAGCGCGGTTTTTATGTCTTCTTGCCAATCGGTTTGCTGTTGCCGTGTGTCTTTGTAGGCTTGGTCCAGCCAGGTTTTTTGCTGTGGTGAGAGGTTTTGATAATTGTCGGATGTTGACCAGCCCGCATCTAAAAAGCGGATTTGCCAAAGTTTATCGGCGACTTGATAGATGATGTTTTTAATCAGCCAATCGCGCTTATTACGGACATGGATATTATTGGTGTCGCTGCTGAGTTGTTTGTGCAGTTGGTCAAAATCTTCCTGAAAATCTTTTAGCCTTAAGCTGTTGCTGAAAAAATTATTTTTCGGTGGATTGATACTGCGTTTTTTCAGTATGGGGGGGAGGGATTCGAGTAGATAGGCTGTGCCGCCGTTTTGGTTGTTTAAGACGCTGATGTTTTGCGGTTTGGTGCCGCCGAAGCCAACAACAGTTAATGAATAAATTTCCGCCAGTTCGCCGTGATAATGCTGGTTGTTTTTTCTTGGCTTCCCGTGCAGCTTTTGCCTCGTCAGAAAAACGTAGGATGTTGATACGCTGTTTAAGTGTGAACATTAAACTTGAAGGGGTTAGCAACGAAAGTAGATGATAGCTCTCTTCTGAAACAGGAAAATAAACTTGCTTAACGATGTCGCTGGTTACAGCTTTATCCGTATCGGTCGATTTTATAGTCAATAAGGAAGCGGCTAGTTCTGCATAGCTTGCACTGGGCAAGGTAAATTGTTGTTGGATAGTAGATGTTTGTTGCTCTAAATGGCTGAGAACGGTTTGACCATCCGCTAAAGCTAGGCTTAGAAATTTATAGACATCCATTGCGGCGGCATTACCAAAAACATCCAATTGATTGGCGGTATTGCCTGTGCGGACAAAACCATCTGCATTTTTTTCAGCAATTGCAATGATGGAACTGGTTTTTGCACTAGGATGGCTAAATTTTGCCGGATGACTGACGAGTGATAATTGCTTGGCCCGTTTTGCCGCATCGGGCAACCAAGTAGCCAATGCAAACAACTCGTTGGCTTCTAGCGTTAATTCGCGTTCTTGTTCTGCCGTTGTTTTGCTGTCGATTTTCTTTTTTAACCAGCTTTCTTTGCGTTCACTCAGAAAGTTTTGTATTGCAGGGTCAAGCATATTGGCTCCTTAAGATTTTTTGGACTCACGATGACATGGATTAAAGTTTAAGCTTGTATAAAAAATAATACAACCATTACATACTTTTTTGTTTTAAATTTATATTCCAAAGAAAAGGGCTTTATGGTGCTTTTTTGGTAAACTATTAATTCTGCTGAAAAAAGCAGCTTAGAAAATTACATACTTTTTTGTATTGTCCGTTCCACTGCCGCACAGGCAGCTTTAAGCCTCCAAAGAAACCTGACAGGTTTGCAAAACCTGTCAGGTTTCTTGTAAGCCGAATTGGCTGGAATAGCTATATTTCAAGTCGTTTGGATTTTTTCCGTAAGTAGGGAAATTGGCCTCCCCATAGGCTTGAGCGGCTTCTTGCAAGTCCGATTTAGGCGAGTTTTCCAACAAAACACGATAATCCCGCCACAGCCATAACCGCTGTTTTTCTAACTCGGTTAAATGTTCTTCGTGGACGATGCCATAAGCACTCTCTTTACCAATCCACTCACCCCATCTGTCTTTCTCTTTAAATTTAAAGCTGTCATCCTCAGGTATTAA
Source organism: Methylocucumis oryzae (assembly GCF_000963695.1). Lineage (GTDB taxonomy): Bacteria > Pseudomonadota > Gammaproteobacteria > Methylococcales > Methylomonadaceae > Methylovulum > Methylovulum oryzae. Next base: position 4,716 of record NZ_LAJX01000159.1, read on the forward strand.
AAACAACGTCAGTTCAGGCGTACCTTTTCTAAATTGGACGTATTGTTGCGGCTCGCCCGTCAGCCACCAACATGACGTAATCCAGCCGGATAAAGACTCTGGGCCTTGCTGGCTGTAATGAGTTAACAATTGCTGGATGCAGTGATGCTCTAAATCAACTAGGCTGTTTTTAGGTTGCAGGGTTTCAGGTTTGGTAATCCGAGCCGTGGCATCTAAGCGCGTTGCCATTGCTTCAATGTCTACCAGTTGTTTTAAGTCGTGTGTTACCAAGCGGTTTTCATTGGATTCATAGCCAGGACGGTTAAAAACCACGTCTTTTCCGTTTAAGCCTTTTAGATTGAATTGCAGCAACGCCATATTGCTAGCTGCCAATGCTGAGGCCAGCTCACGGTGGCGCATGATTCGCCCCGCCAACTGGATGAATGAACGGTAAGAAGACGGCTCAACCACCGCCCAATCAAAATCATGGTCGCGCCCAACTTCCTCTACAGGTGTCGCCACTAAAATAAAAATCACATTCGGTGCGTCGATGGCTTTTAAATGCGCCCGTATTTGTGGATTGTTTAGCGTATGCTTTGTATTAGTGGCAGTGCGCTTTAATACGGAATCCAGATGTTTTTCCTGTTCGTTGCGCATAATCAGCACTTGCTGGCTGTGATAGGCCATTGCCCTGATTTCTGTGTTTTCAGGCCACTTTGCATTCAGCAATTTACGGGTCAAGGCAATGCAGGGCTTGATATTGGCAACCCGCACCACGCCAAAACTGACGTGCTTGCCTGTGGCTATATCCACTAAATGATGCTGTTGATGTTTTTCAATAATTGCCGCTTGTATGATTTGGGCAAAATAGTCTTCAATCGTGAGGTTTTGTTCTTTGGCCTGTTCGGGTGAGCAATCAAAAATGGTGGCTTTGCGTTTCGCAGTTTGCTTTTGTAAGTGTTGATTGCGTTTATTGATGAATTTCTGATGGGCCGTTTGATAAACCGCCATTGCTTGAGCTTCTTTTGAGCTTTCCAACGTGGTCACTTGGCTGGAAAAATTCATCTATCCAAGCGCAACCGACATTTTTGCTTTGTTGGCGCATAGTGGCAAAGATTGACCAACCGGATTGATAGGCATAGTAAAAACCTTCCGCTAAATCAGGCGGAATGGTTGCTGAGGAAATCATGACCTTTCGGCCTAACATGCCCGCCAAATGAATCAACCGCCCGATGGCAATCAGGTCTTTACCATCAAAATCATCAATTTCATCAATCACCAAATCAGACGACATCAAGCGCAAGGTCGGCAAAATATAGCGGCCTCCGCGTTGGGTTTCGGTTACCGCCATCAGATGGTCAATCGTGCAACTCAATACGGGTGCGTATAAAAACTGGCGGTCTTTTGAAGTTTTTAAGGTGGTTTTTAGCCAATCATCGGGAAAATCACATTCAAAATACAGTTCATTGTCGAGCAAGGTTTCTTCGGATTCGGAACCTGTTGCTTCCCGTTCTGCGTCATTTTTTTCTTGTGCTTTTTGGTCGTGTAATTCCAAAACTGCGCGTGAACCGATCAACACCGCCAATTCATTGTTCCTTAAACCAATCCGCTCGCGGTATTCGTCGCCTGTTTGCAAGGTTAAAGTCCGCAAACCTAATGCCAATACATAACGCAAGCTGTCTGCATCGGGTGATAATGCACGCATGATTTTGGCATTGGCAAAACGTTTTACCTTTGCCTGTACTCGCCATATTGACGGCAAAAAAACCGTATTGATTGGCATCCAGTTGTGGGTTTTGTTGCCGCCATTGGCTAATTTCTTTAACGGCTTTGTCCTGCCATTCAAAGCCTTGCTTGCTGTTTTGCTTTAATGACTTAACGTCACGAACCCTCTCCAACTCTTCATTGTTTCCTTCCAGCATGGGTAAAAGTGGGCGGCGTGTCCGGCTTGCTTGGCAACACCCAG